>NZ_JBVHQD010000006.1:0-484840 GCF_055567595.1 Streptomyces sp. NPDC026515
GCCAGGATCAAACTCTCCGTGAATGCTTTCCCGCTGTGCTTATCTAAAAGCGCGGGACGACACACACGAGAGCGGAACCACCGGAGGAATGATCCGATGGTTCACAGCGTCCTCGCTGTGTTTTTCTTCAAAGGAACCTCGCCCCAACCGAAGAATCGGCCGGAGACGGGGTATCAACATATCTGGCGTTGACTTTTGGCACGCTGTTGAGTTCTCAAGGAACGGTCGCTTCCTTTGTACTCACCCTCTCGGGCTTTCCTCCGGGCTTCCCTTCGGTGTTTCCAACCTTACCAGATCCGTTTTCCGTTCCGTTCCCGGTCGGAATTCATTTCCAGTGGCCGTTGGAAGGCCTTGCCTATTTGATTGCCTTCCGGCTCTCTTTCGGCGTTTCCAACTTTATCAGAAGTTCTTGGCCGGTCTGACCGGCCACTCATTTCTGAGTAAATCGGAGAGTGGCTTCGATGTTCGGAGTTGACTCTCCGTTATGAAGCAGATCGACTCTAACGATCGGCCCCGAACTTGTCCAGTTCTAGGCAACTGTTTGAATCTACCTCCCCGACGGGCCCGTGTCAACGGGTCTTCCGGGGCGAAGAGGAGACTAGCAGCTCACGGGAGGTCTTCGCACATCAAGCAGCCGTCGGGACGAACGCGCTGCGCTCGGCTTCATCAAGGTCGCCCGTCTCGCCGGCCCGGGCAGCACGGCCGCCGAGGACGAAGACGTAGGTGAGGAAGGCCAGCTCAGCGACGACCCCGATGCTGATACGGGCCCAGGTGGGCAGACCGGACGGGGTGACGAAGCCTTCGATGGCACCGGAGACGAACAGGACCAGAGCCAGCCCGATCGCCATGCCCACCGCGGCGCGCCCCTCTTCGGCCAGGGCGTTACGGCGACTGCGCGGGCCCGGGTCGATGACGGTCCAGCCGAGGCGGAGCCCGGTGCCCGCGGCGACGAAGACCGCGGTGAGCTCGAGCAGCCCGTGCGGGAGGACCAGGCCCAGGAACGTGTCGAGACGTCCGGCCGAGGACATCAGGCCGAAGCCCACGCCCAGGTTGAGCATGTTCTCGAAGAGGATGTAGATGACCGGGAGGCCCAGGAACACCCCCAGGACCAGGCACATCGCGGCGGCCTGGGCGTTGTTCGTCCACACCTGGGCGGCGAACGAAGCCGCGGGATGGCTGGAGTAATAGGTCTCGTACTCACCCCCGGGACGGGTCAGCTCGCGGAGCTGGCTGGGGGCGGCGATGGTCGACTGCACGTCCGGGTGCGTGCCGATCCACCACCCCAGGAGGATCGCGGCCGCGGTGGATATGAGCGCGGTGGGCACCCACCAGTGACGGGACCGGTAGACGGCGGCCGGAAACCCCTGACCGAGGAAGCGAGCCACGTCGCGCCAGGAGGCGCGGCGCGCCCCTGTCACCGCGCTGCGCGCGCGTGCCACGAGCTGGCTGAGCCGGCCGACGAGCTGCGGGTCGGGCGCGCTGGACTGGATCAGGGAGAGGTGCGTGGCAGTGCGCTGATACAGGGCGACGAGTTCGTCGGCTTCGGCTCCGTTGAGGCGCCGCTGGCGGCGCAGGAGCGCGTCGAGGCGGTCCCACTCGGCTCGGTGTGCGGAGACGAAGACGTCGAGGTCCATCGGGTCTGCCTGCTCCTCGGCTGGTCGTCGACTGCCTGTCTCAGCTGTCGGCTTGTCGTACTGCGGCGCGATGCGCTCTCAGCTTGGCAGACTTGCGCTGTACGGGGCAGACCAAGGGAAGGCGGCAAGCGTGAGTGAGCTGGTGACAGGCGAGGCGGTGGCGCTCGAACTGCGTCCCGCGAGGCTGCCCAGCAGGGCGCTGGCCGTTCTGCTGGACCTGGTCGTGGCCATGACCGTGTACATCGGTGTGTCCATAGGCCTGGTGGCGGCCACGGCCTCGTTGGACGATGCCGCGCAGGTGGCACTGTCGCTCGCGGCCTTCCTGTTGCTGCTGGTGGGCGGGCCGATCGCGGTGGAGACGCTGAGCCATGGGCGCTCGCTCGGGAAGATGGCATGCGGACTGCGTGTGGTGCGCGACGACGGCGGGCCCATTCGGTTCCGGCACGCTCTGGTGCGTGGTGCCCTCGGCGTGGTCGAGATTCTGATGACGTTCGGGGTCGTCGCCTGTATCGCCTCGCTGGTCTCGGCGCGCGGCCGTCGGCTGGGAGACGTGTTCGCGGGGACTCTGGTCGTACGCGAGCGGGTGCCGGTCGGGCAGACCAGGTTCATTCCACCGCCTCCTCCCTGGCTGGCGGGACGTTTCGCCGAGCTGGATCTGTCGGCTGTTCCGGACGGGTTGTGGCTTGCCGTCCGGCAGTACCTGACGCGGATGCAGCAGCTCGATCCGCAGGTCTCCTGGACGATGGCGGAGCAGCTCGCGACCGACCTCGCGGCCCGGACGGGGACTCCGGCGCCACGGGAGATTCCACCGGCGGCGTATCTGGCGGCCGTGGTGCAGGAACGGCAGGCGCGAGAGGCCCGGCGGGCCTTCGCCGGCCAGGCCCAGGCCCCCCTGGAAACCGGCGCACCGAACGCGTACGCCCCACCATCGGGCCTTCCCTACGGCTATGGCGGCCCCTCGCTGCCGGGCGCGCCCCATGGCTACGTCCCTCCCGTACCCGGTGCGCCGAGCGGCTTCGCCCCACCGGTGCCTCCGGCGCCTTCGTATCGCCCCGATCCCACCGCCCCGGCCATGTCGTATCCCCCGTCGGCGGGGCAGCCCCAGGTTCCCGGACCCGCCGCTCCCCCGGCGGACGAGCGGCCCTCCACCGGGTTCGTGCCGCCGGCCTAGGGCGCACCCGGACCCGGCGCCGCTCCGGGTCAGTCCTCGAAGGCGTCGAAGTCGTCGGTGCCGGCGGCGTTGTCGGCGTTGTCGAAGACGGACGGTGGCGACCGCAGGTCCTCCAGCTCGATCCCGGGCGCCGCCAGGACCACGTCACCGGCGAGGTGAACGGCGTGCTGCTCCCCCGTGTCCAGGGCTGTGACCTGGTATTCGTCCACGGTCAGAGGACCATTGTCAGTGGCGTGTGCTTCGCTTTTCACCAAGGCCCAGGACTGGTCCACCGTGCGGGGGGCGAGGACCGGGTCCGTGAAGGCCACGAGGCGTACGCGGGTAGCGGAGGCGGAGGGGGTGAGGCGCAGGAGACGGGCGGTGGCGACCAGGAACGCGGGAGACGTGCCGGTGAAGGCGTGGGCGCGCACATGGCCTTCGGTGGCATGAGCGCCGGTGGGGTCCGTGCGGACCCAGGTGACACCGTCGAGGGCGGCTCCGCGAACCCGCCAGCTCGCGGCGTGGAGTTCGAGGCGGATGGGGCGGCCGAGGTGGTCCAGGGCGAGATCGACCGAGCCGCTGTGGTCACCGGAGGGGGTGGTGACCTGGGAGACATAACGCCAGCCGGAGGGGCCGGGGGCGCATTGGAAGTGTTCTTCACCGAGGGGGGTGCGATCGTGCGGATCGTGGAGCGAATATCGGCCGCGGGGCATGGGGGTCCTGGGTCTTGGCGGGCTGCCGGTCCGGGGCTCGGTCCTGCGGTACGGCCGCGCGGGTAGGCCGGCGGGGCCAGTGGGGCCAAAGGGGCGGGCCCCCGACACGGGGGTGCGGGGGCCTGCCTCGATGGGCCGGAACGCTTACCTCCAGGAAGGCGCGTCAGTGCACTGCCGTGCTCTTCCGGAGGCGGGCCGCGGACTGGGCTGAGGTATCGCGGTGGCGATACCTCAGCGGCGATACTTCAGCGACGCTCTCTCAGTAGCGGTAGTGGTCCGACTTGTACGGGCCCTCGACCTTGACGCCGATGTACGAGGCCTGCTCGGGGCGGAGCGTCGTGAGCTTCACGCCGAGCGCGTCCAGGTGCAGACGGGCGACCTTCTCGTCGAGGTGCTTGGGCAGCGTGTAGACGCCGACCGGGTACTCGTCGGGCTTGGTGAACAGCTCGATCTGGGCCAGGGTCTGGTCCGCGAAGGAGTTGGACATCACGAACGACGGGTGACCGGTGGCGTTGCCCAGGTTCAGCAGGCGGCCCTCGGACAGGACGATGATCACCTTGCCGTCGGGGAACTTCCAGGTGTGAACCTGCGGCTTGACCTCGTCCTTGACGATGCCGGGGATCTTGGCGAGGCCGGCCATGTCGATCTCGTTGTCGAAGTGACCGATGTTGCCGACGATGGCCTGGTGCTTCATCTTGGCCATGTCCGAGGCCATGATGATGTCCTTGTTACCGGTCGTGGTGACGAAGATGTCGGCCTTGTCGATGACCTCGTCGAGGGTCGTGACCTGGTAGCCGTCCATCGCCGCCTGCAGGGCACAGATGGGGTCGATCTCCGTGACGATGACCCGGGCACCCTGTCCACGCAGGGACTCCGCGCAGCCCTTGCCGACGTCGCCGTAGCCGCAGACGACCACGGTCTTGCCACCGATGAGGACGTCGGTGGCGCGGTTGATGCCGTCGATCAGGGAGTGGCGGCAGCCGTACTTGTTGTCGAACTTCGACTTGGTGACGGCGTCGTTGACGTTGATCGCCGGGAACAGGAGCTCGCCGTCGCGCTGCATCTCGTACAGGCGGTGGACGCCCGTCGTGGTCTCCTCGGTCACGCCGCGGATCTCGGAGGCCAGCTGGGTCCACTTCTGCGAGCCGTCCGTGATGGTCCGGTGCAGGAGTTCGAGGATGACGCGGTGCTCGTCGGACTCGGCGGTGTCGACGGACGGCACCTTGCCGTCCTTCTCGTACTCGACGCCCTTGTGGACGAGGAGGGTGGCGTCACCACCGTCGTCGAGGATCATGTTCGGGCCGCCGGTGGGGGTGTTCGGCCAGGTCAGCGCCTGCTCCGTGCACCACCAGTACTCCTCCAGCGTCTCGCCCTTCCAGGCGAAGACGGGGACGCCCTGCGGGTTGTCCGGCGTGCCGTTCGGGCCGACGGCGATGGCGGCGGCCGCGTGGTCCTGGGTGGAGAAGATGTTGCAGGACGCCCAGCGGACCTCGGCGCCGAGGGCGACCAGGGTCTCGATCAGGACGGCGGTCTGCACGGTCATGTGCAGGGAGCCGGTGACGCGCGCGCCGGCCAGCGGCTGCGCGTCGGCGTACTCCCTGCGGATCGCCATCAGGCCGGGCATCTCGTGCTCGGCGAGGGTGATCTCCTTGCGGCCGAAGTCGGCCAGGGAGAGGTCGGCGACCTTGAAGTCCTGTCGGTTGTCGACAGTCGTCATTGCGAGCTGCTCCTCGGTATCGGGTCGAGGGTGGGTACGGCTGGTCTGCGCGGCGGCGGACACAGGGGTGCCCGAGAAGAGGACACAGGCATGCCCGCGTGCGCGCAGCGCAGTCCGTCGGAGGCCCTCTCTCCCTCGGCCGGTCCGTAGGGGACCGCCCGACCGCCATCAGCAGCGACGTCTGGCTCCGTCCCAAGCTACACCGGTGGGCGGGGCGTCCCCAGCCCGCCTCCGAACAGTTCAGGCCGTTCGAGGGGGCCGGCGCGGTCGGCCAGGCGGCCTGTGAAGAGGTGACGAGGGTCTCGGCGAGGGGTGCACAGGGGTGACCAGAGGGGGCCAACCGGGACTTTCGCGCCGTTGAGCCGGGGTGGGGGTGTCGCGGGGCGCAGGGAGATCGGGGCTTCCGATCGAGTACGCGGGATGTCCTGGGACGGCGTTTCGTGTGACGAAGGCGTTAGGAGATCGACGTGACCCGTCCGGGCCGGCGCCCCTCCCCCCACCTGCACGGCGGCGGAGAAGCTCGCGGGCCGCTCAGCGCCGCGGACGGCACCGGACGGGCGGGCGGGGCGGTGCTGGGTGCTGAGCGAGGTGGTGTGACCGGATTGACAGCGGGCCCGTTTCCCCTGGAGGGACGGGCCCGTGGCTGTGCCGCCCGGGAAGGCTCAGTGGCCGGCGGGGTGGGGGGCCGGGCCGCCCGGGGTGGCTTCCGGGTCGGGGCCCTTGGTGGCCTCGGCCTCGCTGTAGATGTCGGGTTCGAGGTAGATCACGCGGGCGATGGGAACCGCGGTGCGGATGCGGGCCTCGGCGGCGTTGATGGCGCTCGCGACCTCGGTGGCCGTGTCGTCGTGCTGGACGGCGATCTTGGCGGCGACGAGCAGTTCCTCGGGGCCGAGATGGAGCGTGCGCATGTGGATGATGCCGGTGACCGTGTCGCCGTCGACGATCGCGGCCTCGATCCTCCTGACCTCTTCGATGCCCGCGGCCTCGCCGAGGAGAAGGGACTTGGTCTCGGCCGCGAGGACAAGGGCGATCATGACGAGCAGGACACCGATGCAGACCGTGCCGATGCCGTCCCAGACGCCGTCGCCGGTAAGCAGGGCGAGGCCGACGCCACCGAGGGCGAGGACCAGGCCGATGAGGGCGCCGAAGTCCTCCAGGAGGACGACCGGCAGCTCGGGGGCCTTGGCGCGACGGATGAACTGCGACCAGGACAGCTTGCCCCGCAGTTGGTTGGACTCCTTGATGGCGGTACGGAACGAGTAGCCCTCGGCAATGATCGCGAAGACCAGGACACCCACCGGCCAGTACCAGTGTTCGACCTGGTGGGGGTGGCTGATCTTCTCGTAGCCCTCGTAGATGGCGAACATGCCGCCGACCGAGAAGAGGACGATCGAGACGAGGAAGGCGTAGATGTACCGCTCGCGGCCGTAGCCGAAGGGGTGTTGCGGGGTGGCCTCGCGCTGGGCCTTCTTGCCGCCGATGAGCAGCAGGAACTGGTTGCCGGAGTCGGCGACCGAGTGCACGCCCTCGGCGAGCATCGAAGAGGAGCCGCTGAACGCGAACGCCACGAACTTCGCTGCCGCGATCGCGAGGTTGGCGCCGAGTGCCGCCACGATCGCCCTGGTGCCGCCTGACGCGCTCATGTGTCCGCGATGTCCCTTCTCGCCGTCGTCCGTCTACGCCGCCCAGGCGTGCGCTCGTCTTTGCCCGTGCTTTGCCGGATGGGTCATTCTTGCAGCCCTGTCCGGGAGCGGCTCGTCAGGTATCCACAATCCCGGTACGACAATCCGACCCATCCGGAATCACGCATCCCTCAGACGATCACCGTGGCACGGAAGACCGTGCCCGCACCCGAGACCTCCGCCTTTTCGCCCGCGGGGACGAACACCGAACCGCCGGGGGCCAGTTCCTCCTCGCCCGCCCGGACCGCGCCGGCCGTGCAGAGCAGGATCTGCGCAGTCGGCAGGGTCAGGTCGTGCGGGGCGGACCCCTCGGGCAGGACGTACCGGGAGAGGCGGAACTCGTCGATCGGCGTCTCGTAGACCTCCTCGCCGTCCGGCGCGGCCTCGGGACGCAGCACGCCCGCGTCACCGGCCTCGAAGCGGACGACACGCAGGAGTTCGGGGACGTCGACGTGCTTGGGGGTCAGGCCGCAGCGCAGCACGTTGTCGGAGTTGGCCATGATCTCGACGCCCAGGCCGTCGAGGTAGGCGTGCGGGATGCCGGCCCCGAGGAAGAGGGCCTCGCCGGGCTGGAGACGCACGTGGTTGAGGAGCAGCGCGGCGATCACCCCGGGGTCGCCGGGGTAGTGGTGGGCGATGTCCGCGTACGGCTGGTACTCGCCGCCGAGGCGGGCGCAGGCGGCGGCGGTCTCGGCGACCGTGTGGGCCATCTCCTCGCGGTCGGCGGAGAGGATCGCGGTGAGGACCTCGCGCAGGGCCGCTTCCTCGGGGTGGGCGCGCAGCAGGTCGACGTACGGCTTCAGGGAGTCGACGCCGAGGGCGGCGAGGAGTCCGGCGCTCTGCTCCGGGGCGCGGAAGCCGCACAGGCCGTCGAACTCGGTGAGTGCGCAGATCAGTTCGGGCTTGTGGTTGGCGTCCTTGTAGTTGCGGTGCGGGGCGTCCACCGGGATCCCGCGCCGCTCCTCGTCCTCGTACCCCTCGCGCGCCTGCTCCAGGTTGGGGTGCACCTGGAGGGAGAGCGGGGCGCCGGCCGCGAGGATCTTGAGCAGGAAGGGCAGTCGCGGGCCGAACTTGGCCACGGCCGCCTCGCCCAGTTCGGCCTTCGGGTTCGCGTCGACGACGTCGACGAGCGTGCCCCGCGCGGTGCGCGAGGGGGCGCCCGGGTGCGCGCCCATCCACATCTCCGCCTGCGGCTCGCCGCTCGGCTCGACCCCGAGCAGCGTCGGGATGGCGGTCGGGGAACCCCAGGCGTAGGGGCGGATGGTGTTGTCGAGGCGGTCCATGACTTCTCTCTGCCGGTTGTCTCTGCGTACGGGGCGGCCGGCGCCCAGGGTCGCGTGGGGGCGCGGACGCGTCCGTCGTACGACGGTGTACGACGGACCATGACGGTTCCACGACCGCGCACGGCGCCGTACGGCGGGTCTCGTTCACCGCATGTTCCCCGCGGTCTCGTTCACCGCGTGTTCTCCCTGCGGTTCGCCTTCGGTACGGCCCTCAGGTCGCCCTCGGTACGGCGGCCCCGGTGCCGGTGTCCACCTCAGGCCCCCGAAGCGAGCGCCAGGTAAACGGCGGCGAAATCCGTGACGGCGATCAGTTCCGCGAGGGTCTCCAGCTCGTCGCCCTCCTCCGGCTCCAGCTCGCTGATCGGGGTGTCGTGGCCGAGGGCGAGTTCGCGGGCGGCGGGCGCGGCGGTGAGGCCGCCGAGGGGGCGGTCGCGCAGCAGCACCACGTGCGCGTGCAGTGCGGGGGCCTCCTCCACGCGGTCGCGGAAGAAGTCGTCGGGGTCGGCGCTGGCGGCGAGCGGGCCGGCGAGCAGGGCCTGATGGGCCGCCAGGGCCTCGGGCAGTTCGGCGACCAGGGCGGGGCGGCCGGACAGTTCGGCGAGGGCGGCGACGAAGCGGCGTCCCGCCGGGCCGGCCGAGACGCCCTCCGTCCAGACCACCGGGAGCGCGTCGGCGAGATCCGAGGCGAGGGTCTTGGCGGGGTTGCTGTAGGTCACGATGGCCGGACCGCAGCGCTCGGCGACCCGGTCCAGGCGGTCGGCGACCTTCTCCAGGTCGTCGGGCGGGGCGGTGACCAGGCCGATGCGGTCGAGCAGCACCAGCAGCGGGGTGAGCAGCGCCCACAGGACGCCCGGGGAGGAGCCGGCGAGCGGCTCGCCGTGGTCGTACGGAGCCGTCGCCATCGGCACGAACAGACCGTGGGCGCCGGCCACCGCCTCGGCGAGCGGGGTCTGGGCGGGCGCCACGGCGGCGACCGAGCAGCCGCGCCGGTAGGCCTGGTCGGCGAGGAGCGACAGGCTGGGTTCGGTGCCGTCCGGGGTGGCGATCAGCAGCAGGTCGACGGAGCCGGCCCAGCCGGGCAGCTCCCAGCGCAGGGCGCCGGCGGCCGGGGCCACACCGGAGGGGGCGAGCCGGATGACGGGGCTGCCGGGGCCGGCGAGCGAGCCGAGGAGGTCGGCGGTGTGAGTGGCGGCGACGCCGGGGCCCGCGATCAGGACGGCCCGCGGACGGCCGTCCGGCTTCAGCTCCTGGACACCGGCCTCGATGGCGAGCCGGGCCGCGGTGCGGACGCGGGCGCCGGCCTCGGCCGCGCCGCGCAGCAGACCTCGGCGGTCGGCCTCGGCGAGGCCCTCCGGCGTGTCGAGCAGCGATTCGTCGAGCATGGGAGCGGCCTCCGGTTGCCGGGGTCCAGGTGCGGTGCGGTGGTGGCGCGGCCGACCGCTGCCGTGGCGCGGTCGGCACGGTGGTGGCTACGCGGGGCGGCGGGCCTCGTCGACGAGGAGGACGGGGATACCGTCGCGCACCGGGTAGGCCAGGCCGCAGTCCTGGCCGGTGCAGATCAGCTCGGCGTCCTGCTCCTTCACGGGGGCGTGGCAGGCCGGGCAGGCGAGGATCTCCAGAAGGCCGGCTTCGAGCGGCATGGCGTTTCCCTTCGGGATTCGGGAGCGGGATGTTCGCGTGCGGTCAGGTTACCGCCGCCGGGCTGGGCGGGGCCGATCTCAGCCTCTGATGATCGCCAGTACCTCGTCCCGCACCTTCGTCATCGTCGCCTCGTCCCTGGCCTCCGCGTTCAGGCGCAGCAGCGGTTCGGTGTTGGACGGGCGGACGTTGAACCACCAGTCGGCGGCGGCGACGGTGAGGCCGTCCAGGTCGTCCAGGGTGAGGTCGTCGCGGTCCCCGTAGGCGGCGCGGATCTCCGCGAGGCTGGCCTGCTGGTCGGCGACCGTGGAGTTGATCTCGCCGGAGCCGACGTAGCGGTCGTACTGGGCGACGAGCGAGGAGAGCGGGCCGGTCTGGCCGCCGAGGGCGGCGAGGACGTGCAGGGCGGCCAGCATGCCCGTGTCGGCGTTCCAGAAGTCCTTGAAGTAGTAGTGGGCCGAGTGCTCGCCGCCGAAGATCGCGCCGGCCTTCGCCATCTCGGCCTTGATGAACGAGTGGCCGACGCGGGTGCGGACGGGGGTGCCGCCGTTCTCGCGGACCACCTCCGGGACGGTCCAGGACGTGATCAGGTTGTGGATGACGGTGCCCTTGCCGCCGTTGCGGGCCAGTTCGCGGGCGGCGACGAGGGCGGTGACCGCCGACGGGGAGACCGGCTCGCCCCGCTCGTCCACGACGAAGCAGCGGTCGGCGTCCCCGTCGAAGGCCAGGCCGAGGTCGGCCGACTCCTCGCGGACGCGCTGCTGGAGGTCCACGATGTTGGCCGGGGCGAGCGGGTTGGCCTCGTGGTTCGGGAAGGTGCCGTCCAGCTCGAAGTACATCGGGACCAGGGTCAGGGGCAGGCCCTCGAAGACCGTCGGGACCGTGTGACCGCCCATCCCGTTGCCCGCGTCGACCACGACCTTCAGGGGGCGGATGGAGGTCAGGTCCACGAGCGAGCGCAGATGCGCCGCGTAGTCCGGCAACGTCTCGCGGGAGGTGATGGTTCCGGGCGTGGCGGCCGGCTCCGGCGCGCCCTGCCGGGACCAGCGCTCCGCCAGCTCCCGGATCTCCGTCAGGCCGGTGTCCTGACCCACCGGGGCGGCTCCGGCGCGGCACATCTTGATGCCGTTGTACTGCGCCGGGTTGTGCGAGGCGGTGAACATCGCGCCGGGCAGACCGAGTGCGCCCGAGGCGTAGTACAGCTGGTCGGTCGAGCAGAGGCCGATCTCGGTGACGTCGACGCCACGGGCCGCCGCCCCGCGCGCGAAGGCGCGGGACAGGCCGGGCGAGGAGGGCCGCATGTCGTGGCCGACGACGATCGCGGCGGCGCCGGTCACCTGTACGAAAGCGGCGCCGAACAGCTCGGCGAGCGCCTCGTCCCACTGGTCCGGAACCACCCCGCGCACGTCGTACGCCTTGACGATCTGCGACAGATCAGCAGCCACGGCCCAACCCTCCTGAAGTCTTATCGGTCGCCCCAAACTACCTGCCCTGGCGTACGGCGCGGACGCAGGTATCCGCCGTCGGCGCTCCGGCGGGCTGCGGGCGGTCTGCGGCGTTTTCCCGGCGGTCTCCTGGCCGTGTTCTGCGGTGACCGGCAGTGAGCGGTGATGGATCCACAACGGTCCGATGTGATCCCGCGCGATCTCATGCGGTCCTACGCGATCGCGTGTGGCCACCTGTGATCGCGTACGGCCCCCTCGGGATCCGTCGGTGCCGACCCGGGCAGTCCGGCCGGGCCGCCTCGCACGGCGGGTCAGGCCGCCCCGCCCAGCGGGTCAGGGCAGCATCCACCCCAGCACCGGCGAGCTCTGTCCCGCCACGATCAGGCACATCACCAGCAGCAGTCCAAGGCTCCACGGCAGCACCCGGCGCAGCAGGTCCCCCTCCCGCCCCTCCAGGCCCACCGCCGCGCAGGCGATCGTGAGGTTCTGCGGGGAGATCATCTTGCCGAGCACGCCGCCGGAACTGTTCGCGGCCGCGAGGAGGTCCGGCGAGAGTCCCGACTCGTGCGCGGCGCTCACCTGGAGGGCGCCGAAGAGCGCGTTGGCCGAGGTGTCGGAGCCGGAGACGGCGACGCCGAACCACCCGAGGACCGGCGAGAGGAAGGCGAGGCCGGCGCCCGCGGCCGCCACGAACTGGCCGATGGTGGCGGCCTGTCCGGAGAGGTTCATGACGTAGGCGAGAGCGAGGACGGAGGTCACGGTGAGAATCGCGAACCTCAACTCGCGTACCGTCGAGACCCATTCCGTGACCGCCACGCGCGCGTGCACGCGCAGGACGGCCGCCGTGGCGAGGCCGGCGATCAGCACGAGCGTGCCGCCGGTCGACACCACCGGCCAGGTGAAGAGATTCCCGCCGACCGGTTGGCCGTTCGGGCCGGCGACGTCCAGGAAGGGCCAGTCGTAGACCCGGGTCGCGCGTGCCAGCCAGTCCTTGACGGGCGGGATCTGCGCGACGGAGAAGACGACGACGATGAGGGCGTACGGGGCGTACGCGCGCAGGACTTCGGGGCGCGGGTCGGTCTCGTCGAGGTCCGCGCTGCGGGCGCCGGTGAGCACGGCCGCACGCACCTCCTCGGCGGCGGGCACGCGCGCGCGGGGCACGGCGGCGAGCGCGGCCGCGCCGGCCAGCGCGGCGCAGATGTCGGCGAGTTGGGCGGAGAGGTAGTTGGAGGCGGCGAACTGGGCGGCGGCGAAGGCGATTCCGCACGCCAGGGCGGGCACCCAGGTCTCACGCAGCCCGCGCGCGCCGTCGACGAGGCCGACCAGGACCAGCGGCACCACCAGGGCCAGCAACGGTGTCTGACGGCCCACCACGGAGGCCACCGAGTCCAGTGGCAGTCCGGTGACCTGGGCGAGGGTGACCACGGGCGTGCCCATCGCGCCGAACGCGACCGGGGCGGTGTTGGCGACCAGGGAGACCACGGCCGCGCGTACCGGGTCGAAGCCGAGGGCGACGAGCATGACCGAGCAGATCGCGACCGGGGCGCCGAATCCGGCCAGCGCCTCCAGGAGCGCGCCGAAGCAGAAGGCGATCACCAGGGCCTGGATGCGCAGATCGTCGGAGAGTCGCCCGAACGAGCGGCGCAGGATGTCGAAATGACGGGTACGGACCGTCATCCGGTACACCCACAGGGCGTTGACCACGATCCACAGGATGGGGAACAGGCCGAACACGGCGCCCTGGGCGGCGCTGGAGAGCGTCTGGCCGAACGGCATGCCGTAGGCGAGGCAGGCGACGAGTACGGCCGCCACAAGGCCCGTCAGGCCCGCGAGGTGGGCTTTCACCCGGACCCCGCCGAGCAGGATCAGGACGGTCACCAGGGGCAGGGCGGCCACCAGGGCGGACAGGCCCAGGGAGCCGGCGACGGGTTCCAGGTCCTGGACGTACACGGGCGCCTCCCCGATTCCGGCATGCGGAAACCAATTTCCCGCCGGTCATCCGGAATGGTCGTGTCCGCGACAAGGGCGCGTCAATGGGTGTGCAGCACCGAAAGAGGCGGAGCGCAGTGGGCCGAACGGGTGAGAACGGCGGGGAACCCGGAGCGACCTGCGGGTACGGCTCAGTTGTCGGGTGACCGCAGAACCCGCAGATGGCCGCGCCGGGCGACCTCCATCGGATCCGCGCCACGTCCGCCGCCCGCCTCGGCCGCCCGCTCCTGGGGACGGGCCGCCTCGCGCACCGCGTTGGCGAGCGCTTCCAGGTCGTCGCCGCTGGGACGGGCCGGGGCGGAGCCGTCGATGAGCCGGACGACCTCCCAGCCGCGCGGGGCGGTGAGGCGCTCGGAGTGCTCGGCGCACAGGTCGTAGCAGTGGGGTTCGGCGTAGGTGGCGAGCGGGCCGAGGACCGCGGTCGAGTCGGCGTAGACGTACGTCAGCGTCGCGACGGCGGGTCGGCCGCAGGCGGTTCGCGAACAGCGACGTACAGGGCTCACGATGTTGGACGGTACCGCACTCTTGAGCGGGCCGCGACGACTCTCCCCCGGGTCACTCCACCGTGTCGGGTTGTGAAGCGCCCCACACACCTCCCCGGACACGCCTCGCTGACCTGCGCGGACGGCGCCGCCCTGGCTCCCGGACGGTATCGCATCCGGTCATGAGTCGGCACAAACACCGTCAATTGCCTTGAGGTCACCGGTCTTGTGGAGATACGGAAACGAGCCCAACCTTGGCTGGAATGGTCATCCTCCGACATGTCACCCCAGGTGGTGTCGAGACGGGAGGCGGCGCGCCGGGAGCCCGCGAGGACTACGCTTCACCAGTGATGGACAACCGTGTACCGCCCCGTGCCGCCGGCCCCGGGCCCCGTCGCCGCGACCGCCACGGTCGGGGCATGCGCGGGCCGATCGCACCCCCTCAGGTGCCGCTGGCCGCGAGCCGCGCCGACGTGTTCGCGGATCTGGTGCAGGACTCCGTGGAACGCCTGGAGCGGCGCTGGCCGCAGCTCGCCGACATCGATTTCCTGGTGCTCGAAGTGCCCCGGCTCCAGGACCGGCACGACGAGAGCTGGAGCGACGAGGCGGTGCCGCTGGGCGGGATCATTCCCGCGCGCGAGGGACGCCGCGCGCGGGTGGTCGTGTACCGGCGGCCGGTCGAGATCCGTACCAAGGGCCGCGACGAGCGGGCCGCGCTGGTGCACGAGGTCGTCGTGGAACAGGTCGCCGAACTGCTCGGGCTCACGCCGGAGACGGTGGACCCCCGCTACGGCGAGGAGTGAGCGGGGGTCCTTCGGCGTGCACCGCCGGCGCGGCCTGCCTCGCGCGGCCTACTTCTGCAGCACCGACACGTCCTGGTCCGCCTCCGGTACGGCCACCGTGCCGCGGTCGTCGGGGAGGGTCTGGATCGTGAAGCCCGGGATGCCGTCCTCGGTGGCCGCCAGCGTGCGGGAGCCGTAGACCGGCCCGCCGGAGATCGGCTCCACGGTCAGCGCGTAGGTGCCCTTCAGTCCCGAGGGGACCGGGGCGTCGACGTCCTGGGTGGTGCCGGACTTGATCGTGAAGGTCTTGGACACCGCCTTGCCGCCCTCGCTGCCCGCTGACGCCGTGACCTTGACCTGGGCGGTGCCGGTGGGCGCGGTCAGGGAGAGGGTGCTGCCCTTGCCGCTGTTGTCGGCGGACGTCGCGCGCGTACCGACCGGCGCGGTCGCCGGGATGTACGCGGTCTCCTGCTTGCCGCTCTTGCCGCGGGTGACGCGCAGCGCCGCCACCACCGGGACCGACTGGTCGGTGGGCGTGAGGACCAGTGAGCCCGCCTCTCCGCGGGTGACGTCACCGAGGTCGGTGGCGGTGGTCATGCCGGCCTTCACGTGCAGCGTCTCGTTGCCGGCCGGGGTGATCAGGCCGTCCGGGGAGGCGAGGCGCACCTTGAGGTCGGCGTCGGCGTCACCGTCGGTGAAGGCGATCAGCCGGACGTCCGTGGCGTCCTTGGGGATGCCCGGCAGCACCAGGCTGCCCGACGGGTCGGCGGAGGCGGCCAGCCAGTCGCCGCCGGTCTTGTCGTCCAGGGCCTGCACACTCGCGCCGACCCGCCCGCTGCGCACGTTCACGTGCACGGTCAGGTCGGTCTGCTTCTCGTCGGAGAGCGTGGACAGCAGGACCGGTTCGCTCGCGTGCGGCGCGACCGTGATGCCCTCCCCCACCGAGGACTTGAGCTGGCCGTCCTTGCCGTACAACTCGATGTCGACCACGGCGGCGCTGTCGTCGGGATTGGTGAGGTGGACGTAGTCGGTGCGGCCGGCGGCGGTGCTGGTGCCGGGGAACCAGAAGTCGGTGTCGGCCCCGGTGCAGTTGACCCCCTGGAGGCCGCGTCCGGTGCCCGCGGCGACCTCGGTGGTCTCCTGGACGCTCCAGCCCGGGGCGTACCTGCCCTCGGCGGTGCCGACGTAGGCGGGGCCGTCGGAGCCGGAGGTGTCACCGGTGGCCGGGGTGCCGGGTGTCTTGGGGGTGAGGACGGGCTTGGGCGCCTTCTTCTTCTTGCCGCTCGTCCCGTCCGCCGACTGCTCGGTGGCCGCCTGGAGTTCGGCCTTGCCGTCGCTCGTCGTGCCCTTGGTGACGGGCGTGAACGAGGTGTACGAGGTGTCGGCGATGTCGGACAGGCTCGGCGCCGGGCACAGCAGGGTGGTGCGCTCCACGGGCAGCTGGGCGGCCGCCTCGGCGGTGTGCGCGGGTGCGGTGGCCGGCGGGTTGAGCGCGGCGAACCCGGTGACCGCCGCGAGGGCGGCCGTGCCGGCGAGCAGGGACAGGGTGGTGCGGTTCACTGCTGGCTCCCGTCGTGGTGCTCGCCGCCGGTGCCGTGGTGGTGCTGGGCGGCCGGGTCGTAGGCGGGGTCATAGGCGGGGTCGTAACCCTGCTGGTACGTCGGGTCGTACGCCTGCTGCCCCTGCTGCCCCTGCTGCCCGCCGTAGGCGTAGGGGTCGTACTGGCCGGTCTGGTACGGGTCGTACGTCTGCTGGTCGTAACCCTGCTGGTACTGGCCGGCGCCGGTGTCCTGGTACTGGTCGGCGTAGCCCGACTGGTAGCCGTCGCCCGCGGGGTAGGAGGCCGGGTCCCACTCGTCGTAGGACGGCTGCTGCGGGACCGAGGCCTGCGCCTGCTCCCCCTCGGAGACCGGGAACTCGTCGGTGGCCGGGAACTCCTCGGCCTCCTCGGCGGTCGCCGCCTCCTCGGACTCCGCCTGGGCACGCAGGCGGCGGGCGCGGCGGCCCTCGCCCTCGACGGGCTGGGCGGGGATCTGCTCCTCCTCGGGCAGGTCGTCGTCGACGTCACGGCGGCGGCCGGGCAGGGCGAGGACGACCAGGACGACGGCGAGCGCGCCCTGGATCCACAGCCAGACGCCGTGGGTGAACGGGGTGTCGTAGGTGACGTCCAGCTTCCCGCCGGAGGACGGGAGTTCGAAGCCCTGGGCCCAGCCGTCGACCGTGGTGCGGGTCAGCGGCTTGCCGTCCAGGGTGGCCGTCCAGCCGGGTGCGGCCGAATCGGCCAGACGCAGGATGCGGCCCTCGGCGCCTGCCGGGATGGTGGTGTGGATGTCGACCGGACCGGCGGCGACGGCGGCCGGGGTGCCCGAGCCGTTCGCGGCGACGACGGCCGCGCGCGAGACCTGCTGGTCGACGCGCCACAGGGCGCCGCCGTTCTGCTGGCTGAGCCGGGACAGGCCGGGTGTGGCGTCCAGCACGCGCGTGACGTCACGCGGTGCGCCCTTGTGGACGAGGACGTAGCGCACCGCGAACCCGCCGAGCTGGTCGGCCTGGTCGGCGCCGGAGCCGGCGACCAGGTTGGCGACGACCTTGTCGAGCTTGGCGTTCTCGCCGTCGGCGGCGGTCACCTCGGCGTCTCCCATGCGGGCGCCTGAGCCGCGTACCAGCATGTAGTCCACGCGCGCGGTGCTGTCGCTGTCGAGGACGAGGGTGCGGACCTGGTCCGTGGTGGCGCTGTCCTCGGCGACGAACGCCGGCACCTGGGTGGCGTCGCGCCGCTCGACCGGGCCGTCGGCGCCCGCGATCATCCAGCCGGCGGCGAGCAGCAGCGGGCCGGCGGCGGAGGCGAAGGCGATCAGGGCGGCCACCGGCTGGCGCCAGCCGAAGCTCTGCTCGGCGACACGGGAGCGTGCCCCGTCGGCGCCGAGCGCGGCGGCGGAGACGATCGCGATGCCGTAGACGAGGGTCGCGGGACCCGCCCAGGCGGACTTGTTGGACAGGACCGCGAAGACCAGTCCGACCAGGGCGACGGCCCAGGCGATGCGGACGGCCGACTGACGCTCGGAGCGCAGCAGGGCGGCCAGCGCGGCCAGGACGATGCCGATGAGCATCAGCCCGTCGAGCGTGCCGGGGCCGCCCGGGCTGGCGCCGAGCAGGTCCAGGGCGGAGGCGGCCGAGGGGCCGTACTCCAGCCCGGCCTCCTTGAAGAAGCCGAACGGCAGCAGGGTCAGCGACCAGGGGGCGAGGACCAGCAGCGGGGTGCCGAGCTGGGTCAGCAGCCGCAGGCCGCAGGCGATCAGGTCGGAGCGGCGGAGGGCGAGCACGACGACGCCGAGGACCAGGGCGATCGGCCAGACGATCGGCGTGAACGCGGTGGTGATGGTCAGCAGCAGCGCGTACGCCCAGGTGGCACGCCAGCTGCCGCGTCCGCCCGAGGCGTTGGTGAGGCCGGCGGCGGCGATGCCCGCGCGGGCGATCAGCGGCAGCAGGACGGCGAGCACGGCGGTGCCGATGCGGCCGCCCGCGAGCGAACCGGTGGCGGCGGGCAGGAAGGCGTAGGCGATGGCCGCCCAGGCGCGCAGCAGGCGCGAGGTGACCAGCGGCCGGGAGGCGAAGTAGGCGGTGAACCCGGCCAGCGGCACCGAGGCGACCAGCAGCACGGTCACCGCGAGCCCGGTCGAGCCGAACAGCAGGGAGGCCAGTGTGGCGACGATCGCGAGGTACGGCGGGGCGGCCGGCGTGCCGCCCGCGCCGACCGCGTGCCAGGCGTCCAGGTAGCGGGACCACAGCTCGCCGGAGGTGCCCGGTGCGGGCAGCAGCGCGCCGCCCGCGAGCGCGCCGCCGCCGAGCAGTGCGCGGCAGGCGACCAGCGAGAACAGCAGCAGCACCAGGAAGAGCACCGGGCCCGGTTTGCGGGCGATGCGCTTGACGCGG
Organism: Streptomyces sp. NPDC026515; assembly: GCF_055567595.1. NCBI lineage: Bacteria > Bacillati > Actinomycetota > Actinomycetes > Kitasatosporales > Streptomycetaceae > Streptomyces > Streptomyces sp. NPDC026515. The sequence goes on from NZ_JBVHQD010000006.1 coordinate 18,449, forward strand.
GCGAACTGCTCGATCTCCAGGAAGTCGGCGTCGTCGCCGCCGGGCCCGGACTCGACCCCGCCGCCGTGCCGGCCGGCGGTGGTCACTTCGTCGTCGGCGCCGAAGAAGTTGCCCGCGACCTGCTCGACGGTGGCCCGCACGGTCGCGCCGGGCGGCGGGAACAGCGGGCGCAGTTCGCCCTTGTCGAGCTGGGAGGGGCCGCGCCTGCGCCGTCCGGCGATGATCCGCTCGGGGCGCAGCAGGATGCCCAGCAGGCCGCGGATCTCGTCGAGGGCCTGTCCGGGGACCTTGCCGACGAGGTTGGCGACCGTGCGCAGCAGGGTGCCGAGGACCAGCCGCAGCAGGATCCAGGGCAGCGCCGCGGTACGGGTGTTGACGAGCAGGGTGTAGACGGCGCCGGCCTTGTCGACCTTGTGCGGGGAGGCGGTGGTGCGGCCGGCGCAGTCGACGGCGCGGCGCTCGCGGGAGGCGGCCTCGGCGTGCCGTACGACGGCCTCGGGGGCGATCAGGACGCGGTGGCCCGCGTCGTGCGCGCGCCAGCACAGGTCGACGTCGTCGCGCATCAGGGGGAGCCTGCGGTCGAAGCCGCCGAGCTCCTCGAAGACGTCGCGGCGGATCAGCATGCCGGCGGTGGAGACGGAGAGCACGGGCCGGACGTGGTCGTGCTGTCCCTGGTCCTGCTCACGACGGTCAAGGCCGGTCCAGCGACGGCCCGAGTGGGCGATGGTGACGCCGACCTCCAGCAGCTGCCGGCGGTCGTACCAGCCGCGCAGCTTCGGGCCGACGACCGCCACGTCGTCGCGGCCCAGCTCCATCTCGTTGTCGACGACCCGGAGCAGCTGGGCGAGGGCCTCGGGTTCCGGGGCGCAGTCGTCGTGCAGCAGCCACAGCCACTGGACGGGCTCGCCGTACGGCAGCTCGGGCATGTCGTAGGCGTCGTCGCGCCACTGGCGGGTGACCGGGTCCCAGCCGCTGGGCCGCTTCAGGTACGGCAGGTCGTCGGGGGTGAGGACGGGCGCGGTGCGGCTCGCCTCCTCGACGGCCTGACCGAAGCCGGTGCGGCGGGCGAGGTGCACGACGTTGGCGTCGCCGAGGGACTCGGTGAGCAGCCGGGCGGAGTCGTCCGCGCTGCCGGTGTCGGCCGCCACCGCGTACTGGACGGGGCGCTCCTGGCCGAGCAGCCCGGCGAGTGCGTGGGGCAGCCAGCGGGCACCGTCGTGGGAGACGAGGACCGCGGTCACCACGTGACGCGGGAACTCGGGCGGGCGGGTCGGGTCAAAACCCGCTGCGGCAGCCGTTGGGTCGGCGGCCTGGTGGCTGTGGACGGACATCGAGGTACGGGCCCCGGTTCGATGGACTGCGGTGGACTCCTGCGCCCGCTGGTGGCGGCGAGGCGTCTCGGACGAGCGCCCACACTATCGGCTGGGCATGTCGACGGCCCGCCCCCTGTGGACAACCCACGGGCGACGGGCCGTTCGCGCAGCTCAGTTGTGTGCGTCCGGTGGCTGTCCGGTTCAGACGGCGGCCTTCTTGAGACGGCGGCGCTCACGCTCGGACAGTCCGCCCCAGATACCGAACCGCTCGTCGTTGGCGAGGGCGTACTCGAGGCACTCGGAGCGCACCTCGCAGGCGAGGCAGACCTTCTTGGCCTCTCTGGTGGAGCCGCCCTTCTCGGGAAAGAAGGACTCGGGGTCGGTCTGGGCGCACAGCGCGCGCTCCTGCCAGCCGAGTTCCTCGTCCGCGTCGTCGACCAGCAGTTGCTGCACCAGCTCGGTCATGTGCGCCCCTCGTCTGTCTTTCACGTCCCCGTGCCCGGCCGTTACCGATTTCGGCTGAACGACACGAGTGAAATTACAAGTGTGCTGCTCCGGGCGAGTCAAGCCGAGATCTGCTATTGGGCCCGTTATTCACTCTGCGGAACCAAGGCCGTGCGGAAAGTGTTCAAATCGCCATAAACCTTGACATGCAGACGAGGCCCATCAGGGCCCCCGACCCCATACAGAGCTTGTACGGAGAAGGACGCCCAGATGTTCGATCGCGTTCCGCGGTGGCACGCGCGCCCAGTTGTGCGCCATGTGTCCCGGGTGCCGGATGAACAAACCTTTCGTCAGAGAGATGAACCGGATGAGGTGAAACATGTCCCACATACCGGGCGTCGAGTTGACACTGCGGGTGTGAACCGATGTCCTAGTGGGCATGCTCGCGAACTTGGCATTCACCTCGACCCGCACCGCCGGGTCCCACGGTGCTGCCCGCGCTCGCTGTAGCTGTTGCTGTTCCAGCTGTTGAGCCGTAGCCGTATCGCACCGCTCCAGCTGCTGACCGGGCCCCCGAGGGCTCGGTTTTCGCATCTCGTTCCCCGCTGACCTTCTTCACTGAGGAACCACCGCACCCCATGAACAGCGACAACGACCTGCAGATCGCCGGCGACATCCTCGAAGTCCCCCACCTGCTGCAGCCCCCGCGCGAGCACCCGGTCACCGTGGCCGAGTTCGCCGGGCTGGCGCGTGCGATCGCCGCCGACCGCGCCCAGTGGGCTCACCTCGTGCGCTACGACGCCACCACGCGCTGGTACCACCGGCTGCGCACCGGCCCCGGCTACGAGGTGTGGCTGCTGTCCTGGGTGCCCGGGCAGGGCAGCGGATCGCACGACCACGGCCGTTCCTCCGGCGTACTGACCGTGCTGGAGGGCACGCTCACCGAGCACACCGCGCGGGGCACGCGCGCGCTGACCGCCGGCGCACAACGGGTCTTCGCGCCGGGGTACGTGCACGAGGTGGTGAACGACGCGCTGGAGCCGGCGGTGAGCCTGCACGTCTACTACCCGGGCCTCACCGAGATGCCGATGCACGCCGCGCAGAGCTGCGAGGCCCGACCCGTGACCGCGTGACGCGTTGTCGGACCCGCCTGCGAGACTTGGCGCATGCGCATTGTGGTTCTGGCAGGCGGTATCGGCGGTGCCCGGTTCCTGCGCGGTCTGAAGCAGGCCGTGCCGGACGCCGACGTGACCGTCATCGGCAACACCGGGGACGACATCCACCTCTTCGGCCTGAAGGTCTGCCCGGACCTCGACACGGTGATGTACACCCTCGGCGGCGGCATCAACGAGGAGCAGGGCTGGGGGCGGGCCGACGAGACCTTCCATCTCAAGGAGGAACTCGCCGCCTACGGGGCGGGACCTGACTGGTTCGGTCTGGGCGACCGGGACTTCGCGACGCACATCGTGCGCACCCAGATGCTGGGCGCCGGCTACCCGCTGAGCGCGGTGACCGAGGCGCTGTGCGACCGCTGGAAGCCGGGCGTGCGGCTCATCCCGATGACCGACGACCGGGTGGAGACCCACGTGGCCGTCGAGGTCGACGGCGAGCGCAAGGCGGTGCACTTCCAGGAGTACTGGGTACGGCTGCGGGCGTCGGTGCCCGCCGAGGCGGTGGTGCCGGTCGGCGCCGAGCAGTCCAAGCCGGCCCCGGGCGTCCTGGAGGCCATCTCCGAGGCGGACGTGATCCTTTTCCCGCCGTCCAACCCGGTGGTCTCGGTCGGCACGATCCTCGCGGTGCCCGGCGTCCGGGAGGCGATCGCCGGTGCCGGGGTGCCGGTGGTGGGCCTCTCCCCCATCGTCGGGGACGCGCCGGTGCGCGGGATGGCCGACAAGGTGCTCGCCGCGGTGGGCGTGGAGTCGACGGCGGCGGCGGTCGCCGAGCACTACGGCTCGGGGCTGCTGGACGGCTGGCTCGTCGACACGGTGGACGCGGGCAGCGTGGCGCGCGTCGAGGAGGCCGGCATCCGCTGCCGGGCGGTACCTCTGATGATGACCGACCTGGAGGCGGCCGCTCAGATGGCGCGGGAGGCGCTGGCGCTCGCCGAGGAGGTGCGCGGGGCATGACCGAGGAGACCGACGACAAGACCGGCACGATCGACACGACCGGGGACGCGGTGCCGGAGTACCGGGTGTGGGCCCTGGCCGGGTTCCCGGAGGTCCAGCGGGGCGACGACCTGGCCAAGCTGATCGCGGCGGCCGGACCGGGGCTGGCCGACGGGGACGTGGTGATCGTCACGTCGAAGATCGTCTCCAAGGCGGAGGGACGGCTCGTCGAGGCGACCGACCGGGAGGCCGCGATCGACGCCGAGACCGTGCGGGTGGTGGCCCGGCGCGGGCCCCTGCGGATCGTGGAGAACCGGCAGGGTCTGGTCATGGCCGCGGCGGGGGTGGACGCCTCCAACACTCCGTCCGGGACCGTGCTGTTGCTGCCCGAGGACGCCGACGCCTCCGCCCGCGCGATCCGCGCGGGGCTGCGCGACGCCCTCGGCGTCAACGTCGGGGTCGTCGTCACGGACACCTTCGGGCGCCCCTGGCGCGCGGGACTCACCGACGTGACCATCGGCGCCGCCGGGGTCCAGGTGCTGGACGATCTGCGCGGGGGCGTGGACGCGTACGGCAATCCGCTGGTCGCGACCGTCGTCGCCACGGCCGACGAACTCGCCGCCGCCGGTGATCTGGTCAAGGGCAAGGCGGCGGGGCTGCCGGTGGCCGTGGTGCGCGGGCTCGGGCACATCGTGACCGCGGCGGGTGACGAGGGCGAGAGCGCGCGGGCACTGGTCCGGGACGCGGCCAGTGACATGTTCCGGCTCGGCACGTCCGAGGCGGTCCGGGAGGCGGTGACGCTCCGGCGGACGGTGCGGGCGTTCACCGACGACCCCGTCGACCCCGGGGCGGTGCGGCGGGCGGTCGCCGCGGCCGTGACGGCGCCGGCGCCGCACCACACGACGCCCTGGCGGTTCGTGCTGCTGGAGTCGGAGGAGTCACGCCTGCGCCTGCTGGACGCGATGCGGGACGCGTGGATCGCCGACCTCACGAAGGACGGCAAGTCGCCGGAGTCCATCGGCAAGCGGGTGCGACGCGGTGACGTGCTGCGGAACGCGCCGTATCTGGTGGTGCCCTGTCTGGTGATGGACGGGTCGCACACCTACGGGGACCCGCGGCGGGACGCGGCCGAGCGGGAGATGTTCGTGGTCGCGACGGGGGCGGGTGTGCAGAACTTCCTGGTCGCGCTGGCCGGGGAGCAGCTGGGGTCGGCGTGGGTCTCCTCGACGATGTTCTGCCGGGACGTGGTGCGGGAGGTGCTGGCGCTGCCGGCGGGGTGGGATCCGATGGGGGCGGTGGCCGTGGGGAAGGCGGCGCAGGAGCCGCGGGCCAGGGCCGAGCGGGATCCGGAGGACTTCATCGAGGTGCGGTGACCCACGCCCGCGGTCCGGGGAGAACCGGGCCACGGGCGGGTGCGGGCCACCTGTGGCCGGCCGCGCCCAGGCGGCGGCGGTCGCATGTCGGACACGGTCCGCGCCCCTGAAAGGGCGCCTGGCGCCTAGGATCTCTTGAGTGGCTGGACGTTTCGCTCCGCGGCCCACCCGGGTGACTGTGCGGGGTGGGCAGGTGGTCGTGCCTGCGGCGGGTGTTCCCCGGCAGGCGACCGCGCCCGGCCGGGTGCGGCTGTGGAGGCCGGCCGGAGATCTCGATCTCGGGCTCGTGCTGGGGCCGTTGCGGCGTGGGCCCGGGGATCCGACGTTCCGGGCCACCTCCGACGGGTCCGTGTGGCGGGCCAGTCTCACGCCTGCCGGTCCCGGCACGCTGCGAGTCGCCGTGTACGGCGGTGAGGTGCGCGCGGAAGCGTGGGGAGTCGGTGCCGAGTGGCTGCTGGAGCAGTTGCCGGAACTGCTCGGCTCCGCCGACGACCCGTCCCTGTTCGTGCCCCGGCACCGCGTTCTCGCCAGCGCCCGGCATCGGCGGCCGGGGCTGCGGCTGACCCGGACCGGGCTGGTCCTGGAGTCGCTGATCCCCTCGGTGCTGGAGCAGAAGGTCACCACCGACGAGGCGTACCGGGCCTGGCGGTTGCTGGTACGGCGGTTCGGGGAGCGGGCGCCCGGACCCGCGGGCGTGGGCGAGCGGCCGATGTGGGTGATGCCGGCACCGCGGACCTGGGCGCTGATTCCCTCCTGGGAGTGGCACAAGGCCGGCGTCGACGACAAGCGGGCGTCGACGATCCTGCGCGCGGTGCGGGTCGCCGCACGGCTGGAGCAGGCGGTGGGGATGGCCGCGGAGGCCGCGCAGGCGCGGCTGGAGGTGGTGCCGGGGGTGGGGCCCTGGACGTCCGCGGAGACCGTGCAGCGCAGCCACGGGGCGGCGGACGCGGTGACGGTCGGGGACCTGCATCTGCCGGGAATCGTGGGATTCGCGCTGGCCGGGGACCGGCATGCCGACGACGAGGCCATGCTGCGGCTGCTGGAGCCCTACGCGGGGCAGCGGCACCGGGCGGCCCGGCTGATCCTGCTGAGCGGGCAGGTACCCAAGCGGCGGGCACCGCGGATGCCGCGCGGGGACATCGGCCGACTGTGACGTACGGGCGGGTGACGCACCCTCCAGGGGCGGGGCCCCGGCCGGTGCGCGGCCCCGCCGCGGCCGTACCTGCTCAGCAGCCCCCTACTGGTCCGAGGAGAACCGCACCGCCCCCGCCGGGATCATCGCGTCGCACCACACCCGCGCGCCCTCCCGCAGCTCGTTGTCCGCGCCGACGGTCGCTCCGTCGCCGATCACCGTGCCCGTCAGGACCGCGCGCTCGCCGACCCGGGCGCGGTGGCCGATCAGGGAGTCGGTGATCACCGCGCCGGGTTCGATCACGGCGCCCGACAGGATCGTGGAGCCGAAGACCCGTGCGCCCTCGGCCACGAACGCGCCCTCTCCCACCACCGTGCCACCCGTCAGCTTCGCGTCCGCCGCGACCCGGGCCGTGGGCAGGATCAGGCGGTCGCCGCAGCGGCCGGGGACGGCCGGGGACGGAGCCCGGCCCAGGACCAGGTCCGCCGAGCCGCGGACGAAGGCCGCCGGGGTGCCGAGGTCGAGCCAGTACGTGGAGTCCACCATGCCCTGGAGATGGGCCCCGGCCGCCAGCAGGTCGGGGAAGGTCTCCCGTTCCACCGACACCGGGCGGCCCTGCGGGATCGTGTCGATGACCGAGCGGCGGAAGACGTACGCCCCCGCGTTGATCTGGTCGGTGACGATCTCCTCGGGGGTCTGCGGCTTCTCCAGGAACGCGAGGACCCGGCCCGTCTCGTCGGTGGGGACGAGACCGTACGCCCGCGGGTCCGTGACCTTGGTGAGGTGCAGGGACACGTCTGCGTCGGTGCTCTCGTGCATCTCGACGAGCGCCCTGATGTCCAGGCCGGTCAGGATGTCGCCGTTGAAGATCAGGACCGGCTCGTCGGGGCCCGAGCGGAGACGGGCCGCCACGTTGCGGATGGCGCCGCCGGTGCCGAGCGGTTCCGCCTCGGTGACGTACTCGATGTGCAGGCCGAGTGCCGCGCCGTCGCCGAAGTACGGCTCGAAGACCTCCGCCAGATAGCTCGTCGCGAGGACGATGTGGTCCACGCCCGCCGCTCTGGCTCTGGCCAGCTGGTGCGTCAGGAACGGTACGCCCGCGGCCGGGACCATGGGCTTGGGCGTGTGGACCGTGAGCGGGCGCAGCCGGGTGCCTTTGCCGCCGACCAGGAGAATCGCTTCTGTCACCTGTCGTCTCTGCTTCCTGCCGGGACCGGCCGAACTCTCTTCTGTCGGCCGGCCAGTGTATGCAGACCGTGCGACGGCGCCCTCGACGGCCGCGCGGTGCCACGCGGCATCGGTGTGCGGTTTCCCCCGACTGCCCCCGACGGCGGTGAACGCGGTCCCCCGTCCTCAGCGTCCCTGGAGGTGCGCGGAGCCGGTCCGGGCCGAGCCGAGTTCGGCGTAGAGCTTCGCGCCGGGACACTCGGTGGCGTACCCGTCCCTGTGGCCGGAGATCACGTTCAGTCGTACGTTCTTCCCCTTTGGGTAGAGATTGCCACCGCCGGACTTCAGATATGTCTCCCCCGTCGGATTGGCCCCGAAGAGCCCGAGCTTCCACGATGTCCCGCCAGCCCATGCTCACCACGTGGCAGCGGTGGACACCGCGGATGACGGACGGGGCCTGGGAGCACTTGTACCCGTTGCCGGAGGAGGTGTGGTGGACGAAGGCCGCCTTGACCTTCCCGGTGTACACGAACCCCTTCTCGCGCAGTGACTCGTCGGCGCCCCGGCCACGGCGGGCGACGATCCTCGTTCAGAGCCGGGATCTCGCTGACGCCGAACGGTGCCAGGTCGGTGTCGGCGGCCGCCGACGCGTCCGCCTCGGTGCCGGTGCGGGGAACGTCGGCCGGCGGGCCCTGCGGAAGGGCCTCCTCGCCGGGGCCGACGAGTTCCAGACGCAGGCCGGCCGGGAGCAGGTCGCGCCCGCCGGTGGGGTGCTGCCGCGCGGGCCGGGATGGTCATCGAGTTCGGCACGCACCCGTACGTCGACGCCGTCCGAGTCACCCGCCCACAGGGGGGCGGTGCCGCCGTGCACACGACCCGAGTCGGTTCTTGCCGTGCCCGGGTCGGCGCCGTGGTCGGCGTTGTGCGTGTCGACGTCCTGCCGGCCCGTCCAGTCGCCGGTGGCGGCCGACCGCGTGCGGACCTGGAACAGGCCGTGCAGTTCGGTTCCGGGGTTGTCCCAGCTGACGCCGACGAGGGAGAAGTGCTCCAGGTCGTCGCGGTGCAGGCCCTGTTCGGGGGCCTGGCCGAGGACGCGTTCCCGGGTGCGGGGTGGTGAGGGGCAGTGACCGGTGCCGCCGGTGGGGGCGGCACTCCCGGTGGGGCGGCCGGTGCTCGTCGCGGCCCCGCTCCGCCGCCGCGGCGGCCGCGGACGGCATGGTCAGCGCGACGGCGGGGAGGGCGAGGGCCGCCGCGCAGGTGACGCCGATCGAGGAAGCCTGGAATCCACGCACGCCTCTGATCTCGGACATAATCGATATGCATGCCCATTTCGTGACTGGCGGTCCGTCGAATGCGACCGCGTCGAACCGGTGGCCCCGCCGGGCGGTGGTCGCGTCGGCCGCGGCGTACGCTTTCCCGGGTGAACGCCACCGATCGCACCCCCGCCGACCTGCTGCGTTCCGCGCTCGCCGCGGACCCCGGCCGCCCCCTGGTGACCTTCTACGACGATGCCACGGGCGAACGCGTCGAATTGTCCGTGGCCACCTTCGCCAACTGGGTGGCCAAGACCGCGAACCTGCTCCAGGGTGACCTCGCGGCCGGGCCCGGTGACCGGGTGGCCCTGCTGCTGCCCGCGCACTGGCAGACCGCGGTGTGGCTGCTCGCCTGTTCGTCGGTGGGCGTGATCGCGGACGTGGGCGGGGACCCCGCGGCGGCCGACGTGGTGGTGAGCGGGCCGGATTCGCTGGCGGCGGCCCGGGCCTGCCGCGGGGAGCGGGTCGCTCTCGCGCTGCGGCCGCTGGGCGGGCGTTTCCCGGTGGTCCCGGACGGCTTCGCCGACTACGCGGTGGAGGTGCCGAGCCAGGGGGACCGGTTCGCTCCGTTCGCGCCCGTCGATCCGGAGGAGCCGGCGCTGATCGTGGCCGGTGCGGAGATGAGCGGGGCCGAGGTGGTGGAGCGCGCGCTCGCGGACGCGCCGGGTCTGGACCTGACCGGTCCCGGGTCACGACTGCTGTCGGGGCTGGACTTCGACACGTGGGAAGGCCTTAGTGCGGGTCTGTACGCGCCGCTGGCGGTCGGGGGGTCGGTGGTGCTGTGCCGGCACCTGGCGGAACTGAGCGAGAAGGACACCGCCAAGCGAATCGAGAGCGAACGGGTCACGGCGACGGTCCGGTAATCCCACCCACCGACCACAAACCGTCGAGCCCGTCCACGGACCGCCGCCCGCCGCCCGCCGCGGACGGACGGGCCCGCTCCCCAGCCGCGGACCGGTGGGGCCGTTCGCCGGACGGATCGACGGGGGCCGTCCTCCGACCTCGGGCGCTGAGCGCCTTCATCAGCCACGGACCAGCGGGGTCGCGTGCCGGGCGACGGCAAGTGACGTCCTCGCCGGACGAGCCGGCAGGGCCACCCGCCGGACGCGGGTCCGTGCGGCGTGCGTGCGCCGCAGGTCAGTGGGGGTGGGGCCGCTCACCCTTGTGGAGTAGTTACCGCCGCCCTGCGCCCTCACCCCCGGGCACTCTGGAGGAGTGACCGACGTCGGAGGGGCAACCGCGACCGGGGACGGCATTGCCCGGCGTCTGCGGCGGCGTTGGCTGCGGGGTGCGGCGGTGGTCGGCGCGCTGCTCGGCACCGGCACGCTCGCCTGCGGCTGGGTGCTGTACGACCGGCTCAGCCACAACATCACCCCCGACGAGGCGGCCGCCGCCGAGCTCGCCCGCTACGAGCGGGAGCGCCCGACCGCGCTGGTGCGCGGCGCGCAGAACATCCTCCTCATCGGGTCGGACACCCGTGCCGGGAGCGGGAACCGCCGTTACGGCAAGGACCTGGGCACCGAGCGGTCCGACACGACGATCCTGCTGCACCTCGCCGCGGACCGGCGCAGCGCCACCGCCGTGTCCCTGCCCCGGGACCTGATGGTGCACGTACCGAGCTGCCTGCGGAGCGACGGCCGCCGCAGCGAGCCCTCGTTCACGCTGTTCAACTCGGCGTTCGAGGTCGGAGGTTCGGCCTGCACCATCCGCACCGTCGAGAAGCTCACCGACATCCGGATCGACCATCACGTCGTCGTCGACTTCAGCGGTTTCAAGAACATGGTCGACTCGATCGACGGGGTGCAGGTCTGCCTGAAGGAACCGATCGACGACAAGGCGGCCAAACTGCGGCTGCCCGCCGGGCGGGTAACTCTGAACGGGGAGCAGGCTCTGGGCTACGTACGGGCGCGCAAGTCCCTCGGAAACGGCAGTGACACCGAGCGGATGGAACGGCAGCAACTGTTCCTGGGGGCACTCGTCAACAAAGTCCGGGGCAGTGACGTACTGCTGAACCCGGCGAAGCTCTATCCGCTGCTGGACGCGGCGACCTCCGCGCTCACCACCGACCCGGAGCTGGCCAGTCTGCGCGGTTTGTACCAACTCGTCCGCGGATTGCGTGACATCCCCACCGAACAGGTGCAGTTCCTCACCGTCCCGCGCGAGCCGTATGTGTACGACTCCAATCGTGACCAGCTCGTGGAGGGCAGGGCGGACGCCCTTTTCGCACTGCTGCGGGCCGACAAACCGGTGCCGGTCACCAAGAAGAACACTTCCTCCTCGGAAGACTCCGAGGCATCCGGGTTTCACGGGAACACCGCCGCCGAGGACAGTTGCGGGTAATGCACCCGCCAAGGCGGCGAACTTCGGCGCCGTTCGTTGTCAGTTAAATGAGGCGGATTGCCCGGTTGTAGGGAGGATGAATTTGTCACTGGCGTCCCTTGACGCTGAACTGGACGGATAGTGTGAGCCCTCCGGTGCACCCGGCCGCGAGGTCCGTCCTGGGGCCGTGCACTGTTAACCGTGACCGAGCGCCTTGATGGGGGGAAGGCGCCGCGTGGCCCCGACGGAGGATTCGGACAACCGTGGACGCGCAAGGCCGTGGGCGGGCGGACAACATCGATCCCGCAGACCAGTGGGTACTCAATCCGGACACCGGCGAATACGAGCTGCGACTGACACCTTCCGCACCGCAGTCGTCGGTCCCCGGGCCGCGCCGGCCGACATCGTCGCGCACCGGCACGGGCGCCGACGCACCGCGGGAGACCGCGGGCCGGGAGACTCCGGGACAGGTGCCGGGGCAGCGCAGGCGGCGTGCCGAGCCCGAGCCGCCGCCCGGGCGGCGCTCACGGCGGCCGGTGAAGAAGAAGTCGAAGGCCAAGAAGGTGCTGCTGTGGACCGGCGGCTCGATGGCCTTCGTCCTGGTCGCCGTCTCGGCCGCCGGCTACCTGTACGTGAAGCACCTCAACGACAACATCACGTCCGTCTCCGACGACGGCGCGAGCACCGGCGGCTTCAGCAAGGACAAGGCGATCAACCTGCTGGTGATCGGCACCGACAAGCGCACCGGCAAGGGCAACGAGGGCTACGGCGACACGGGCAGCGTCGGGCACGCCGACACCAACATCCTGCTGCACATCTCCAAGGACCGCTCCAACGCGACCGCGCTGAGCATCCCGCGCGACCTGATCGTGGACGTCCCGGACTGCCCGACCGAGCAGGCCGACGGCACCCAGAAGGTCATCCCGGGCACCACCGACGTCCGCTTCAACACCAGCCTCGGCCAGGACGGCCGTACGGCCAGCTGCACGGTGCGCACGGTGACCGAGCTGACCGGGATCACGCCGGACAACTTCATGGTGGCCGACTTCAACGCGGTCAAGACGCTGACCGACGCGGTCGGCGGGGTCGAGGTCTGTCTGGCCAAGGACATCGACGACTCGGACTCGCACCTGAAGCTGTCCAAGGGCACCCACAACATCTCCGGCGAGACCGCGCTGGCCTTCGTGCGCACCCGGCACTCGGTGGGCTTCGGCGGTGACCTGAGCCGGATCCAGCTGCAACAGCAGTTCCTCAGCGCCCTGATGCGCAAGCTCAGCTCCAACTCGACGCTCAGCAGCCCCACGAAACTGCTGAAGCTGGCCGAGGTCGGCACCAAGGCGCTGACCGTCGACTCCCAGCTGGACAGCATCGGCAAGCTGAAGGACCTGGGTCTGGAGCTCGGCAAGCTCAACCCGAAGAACCTGACCTTCACCACCGTCCCGGTGATCGACAACCCGGCCGAGAAGGTCAAGGCGACCGTCGTGCTCAACGACACCAAGGCGCCGCCGGTCTTCGCGGCCATCAAGGACGACGTCTCCTTCACCGCGGTCAAGAAGAAGCAGGCGCAGGCCAGCAAGGACGCCGCGGCCGCCCGCCTCAAGGGCCCCAAGTCCGCGGCCTCCGAGGTGCGGGTGCGGATCCTCAACGGCGGCGCCCCGGCCGGCAGCGCCCAGGAGACCCTCAGCTGGCTGCAGAACGACAAGGGCGTCCTCAAGTCGGAGAACTCCGGCAACGCGCCCGCCGAACTCGCCAAGACCACGCTGGAGTACGGTCCCGACCAGGCTTCACAGGCCCGCGAACTGGCCTCCCTGATGGGGCTGTCCGGCTCGGCGCTGAAGCCCGGCAAGAGCGTGACCAACTCCCAGGGGGTGCCCGCGATGACCCTGACGCTGGGCAAGGACTTCCAGGGGGCGGGGGTGTCCCTCACCACTCCGACAAAGGCGCCGGACGTGGACAGCAAGACCACCGCGGACAAGGTGACCTGCGCCAAGTAGGAGCAAGCGGCGTGCGGTGGCGGTGAGTTGCTCTCCGATGACACCAAGTCACAGCAAATTGGCAGGTAACCCTATGGGTCCGTCACGCGTCTAACCGGGCGCGGGGCGGACCCGTGCGGTCCGTGGCACGTCCGATGGGGGGCGTCGGCGGCGGGCCGGTGCGCGTGAGCGCGCAGGGCGGGGAGGGCAGGGAGTTGACGCAGAGCGACGTGCGCGGGGAAGTGCCTGCGGTCGAGGACACGATGTCCCTCGCACCGAAGGCGTCCGAGGCGGCGGGCGGCCGCGATGCCGGCCGTGGGGGCGGCACCGGCGGGTCACGAGGCCAGAACGGCGGCCGTCGCAGACGCGGACGGCGCGTGCTGCGCTGGTCGGCGACCGGCCTCTCGGTGGTGATCCTCGGTACGGCCGGCGCCGGATACCTCTATTACCAGCACCTGAACGGCAACATCCACAAGGGCCAGCGCAGCAGCGGTGACTCCAAGGCACGCAGGACCGCGCCGAACGCGGCCGGGCAGACTCCGATGAACATCCTCCTGATCGGCTCCGACAGCCGTAACTCCGCGGAGAACGTGAAGCTCGGCGGCAGCAAGGACAACGTGGGCAACCCGCCGCTCGGCGACGTCCAGATGCTCATCCACCTGTCCGCGGACCGCAAGAGCGCGTCGATGGTGAGCATCCCCCGGGACACCCGCGTGGACATACCCAAGTGCACGGACCCGAAGACCGGCAAGGTGTTCCCGGCGACCAACAGCATCATCAACGAGTCACTGGCCCGCGGCGGCGCCGGCTGCACGCTGGCCACCTGGGAGAACCTCACCGGGGTCTACATCGACCACTGGATGACGATCGACTTCGCCGGTGTGGTGAAGATGGCCGACGCCATCGGCGGGGTCGAGGTCTGCGTCAACCAGAGCGTGTGGGACCACCCGACACCGCAGGTGCCCGGCGGCTCCGGGCTGAAGCTGACCGCCGGCAGCCACAAGGTGCAGGGCAAGCAGGCCCTGCAGTGGCTGCGCACCCGGCATGCCTGGGGCAGCGACCTGATGCGGGCCCGCGCCCAGCACATGTACCTGAACTCGATGATCCGGACGCTCAAGGGGCAGAACGTCTTCACCGACACCCCGCGCCTGATGGACCTGGCTGAGGCGGCCACCAACTCGCTGACGGTGTCCGAGGAGATCGGCACGGTCAAGAAGCTGTACGACCTGGCCATGCAGCTGAAGTCGGTGCCGACCAACCGCATCACCAGCGTGACCATGCCGAACGTGCCGGACCCGCAGAACGACGACCACGTCGTACCGGACACCGTCAACGCCGACAAGATGTGGCAGATGCTCCGCGACGACGTGGCGTTCGACAAGAACGGCGACGCGAAGGAGAGCGGGAAGAAGAGCAGCGGGAGCGCCCCGGCGACCAAGTCGCCTTCCGTACCCGCCGATCAGCTCGGGGTGCTGGTGCGGAACGCCACCGGGACCTCCACCGAGGCCGCGGTCTCCGGCCGGGCCCGGACGATCGCCACGCAACTCGGCGCCAAGGGCTACACCAGGGCCGCCGCGGACACCTCGGGGACCGCCGAGTCCGTGGAGAAGACGGTCGTGGAGTACCCGAGCGCGGACCTGCTGGGCGATGCGCAGGCGGTCGCCAAGTCACTGGGGATCCCGGTCGGCCAGGTGAAGCAGACCACCGATGTGTCGGGCGTCACGCTCGTCGTCGGTGCCGACTGGCGTGAGGGGACGGCGTATCCCAAGCAGTCCGCGCCGAAGGCCGGTGACCTGCCGGACAACTCCGACGCCATCAACGGCTCCGACACCAAGCAGTGCATGGACGTGTACGCGCCCTATCGGTGGCAGTAGCCCCCTCCCCCGCCCCCGCACAGGCAGGCACAGGCAACTCCTAAGCGACTGCACGACACTGCCGTCGTGCCCGGGTGTCCGAGACGGACCCGGGTGCGGCGGCGGTGACGAGCGGAGGGCGGGCAGGTGGTGCGCGGGGCAGAAGCCCCTGAACATGCCGCTGATCGGCTCGGACGCCCGGGACACCGCCGAGAACCGGAAACTGGGCGGCGCCAAGGACATCGGCACCGCCGCCCGCGCCGACGTGCAGATACTGCTGCGGGTCTCGGCGGACCGCACCGACATGTCGGTGGTGTCCATGCCCCCGCGACACCCTCGTCGACATCCCCCGGCGCGCGGACGCCGACACCGGCAAGGTGTACGACGGCCCCGGCACGGTCACCGAGTTCTACGACCTGAGCAGGGAGCCGAAGAGGTCCCCATCCGGCGCATCACCGTGACGACCAGGCCGTGGGTGTACTCCTCGGACGGCAATCGCGTCCTGCCCAAGCCCGCCGACGCGGCCAGGCCGTGGCGGCTGGTCCGCGAGGACATCGCGCTGGAGGGCAAGGACAAGAAGAAGACGGCGGCCACGACGAAAGATCACCGACGAGGCGGCCGCCGACTCCTCGGCGCCGCTCAGCGAGGACCGGACGCCGGTGCGCCATCCGAGCGCCGGCCTGGCGGGCGACGCCCAGCGGGTCGCTGAGGCACTGGGTGTGCCGGCCGGCCGGTGAAGAAGGCCACGGACGTCGACGGGGTCAAAGGCCTGCATGCACGTCGGCCCGGACTACACCTGGCAGTCCGGGCCGCGCCGGAGCGGGCGGGTGCTCAGCCGGAGGAGGAAGGGGTGAGCACCGCAGGACGGCGGGACGCGATGACCCGCCTCGCCAGGGACCGGGGGCTGGTCAGGAAGCCGTACCCCCATGCCATGTGCATGGTGGCGAGGGCGAGCGGGATCTGGAGCCGTGCCTTGAGCGGCAGGCCCTTGCCGGCCGGGACGGATCCGGCGGCTATCGCGGCGAGGTAGCCGCCCGGGATCACGAACCCGAACGGGGTGACCAGGGCGCCGACCACGATCCCCGCGGCTATCGCGCACACCGCCGTCGGCGGGGCGAGGTAGCGCAGGTTGATGGAGCCCTCGTGGTAGCGGGCGACGACGTGCCGCCAACGGCCGTAGTCCTTGTACTGCTTGGCGAGGGCCTTCACCGACGGCCGCGGCCGGTACGACACCTTCAGCTCCGGCGAGAACCAGATCAGCCCGCCGGCCTCGCGGATCCGGAAGTTCAGCTCCCAGTCCTGGGCGCGGATGAACTCCTCGTTGTAGCCGCCCTGTTGCTCCAGGGCCTCGCGGCGGAAGACACCGAGGTAGACGGTCTCGGCGGAACCGGCCTCGCCACCCGTGTGGAAGGCGGCGTTGCCCACCCCGATCTTCGAGGTCATGGCCGCCGCGACCGCGTGCTCCCAGGCGTTCTCGCCCTCGGCGTGCATGATGCCGCCGACGTTCTGCGCGCCGGTCTCCTCCAGCAGCCGCACGGCGGTCGCGATGTAGTTCGGGGAGAGCATGCCATGGCCGTCCACGCGCACCACGATCGGATGCCGGGAGGCCTTGATCGCGGCGTTCAGCGCGGCCGGGGTGCGGCCGGTCGGGTTCGGGACGGTGTGCACGCGGGCGTCTTCGGCGACGAGCTGCGCCGCGATCTCGTCCGTGCGGTCCGTGGACGGACCGAGGGCGATGACCACCTCCAGCTCACCGGCGTACTCCTGCGCGAGGATCGCTTGGACGGCCCCGCGCAGATGCCGCTCCTCGTTGAGGACGGGCATGATCACAGAAACTGCGGGGTGCCGCACGTCGGGCTTGGCGTTCATAGGGGGCTCACGTTACCGCGAACGGGCGACACCGGTGCGCGGCGCCGGTGCCAAGCCGCGGGCTGAAGGTCGTATCGGCCTACCGTGCTCACGGATCCCACGTACGGCCCCGTCCGGAGGTGTCCTTTGGCCGCCAGCCCGCCCCGGTCCCCCGCCCGGCCCGCCCGGCCGCAGCGGCGACCGCAACCCACCCGCCAGGCCCCGCGGCCGCCGGTACGACCCGCGAGGCCCCGGCGGCCGCGCTGGGCCATGCGGGCCGTGACCACACTCTCGGTGGTGGTGCTGGCGTCGGCCGGGATCGGGCACTCGGTGATGGCCAGTCTCGACGCGGACATCGCCCGGGTGGACCCCTTCAAGGACATGAAGAACCGGCCCCGCCAGGGCCACGGCATGAACGTCCTGCTGGTCGGCACCGACGGCCGCGACAAGATCACGGAGAAGGAGCGCCGGAAATACCGGCTGGGCGGGGCACCCTGCCACTGCACGGACACGATGATGATCGTGCACATCTCGGCGGACCGGGAGCGGGCGACGGTCGTCAGCCTGCCGCGCGACTCGTACGCCGAGGTCCCGCCGCACACCGACGCGACGACGGGCCGCACGCACGGCGCCCACCCCATCAAGCTGAACGCGGCCTACGCGGAGGGCGGCCCGCAACTGACCGTCCGCACGGTCGAGGACATGACCCATCTGAAGATCGACCACTATCTGGAGGTCGACTTCATCACCTTCATGCGGACCGTCGACGTGCTCGGCGGGGTCCAGATCTGCACGCCGCAGCCGCTGAAGGACTCCTACACCGGGCTCGACCTCTCCTCCGGCACGCACATGCTGCACGGCGGGCAGGCCCTGCAGTACGTCCGCTCCCGGCACGTCGACGCGGCCAGCGACCTCGGCCGGATGAAGCGGCAGCAGCGGTTCCTGGCCTCGCTGATCGAACAGGCGTCGTCGTCGGGCGTGCTGCTGAACCCGATCAAGTTCCGGGACGTGACGCGGGCGGTGCTGGGCTCCGTACGGGCCGACACGGGCTTCGGCACGGACGAGCTGCTGGACCTCGGCCGGGCGATGCGCAACTTCTCCCCGTCCTCGTCCGAGTTCACGACCGTCCCCGTCGCGCAGCTGGGGTACGCCGTGAAGGGCATCGGCTCGACGCTCAAGTGGGACCAGGCCGGGTCGGACCGGCTGTTCCAGTCCCTGCGCGAGGACAAGCCGCTGGCCCCGCCGGCACCCAAGCGGCCCGCCGGGCCGACGCCGGTGACCGTGGAGGTGGCGCCGCAACAGATCCGGGTGCAGGTGGAGAACGGCACCGGGACGGTGGGGCTCGGGCGTCGGATGGACGCGGCGCTGACGACGGCGGGGTTCGCGGCGAACCACCAGCCGGTGACCGCCGTCCGGCACGACGTGCGGCGGACGGTGATCTCCTACGACCCCCGCTGGGACCGCTCGGCCCGGTCGCTCGCGGCGGCCCTGCCGGGGAGTGAGCTGCGGGCGGTGCGCGGCATGGGACCGGTGCTGCGGGTGACGGCCGGGGCGGACTTCAAGGGGCCGGAGAGTGTGCGGAAGGTACGGGTGGAGGCGCCGGTTCCGCAGGGCGAGGCGGCGGTGGTGCGGGGGGACGAGACGGTGTGCTGAGCGCGGGGCTTCGCCTGCGGGCCGGTGGGGGCCGTTCGCGCAGTTCCCCGCGCCCCTGATGAGCAGGGCGCTGCACGAGCGCCCCCGAAAGGCACGGGAAACTGCGCGACAAGCCCAAACCGGCCCGCGGCCGACCGGGCACGGGCCGACAGGCCCTAGCTAGTTCTCGAAGCCCTCCGCGATACTGCGTTCGCGCAGCTCGCGTATCTCGCGTCGTCTCGCCAGGCGGTGCGTCCGGCGGATCTGGGCCTCCTGGTAGCGGCGCCGGTCCCGGTCGGTCTCCGGAACCACCGGCGGTACCCGGCGGGGCTTGCCGTCGGCGTCGACCGCCGCGAAGACCAGGTAGGCCGAGCCGACCTGGGTGGCGGGGTTCGACTCGTTCCAGCGCTCGGCGAGAACCCGCACGCCGACCTCCATGGACGTCCGGCCGGTCCAGTTGACCTGCGCCTTGACATGGACCAGGTCGCCGACCCGGACCGGCTCCAGGAACGCCATCTCGTCCATGGACGCGGTGACGGCGGGTCCGCCCGAGTGGCGCCCGGCGACCGCGCCCGCCGCGTCGTCGACGAGTTTCATGATCACGCCGCCGTGCACCGTGCCGAGGAGGTTGGTGTCGTTGTGGGTCATGATGTGGCTCAGCGTGGTCCGGGACGCGGACGTCGGCTTGCCGGGAATATCGGACTCCGCCTCGGGGGCCTGGTCTGTCATGCCCCCTACCTTATGCCGAAGTGACAATCACGGAATTTGTGTCGGGTTGGCAACAGCGGTGCCCTGATTTCCCGACGACCCTTGTAAGAGGTACAGGCGCTGCCTGCACACTGGGGCCCATGAGCGAATGGCCCGAGGGACGGTCGAACGACAACCGCGGCAACCGGTACGGACGCGGTAGCGCAAGCGCGCAGCCTGAGGGCGCCCGCGTGATGCGCCAGGTACGACGCGGGGAGCCGTCGGCGCCGCCGTACGGCGCGCCGCAGCAGGGGGGCGGCGGCTACGCCGGCGTCCCGCAGCAGCCGGCGTACGGCAACGGGTACGACAGCGGCTACAACACCGGCCAGGTCTACGGCGGCGGCCCCGGGGGCGGGGGACCCGGCGGCACTCCTGAGCGCGGCCCGCGTCCGGCTCCGAACTGGCGCAAGCGGATCAAGTGGACCGCGATCGTCGTGGTGAGCGTGCTGATCGTCACATCCGTCGCGACCTACTTCTGGGCCGACTCCAAGCTGCACCGGGACGTCGACCTGTCGAAGGTCATCGACCGTCCCTCCGCCGGTGAGGGCACCAACTACCTGATCGTCGGTTCCGACAGCCGCAAGGGCATGTCGGACGAGGAGAAGAAGAAGCTGCACACGGGGTCGGCCGAGGGCCAGCGCACGGACTCGATGATGATCCTGCACGTCGGTGACAACGGCGACACACTGATCTCCCTCCCCCGCGACTCGGACGTGGAGATCCCCTCGTACCAGGGGTCCACGTCCGGCAAGGTCTACCAGGGCACCGGCCGGCACACGAAGCTGAACGCGGCCTACGCCGAGGACGGCCCGACCCTGCTCGTGCGCACGGTCGAGTTCAACACCGGGCTGCGCATCGACCACTACGTGGAGATCGGCTTCGCCGGCTTCGCGGACATCGTGGACGCGGTCGGCGGGGTCACGATAGACATCGACAAGGGCTTCACGGACAAGTACTCGGGCGCCGACTTCAAGGCGGGCAAGCAGACCCTGAACGGCGAGGAGGCCCTCGCCTTCGTCCGCACCCGGCACGCCTTCGCCGCGTCCGACCTCCAGCGCACGAAGAACCAGCAGAAGTTCCTGGCGGCGCTGGCCCACCAGGTGGCGACCCCCTCGACGATCCTGAACCCCTTCAAGCTCTACCCCACCCTCGGCGCGGGCCTGGACTCCCTCACCGTCGACAAGGACATGAGCCTGTGGGACCTGGCGTCGATGTTCTTCGCGATGAAGGACGTCAACGGCGGCGACGGCACCTCGATGAACATGCCGGTCTCCGGCTCCACGGGCGGCAACCTCGTCTGGGACAAGGCCAAGGTCAAGACACTGGTCGACGAGTTGAAGAACGACCAGAAGGTCACCGTCACCGACAACTGAGACGGGTCGTACACGGTTCGGGGGCACCCTGCGGGGCGCCCCCGACGCCGTTTCAGCGGGGTGTCACATGGACGCGCCCGCCATCGAGCGGCACATCTCGGCGCAGTTGCGACACGCGTCGGCGCAGCGCTTCATCTGCGGGTCGTCCGGCATGGACATACACGCCTCGGCGCACATGTCGCAGGCCTTGGCGCACATGGCGCACATCTCGGCGGACAGCGGCGAGCGCCGCATCATCATGTCGGCGCACATCCGGGTCATCTCGGAGCAGTCCATCAGCGCGCGCATGATGCGCATGTGCGCCTGGCCGCCGTCCATGGACATGCAGGAGCTCATGGTCTCCTCGCACATCGTGTGCGTGGCCATGCACATGTTGACGCACTCCTGCATCTGCTTGCTCATGGCCGTCATGGGTCCGGTCTGGGTCATGGCTCCTCCAGGGGAGAGAGGGAAGGGCCCGGGGCAGGCCCCGTTCGTCTTCCTTCTAAGCCCGACCGATCGGTAGCGCCATTCGGCGACAGCACGGGAAAAGGCGCCCCGAAGGACGCCTTTCCGGTGGTTTCCCCGCCGGTTACGGCAGGTTCCGGGCCATCACGATCCGCTGGACCTGGTTGGTGCCCTCGTAGATCTGCGTGCTTTACAGGCCATACGGCTCTGGCCTGCACGAACACCCCTCCCAGAGGGGGCCTCCCCAGCATTTCCCCATGATCGTAAACAGTCTCCGCAGGCAGGAGGCGCGCTGGAGGCACCACCACCAATCGCGCCGCATACGAACAGGCCGGGCGCAGGTTACGCGGTTTCCCGTTCCGTCAACCGTGATCGCTTGACCCTTGCGCCACCCCTCGGGAGCATCAACCCAGATGCGGGGCACTGACAGCGGTACGGGAGAGGGGAACCCAGACCATGAAGGTCACCAAGCTGGTCAGCACGTGCGACATCAAGGACTGCCCGACGATCTACGCCACGGATCGTGGCACCTTCCTGGTACAGGGTGAGACGCCGACCGACCACGGGCTTCAGATTCCCGCCCACGAAACCCTGGTCGAGATCCCGATGGAACTGATCCAGAAGGCCATCCGTGAAAACCTCATCTAGGACCCTCGGCGACCTCTTCGACACGTTCGAGCGCGAGGCATTCCGGCTGGAGACCCTGGACGACTACAGCAGGTCCGGGAGCGTCGACGCCTACCAGGCATTCCTGGCCGGGGAGCCACAGCCGGACGACTACAACGCGGGATGGGTCAAAGAACTACGCTCGCACACCGAGAAGGGGAAGCGGGTATACCGGGTCCATATCCTGTCCCGCCCGCTCACGGACTATCTTAGGTTCGAACTCGGGTGGGGCTACCACAAGAACGTGAGCGGGGGCGAAGAGTTCTTCATCCTCGACATCACCGACAAACCCAACCCCTTGCAGAACGTCCCGGATTTCTGGTTCTTCGACTCCGAATCCGTGGCCGTGATGAACTACGACGGAAGCGGAAAGTACCTGGGTTCGGAAGTGCTACCGCCGGAACGAACAGCGCAATTCACGCGGTACCGCGATGCGGCTCTCGCGCACGCGGAACCGTTCGCCGAATGGTGGGCTAAGTACGGGACGTGAACAGAGCACAGCTTGGAGCCGCGCTGCGGGCGCTGCGAGTGGCATCCGGCAAGGAAGCCAAAGCGGTGGCCCGCAGCGCCCTCATGTCTCCGTCCAAGCTGTCGAAGATCGAGAATGCGAAGCTGGCACCCAGCGCGACGGATGTAGAGCGCATCCTGACCGCCATCGGCGTTTCGGACGAGGTCAAAGCGGAGTACGCGGAAGCCGCACGCGCGTCAGCGACGGAGGCGATGGCGTGGCGCCTGCTCAAGCGGATCGGGGTCCACAAGGGCCAGCAGGCCGCCAAGGCTCTGGAAGCCCAGATGTCTGTACTGCGGCTGTTTCAACCCGCGCTCGTTCCGGGCCTGCTCCAGACTCCCGAGTACATCCGGGCCATTCTGCAACGCCACAACCTGAGTGAAGACGCACTCCAGCGAACGATCAATGGACGACTTGAACGGCAAGCGGTTCTCTACGACACCGCAAAGTCACTTCGGTTCATCATCACCGAACCTGTTCTGCGCTGGCGCATCGTGCGACCGCAGATGATGGCTGCTCAGTCGGTTCCTGCACGGGCTCGGCAACCTGCTTGGGTGCCGGGCGGTAGGCGTCCAGGCGGACGACGCATGCACGGTTCTGCTCACGCTCTGCGCTGGCCGGCTGCGCCTCCGCGTGACGGGAAGTGTCCTCGTTCCTGTCGCTGCCTGTGCTGGCCGGCTGCGGCACAGAGGCACCGGAAGTGTCACCGCGGAGTGTGAAAACGGTGGCCGGTCGGCCACTCTTACCCGCCCGTTCCACAGTAACGACGATTCCCGACAGTGCCTTAACCGCTTCAGCCGTGGCGCCCACATACGGGAGCACCTGGGAGGAAGTGGCCCGACCGCCGTGCATCTCGATCCGGGCCCGGACCTTGTCTTCAAGGCTGAGCGGCTGACGCTTCACCTTGGGAGAGGTCGCCCCCTTGGTGATCCGGACGGCATCCTGGACCGACCGGCGCACCAGGCTGAAGGCGGCCGACAGCATCTCTTCAGTGACCGTCTCCGAGCACTCGGACGCTGCCAGGCAGGCCGCAACCCTGAGCGTCTGTTCTGCCGTGCGCTCGATGAACACGGCCTGTCCCTCGGGCAGGGTCTCACCCAGGATGCGGGCGTATCGGCGCACGATCCGCCACAGCGGCCGGGCATCCTCCGCAAGCGTGATCACACGCGGCCGGGCAGTGGCCCACCCGTAAGCGTCGGCCAGCTCTCGCCCGTCCACCTCGGGCAGGCTCACCCGGTCGTCGTCCAAGAGCGGCACCGATCCGAGCAGGAAGGGAAGGATGCGGTTGTACGAGCCACCCGCCGCTTCCGACTCCCCGACGTACTTGGCCCAGTCAGAGGGCGTGACGTGACAGTGCAGAACCATGGCGGGGTCACGTACTTCCTGCGCCTCATCCTTGGTGGTGTTCCGCAGCGTCGCACCGTCCCACGCGGTCCGCAGCTTGGTCGTGAACGATGAATCCCGCTTCACCCTGCGGAGCACTTCCGACCACTCTTCTTCGACCACCAGAGTCCGCACGTCCCGCCCATGCTCGGTCTCGGCCGTCGCTTCCTGCTGCTCCCACAGGTGGTTCACCATGCTCGCCCCGGAAGTGATCCCGGACGTGGTGTGTGTGGCCAGGAAGCGACCCAGGGCCTTGTCCAAGACATGATGAGCGGCCCGGAGCGCGGTTCCCTTGCCGCGCCCCGTACCGGCCACCAGAGCGGACCACAGCAGCACGGGCCGGGGGCCACGGGAAGACACCTTGACCGAGCCACCGATAGCGGCCGACCACATCGAGAGGGCGGCCACATACACCCCCAAGGGGTCCGCTTCCAGGAACGGGGAGATCCTGCGGACCGCGCGACCGATGGGACCGTACAGAACGGGGGTGCTCATGCTGCCTCAATCTCGAACAGGGTTGCTTGTGTGGCTTCTGGCCGGGGAGGCCGGGCGCACTCGGCGCCCGGCACGGTGGGAGCGGCGGTCAGGCCGCGACCGCTTTTCCCTCCGATGCGTCCCGGTGCTCCCACGCATGGCGCACATGCATCGGGATTCGGCCCTTGGTAGGCACGGTGAAGCCGTTCTCGCGTGCCCACGCTCGTACGGCACGGTTGCGCTCTCGCTCACTCATCCCGGAGAGGGCAACCTTGGCAGGCTCCGGAAGCGGGTCGCCACCGACCAACTCACCCGAGCGAACAGCCGACTTGAAACGTCCCGGTTTCCGGACGTCCATCACAGGGATGCCACGCTCGGAAGCGTCGCGCAGCTTGGTGGCATTCCGGTCGCCACCCTCACCCAGGATCAGCAGGACCGTGCTGTCATCGGCACGGCCGACCACCTCATAGCCCATGCGCCGAACGGCCTCTCTGGCGTCTTCCCACGAGTAACCGGGCACCTCTCCGGCCAGCATCACGGATGGGACCGGCTCGGGGTCAGGCTCCCCCACGGGTGCCGCTTCCGGCTCCGGCTCCGGCTCCGGGACAGCCCCAACAATCGGCAGGGGCTCAACCGGCGCACTCTTGGCAGTCTCAGGCACGCCAAGAGCGTCCATCAGGTACCTGCCGAACAGGATGTCGTGCTCAAGGCAGAGGTCCCACGTGTGCGCACCCAAGGTAAGAGTCGTTCCCGCTTCTTCCTCACTGCCATCACGCGCTATGTGGGCGTCGCACAGAACCTTTTCCACGGGCATGAGAACGGTCTTACGCATAGCGCTGCATTCCTTTGATGGGGCGGAAGTCTCAGCGAGTGTCCGGAGCGTTGCTCTGACGGCCTCCTCGCTTGACTTCTATTCTTCCCCACCCCTACCACGGAACGGTAACCAACAAATAACTGAGACATTACTCAATATGGGGTAATGGTAATTCGATAAAGAAAAGGACCCACCGGGGTGCCTCCCTTCGATCGCGTTCGCCAATCAAATCCCCAAATCCTCGGAACGGCACACGTGACACTTCTTCGGCTGGTGCTTCAATTCGCCACCCCACGGTTTAGAGCTGGCGGTCAGTTGCCGTCTTAGTCACGCAGTCCTCTCAGCAAACAAAAAAGGCCCCCGAATACCCTCGGGGGCTCAATGCGCATGAAGTGTTATGTAGTTCAGCCGCCTTGGCTAGCTGCTTCAGTCATTTCCTCAAGTACTGCTTTGGCCTTGTCCGTCAACTCTCCACCCGCCTTACCGGCAACGGTGGTCAGGAAGCCGTCCCTTCTGGCCCGCTTCAGGTGATCCTTCACCGTCTCAGGTCGGCGGCCAATGAGCCGCGCCAGCCACGGAATGGGTGCAGGAGCCCCAAAGTCCGCCATGGCGGTGTACGTGGCAACTAGCAGGGCCAAGTACCGCTCTGAGACGCCTTCGCCCTCCAGGGCGAGCCCCGCCGCCCCTCCCATCCCATTCAGCTTCCCTGCCACCTCCTCCAACGTCCGCTGGGCTTCGGGAGCCTGCTTGGCCAACTCCAGGGCTGCGGCTACATCGAGCCTGCGCAGGACAGTGGTCGAGATACCCCGCGCCACCTCACGAGCAGGGGCATCTTCGGCCGGCTCGATGGTGATCCGCTGTGGTCCCCCGTTGACCGGCCCCACGGGCCACCACATGCGGACCACCCACGCGCCCTGCTGCTGAGTGATCTCGAACCCGCTGTCATCCGCTTCCATATCACTCAAGCTAACACACCCAGGGGGTTCCACCCTGTGTTGACAACCCAGGGTGGTCGATGGCCAAACTTGAAAACGCCGGGGAGTGACCGGCGCGACGGCGGGGCGGGCCCGTACGTCGGCAGCAGCAGGAGGGGGCCGCTTCAGTGGCAAGGGCATGGGTCGCACGGTCAACGGACGACCCGAAGAAGTGGACGACGTACTGGTACGACCCGGACGGCAAGCAACGGCAGAAGACGTTCGAGACCAAGAAGCGGGCTGACGACCAGCGCAAGCGCAAGGAGCAGGAACTCGACGCCGGGACCTACCTGGACGACCGCTTGGGCAAGCAGCCCGTGACGGCCGTGTGGGAGCAGTGGACGAATCAAAGGAAGCTGGAGAACAGCACCAAGAAGCAGTACCGGTCGATCCTCAACACGACCATTGAGCCGTTCTTCAAGGCCCGTTCCATCGTGTCCCTGAAGGTCGCTGATGTTGAGCAGTGGCTCTTGTGGATGGAGCAGGACCGGAAGCTGTCCGCCCGCACACGGCGTCAGCGGTTCTCGTTCTTCTCCGGGATGATGGACTGGGCTGTCGTCAACGAGATCGTCGGCCGGAACCCGTGCAAGAAGGTCAAGGGCGCGGGCAGCCGCGCCAAGGAGATCCGGGAGCAGAAGAGCACCGCAAGGGGGCTCACGACGCGGGAAGTTCTGGCGATGCTGGATGCCGCTCCTCCGCGATACCGCGCGATGCTGTGGCTCATGGCCGGGTGCGGCCTGCGACTCGGTGAGGCCATGGCGGTGTCCCGCGATCAGATCGACTTCAAGGCCGAGACGCTTCGCGTCGACTTCCAGATTGCAGAAGACGGAGACACCGAGTCGGGGAAGAACAGCGCGATCCAGCGTCGGCACATCAAGGCTCGTGACGAAGGCGAGCCAGGGCGTACCGTCCCCCTCCCGCCGAACGTCGCCTTCGAGCTACGGCGGCACATCAAGAACCACGGCGTATGGGGGCCGGAGCGGCTCCTCTTCCCCAACGTGACGCGGACTGGCTACCTCTACGCGTCGTACTTCTACCCGAAGATCTGGATGGAGGCTCTGGGCAAGGGACAGGTGAAGTACTGCAAGGCCCACTCACTCCGGCACTACTACGGGTCGCGGCTGCTGTACGCCGGAGTCCCCGAGAACGACGTGGCCGACTGGATGGGCCACAGCAGTACTGACGTGCTCAGGGAGCACTACCACTACATCTTCGAAGGGGCCGAGCAGCGTGGCCGGGCCGCCATCGCAACAATGTTGACGCCCGGCGCCGACGACCCGACAGAGGCGTCAGAGGTCGCCTGATCCGCGTACGACAACAGCCCCCGGCGTCGCGCCGGGGGCTGTGTTGTTTGTGCAGGTCAGGGGCCGTTTTCAGTCCGGCATCTGCCCAGGATTCCCCCAGCATGACGCCCAGGAACGGCCCTGATCGGGCGGCAACGGACAGAAAGCCAGGGGCACCCCTCCGGACCTTCGGAACAGCTTCTGACCTGCAAAAACCCTGCTAGGGAAGGTTCCTCGCCATCACGATCCGCTGAACTTGGTTCGTGCCTTCATAAATCTGCGTGATCTTGGCGTCGCGCATCATGCGTTCGACCGGGTAGTCGCGGGTGTAGCCGTAGCCGCCGAGGAGCTGGACGGCGTCCGTGGTGACCTCCATGGCGGTGTCGGAGGCGAAGCACTTGGCCGCCGCGCCCTGGAAGGTGAGGTCGGAGTCGCCGCGCTCGGAGGCGGCCGCGGCCTGGTAGGTGAGGGCGCGGGCGGCGGCGATCTTCATGGCCATGTCGGCGAGCATGAACTGGATGCCCTGGAAGTCGCCGATCGGCTTGCCGAACTGCTTGCGCTCCTGGACGTAGCCCTTGGCGTAGTCCAGCGCGCCCTGGGCGACACCGAGGGCCTGGGCGGCGATGGTGATGCGGGTGTGGTCCAGGGTCTTCATCGCCGTGGCGAAGCCGGTGCCCTCGGCGCCGATCATGCGGTCGGCCGGGATGCGCACGTTGTCGAAGTAGACCTCACGGGTCGGCGAGCCCTTGATGCCGAGCTTCTTCTCCGGGGCGCCGAAGGAGACTCCCTCGTCCGACTTCTCGACCACGAAGGCGGAGATGCCCTTGGAGCGCTTGTCGGGGTCGGTCACGGCCATCACCGTGTAGTACTCGCTGACACCGGCGTTGGTGATCCAGCGCTTCACGCCGTTGAGGACGTAGTGGTCGCCGTCGCGGACCGCCTTCGTCTTCATGCCGGCCGCGTCGGAGCCCGCCTCCGGCTCGGAGAGGGCGTACGAGAACATCGCGTCGCCCTTGGCGAGCGGTGCCAGGTACCTCTTCTTGAGGTCCTCGGAGCCGGAGAGGATCACCGGGAGCGAGCCCAGCTTGTTCACGGCGGGGATGAGGGAGGAGGAGACGCAGGCGCGGGCCACCTCCTCGATCACGATGACCGTGGCGAGCGCGTCGGCGCCGGAGCCGCCGTACTCCTCGGGAACGTGCACGGCGTGCAGGTCGTTGGCGACCAGCGCGTCGAGCGCCTCCTGCGGGAAGCGGGCCTCCTCGTCGACCGCGGCCGCGTACGGGGCGATCTTCGCCTCGACCAGCGCGCGGACGACGTCGCGGAGCATGTCGTGCTCCTCGGACGGGCGGTACAGGTCGAAGTCAGCCGATCCGGCCAAGGTCTCTCACTCCAGACGCAGTGGTGCTGACGCTAATTACTGTTAAGTAACTCAAAGTTTAGGGCGCGGCCCGCACAACGGTGACGTGAGGTACGCGACAGCGGGAAAGTTGCCCGCAGGAGGGCCCGGTTATGCTCGGCCCCGCAGCAGCACCAACATCCCCGAGCTGGAGCATTCCATGAGCCTCAAGATCACTGTGATCGGCACCGGTTATCTCGGCGCCACGCATGCCGCGGCCATGGCGGAGCTCGGCTTCGAGGTGCTCGGTCTCGACGTCGTACCCGAGAAGATCGCCATGCTGGAGCGTGGCGAGACCCCGATGTACGAGCCGGGCCTGGACGACCTGCTGCGCCGGCACGTGGCGGGCTTCGAGGGCTCCAGCGGGCGGCTGCGCTTCACCACCGACTGGGCCGAGGTGGGCGCCTTCGGTGACGTCCACTTCGTCTGTGTGAACACCCCGCAGAAGCACGGCGAGTACGCCTGCGACATGTCGTACGTCGACTCCGCGATCGCGTCGCTGGCCCCGCATCTCACCCGGCCCGCGCTGGTGGTCGGCAAGTCGACCGTGCCGGTCGGTTCGGCGGAGCGGCTCGCCGCCTACCTCGCCGAGAACGCGCCGGCGGGCGCCGAGGCCGAACTCGCCTGGAACCCGGAGTTCCTGCGGGAGGGCTTCGCCGTCCAGGACACCCTGCACCCCGACCGGATCGTGGTCGGCGTGCGCGGCGAGCGCGCCGAGAAGCTGCTGCGCGAGGTGTACGCGACGCCGGTGGGCGAGGGCACGCCGTTCGTGGTCACCGACTTCCCGACGGCCGAGCTGGTGAAGACGTCCGCGAACTCCTTCCTCGCCACCAAGATCTCCTTCATCAACGCCATGGCCGAGGTGTGCGAGGCGGCGGGCGGCGACGTGGCCAGGCTGGCCGAGGCGATCGGGCACGACGACCGGATCGGGAAGAAGTTCCTGCGCGCCGGGATCGGGTTCGGTGGCGGCTGCCTGCCCAAGGACATCCGCGCCTTCATGGCCCGCGCGGGCGAGCTGGGCGCCGACCAGGCGCTGACCTTCCTGCGCGAGATCGACTCCATCAACATGCGGCGCCGGGGGCAGATGGTCGAGATGGCCCGGGAGGCGCTGGGCGGCGGGTCGTTCCTCGGGAAGCGGGTCGCGGTGCTCGGCGCCACGTTCAAGCCGGACTCGGACGACGTACGGGACTCGCCGGCGCTGAACGTGGCCGGGCAGATCCATCTGCAGGGCGGGCAGGTGACCGTGTACGACCCGAAGGGGATGGACAACGCCCGGCGGCTGTTCCCGACGCTGGGCTACGCCGGCAGCGCCGAGGAGTGTGCGCGGGGGGCTGATGTGGTGCTGCACCTCACCGAGTGGCGGGAGTTCCGGGAGCTGGATCCCGCCGCACTGGGCGCGGTGGCCTCGGCGAAGGTGATCCTCGACGGGCGCAACGCGCTGGAGCCGGAGGTCTGGCGGCGGGCGGGCTGGACGTACCGTGCGATGGGGCGTCCGACCGCCTAGTCCCGTACGGGGTGCTCGGACCAGGGCGACACCGGTTCGGCCGAGGCTCAGTCGGCCGAACCGGTGTCTTGTCGCATTCTGCACCACGCGGCACAGGCGCGGCCGATGAACCGCCTGGGCCTTACCTGTCCTTGGCCCGGTACCGGCGCATCTTGGCGCGCGCCCCGCACACCCGCATCGAGCACCAGCGGCCGCGGCCGGCCGGACTGCGGTCGTAGTAGGCCCAGTGGCAGGTGTCGGCCTCGCAGGCCTTGAGGCGGGTCCAGGTGCCCTCGACCAGCGCACCGGCGACGGCGGCCGCGACCCGCGAGACCAGGGGGCCCGCGTCGGCGGGGGCCAGGGTGGCCGAGCCGTCGGCGGGGTCCACGGCCACGCGGAGGGGGGCGTCGGCCAGCAGCTCGCCCAGCGGGGTCACCTCGCGGTGCGGCGGGTGGCCGGCGTGGGCGAGGAGCGTGGCGCGCAGCGATTCGCGCAGGGCGCGCGCGGGTGGCAGTTCGGCCTCCGTGATGCCGAGGCGCTCCCTGCCGTCCGGCGTGTCGAGCGCGTCGGCGCCCGACTCGATGTCCAGCGTGTTCACCAGGGCCTCGACCAGGGTCAGGCCGCCCGGCGCGGGCGATCTCTCGCTCATCCCTGCCAGCTACCTCCGAATTCCCTTGCGAGGTTACCTCCACTGCGGGAGCATGCGGTAACGGTGACTGGTTACCCGGCTCTACAGGTAACCAGCAACTCGGACACACTCGGACTTCGAGGAGGAAGTCATGGCTCTCGCCAAGCTCGGTGCCGTCGTCCTGGACTGCCCTGACCCGTCCGCGCTCGCCGGTTTCTACGCCGGCGTGCTGGGCGGCAGCGTCGAGGGGGACGAGGAGTGGGTGGACCTGACGGTGCCCGGCGGACGGGTGCTGGCCTTCCAGCGGGCGCCCGGTTTCGTGGCGCCGAAGTGGCCCGCGCCCGACGACTCCCAGCAGTTCCACCTGGACCTGGTGGTGGACGACCTGGACGCGGCCGAGAAGGGGGTCCTGGAGCTGGGCGCGAAGCCGCTGGACGCGGCGGACCGGGAGCGGACCTTCCGGGTGTACGCCGACCCGGCTGGGCACCCGTTCTGTCTCTGCGCCTGCTGACCCGGGGAGGACCCATGGCGATCGTCGCCCGACTGCGCAACGTGGTGATCGACTGTCCCGACCCGCTCGCGCTGGCCCGCTTCTACGCCGCCGTGGCCGGGGGCACCCCGGTGGCGGAGGACGACGAGTGGGTCGTCCTTCAGGTACCGCAAGGACCGCGGCTGGGCTTCCAGCGGGTGGCGGGGTACACGCCGCCCGAGTGGCCGCGGGCGGACCGCAACCCGCAGCAGCTCCATCTCGACTTCGACGCGGGGGCGACCTGGGAGGAGGTCGACGCGGCCCACGAGAAGGTGCTGGCGCTGGGGGCGCGCCCGCTGGACCTGGAGGACCGGGAGAAGAAGGACTTCCAGGTGTACGCCGATCCGGCGGGCCACCCCTTCTGTCTGTGCCGGATCCCCTGATCACGTCCTGTGCTCACGTCGTGCGGACCGGCCGGGCGGGGTCACTTCTCCGGCTCGGCCGGTCTGCCCGGGACCGGCTCGCGGCGGCGTTGGGCCGCGCGGGCGGTGAAGTCGGCGCTGCGCAGGACGCGCTGGACGTTCCCCCAGGTCAGCAGGGACAGCTCGGTCTCGGACCAGCTTCGCCTGAGCAGTTCGGCGATCAGGTGCGGGTAGCGGGAGGGGTCGGCGAGGTCGCGGGGGTGGGCGGCGCCGGAGTCGTAACTGCCGGACAGCGCGACGCACTCGGGGCCGGCCACGATCCGCACGTGGTCGAGATGGTCGGCGACGTCAGGGACGGTCGGCCCGGACTGCTCGGCGGCCAGCGGCACCATGCACAGCCCCCGCTGCTCGCCGAGCTGGGCCAGCAGCCCGTCGGAGAGGTTGGCGGGGTGCGGGCGCACGGAGGCCGCGCCGGAGCGGGTGCACAGGACCGGCGTCTTGGACAGGGCGAGCACCCGGGCGAGGACGCTCTCGGGGGCGCCGGACAGGTCGGCGAGCACGCCGAGCCGGTTCATCTCACGGATCACCTCCTCGCCGAACCGGGTCAGCCCCTCCCGGTCCGCCCAGTCGGCGCCGGCCAGCGAGAGGACCCGCAGGCCGAGGGAGTTCAGGACACGCAGGATGCCGAGGGAGCCGTCGACGGCGGCGGCGGAGGCGGGACCGAGCACCACGGCGACCCGGCCGCAGTTGCGGGCGTCGATGACCTGCCCGGCGGTGCGCACCAGCCGGAGCCCCTCCGGATGCCTCTCGACCACCCGGCGCACCAGGTCCAGCCGTTCCAGCGTGGCCCCCACGGCCCGGTCGCGGTGCTCCGAATCCGGCTGGTCCAGCGACCAGAACAGCGCGCCCACGTGCCCCTCGCGCAGCCGGGGCACGTCCGTGTCCACGGCGGCCTCGCCCAGCTCCAGGTCGTACCAGGGCAGCGGTCCCAGCGCCCGCGAAAGCCCGCTGTAGCCGTCCGCGACCGGGTACGCGTCCAGCAGGACGTGGGCCTGTGCCAGGAACTCGGTGTCGGACACCACGGGGAACGGGTCGTACGGGAGGCTGTCGTCCTCGCCGACCTCGGTCGTGGTGGGAACGTCGTGGAGGTCGGCCATTTGCGGGCTCCGTACGTCGTCGTGAGCTACGTCGTGATGGGGCTGTAGCCCACCGTCGCACGGCCGACCGGGAGGGTTCCTGGTGGACGGGGCGTTCGGGGGTACGACCGGGGGCGGGGCAGCCGGTACACCGGTCCGCCCCGCCCCCGGGTCCCGTCAGCCGTCCAGTTCGGCGATCGTCGCGTTCGACGGCCCCCGGGTGCCCTGGAGGTCCCGGGCCACGTCCTCCGCCGCGCCCAGCACGCGGACCGCGTTCTGCCAGGTGAGCTTGGCCAGGTCGGCACGGGACCAGCCTCGGTCGAGGAGTTCGGCGATCAGGTTCGGGTAGCCGGAGACGTCGTTCAGGCCGTCGGGGGTGAAGGCGGTGCCGTCGTAGTCGCCGCCGATGCCGATGTGGTCGACGCCGGCGGTCTCGCGCATGTGGTCGAGGTGGTCGGCGACCGTGGCGGTCGTCGCGACGGGGCGGGGGTGGCTCTCCTCGAAGGCCCGGTGGATCTTCATCGCGTCCTCGCCGGTGTCGAGGTGGTGGAAGCCGTGCGCGCGCATGTTGTCGTCGGCCGCCGCCGTCCAGTCGACCGCCGCCTGGAGCACGAACTTCGGTACGAACGTCACCATGGCCACACCGCCGTTGCCGGCGAGGCGTTCGAGGACGTCGTCCGGGATGTTGCGCGGGTGGTCGCAGACGGCCCGGGCGGAGGAGTGCGAGAAGATCACCGGCGCGGCGGTGGTGTCCAGGGCGGCGCGCATGGTCGTCGGGGCGACATGGGAGAGGTCCACCAGCATGCCCAGGCGGTTCATCTCCCGGACCACCTCGCGGCCGAACGCGGACAGGCCGCCGACCCTGGGCTCGTCGGTCGCCGAGTCCGCCCAGTCGTTGTTGTCGTTGTGGGTGAGCGTCATGTAGCGCACGCCCAGCTCGTACAGACCGCGCAGGGTGCCCAGCGAGTTGTCGATGGAGTGGCCGCCCTCCGCACCCATGAGGGAGGCGATCCGGCCCTCGGCGCGGGCCGCCTCCATGTCGGCGGCGGTCAGCGCGGCCCGCAGGTCCGCCGGGTAACGGGCGATCAGCTGCCGTACGCAGTCGATCTGTTCCAGTGTCGCCGGGACCGCGCCGGGCAGGTCCGAGCGCACGTACACCGACCAGAACTGGGCGCCCACCCCGCCCTCGCGCAGGCGCGGGATGTCGGTGTGCAGGTGCGCGTTCTGGTGCGTGGCGATGTCACGGGAGCCGAGGTCGTAGCGGACCTGCTCGCGCAGTGCGTACGGCAGGTCGTTGTGCCCGTCGACCACCGGAAACTCGCGCAGCAGGGACCGGGCTTCGTCGGATGAGGTCATTGCGTATTGCTTCCCGGAGTCCTACTTGCCGAAGCCGAAGCCGTTTGAGCCGCCGTCGACCTTGGCCCGCAGGCGCTTGCCCTTCTCGGCCGCCTGGTCGTTGAGGTCCTGCTGGAAGTCCCGCATCCGGGCCAGCAGGTCCTCGTCGTGCGTGGCCAGGATACGGGCGGCCAGCAGGCCCGCGTTCCGGGCGCCGGCGACCGAGACCGTGGCGACCGGGACACCGGCCGGCATCTGCACGATCGACAGCAGGCTGTCCATGCCGTCGAGGTACTTCAGCGGGACCGGGACGCCGATGACCGGCAGGGGGGTGACGGAGGCGAGCATGCCCGGGAGGTGGGCCGCTCCCCCGGCACCCGCGATGATCACCTTCAGCCCGCGCTCCGCCGCCTGCTCGCCGTAGGTCACCATCTCGCGCGGCATGCGGTGCGCGGAGACGACGTCGACCTCGTACCCGATCTCGAACTCGTCCAGGGCCTTGGCTGCGGCCTCCATGACGGGCCAGTCGGAGTCGGAACCCATGACGATGCCAACAACGGGGCTCATTCGGTGATCGTGCCTCTCAGGTAGCCGGCAGCGTGACGTGCGCGTTCGAGAACGTCGTCCAGGTCGTCGCCGTAGGTGTTGACGTGACCGACCTTGCGGCCGGGCTTCACGTCCTTGCCGTACATGTGGATCTTCAGTTTGGGGTCGCGGGCCATGCAGTGCAGGTACGCGGAGTACATGTCGGGGTAGTCGCCGCCGAGGACGTTGACCATGACCGTCCACTTCGCGCGCGGGCGCGGGTCGCCCAGCGGCAGGTCCAGGACCGCGCGGACGTGGTTGGCGAACTGGCTGGTGATCGCGCCGTCCTGGGTCCAGTGGCCGGAGTTGTGCGGGCGCATCGCCAGCTCGTTGACGAGGACGCGGCCGTCGCGGGTCTGGAACAGCTCGACGGCGAGGTGGCCGACCACGCCCAGTTCCTTGGCGATCCGCAGCGCCATCTCCTCGGCCCGCAGGGCGAGCGCCTCGTCCAGGTCGGGGGCGGGCGCGATCACCGTGTCGCAGACGCCGTTCACCTGCCGGGACTCGACCACCGGGTAGGCGACGGCCTGGCCGTGCGGGGAGCGTACGACGTTGGCGGCGAGTTCGCGGACGTAGTCGACCTTCTCCTCGGCGAGGACGGGCACGCCGGCCCGGAACGGGTCGGAGGCCTCCTCCGCCGTCTCCACGACCCACACGCCCTTGCCGTCGTATCCGCCGCGGACCGTCTTGAGGACCACGGGGAAGCCGTCGCCCTCGGCCGCGAACCGGACCACGTCCTCCGGGTCGGCCACGATCCGGTGGCGCGGGCAGGGGATGCCGAGCGCGTCGAGCCTCGCCCGCATCACGCCCTTGTCCTGGGCGTGTACGAGAGCGTCGGGGCCGGGGCGCACGGGGATGCCGTCCGCCTCCAGGGCCCGCAGGTGCTCGGTGGGCACGTGCTCGTGGTCGAAGGTGATCACGTCGCAGCCGCGCGCGAACGCGCGCAGTGTCTCCAGGTCGCGGTAGTCGCCGATGACGACATCGCTCACCACCTGGGCCGCGGAATCCTGAGGAGTGTCACTGAGGAGCTTGAACCTGATGCCCAACGGGATGCCCGCTTCGTGCGTCATACGCGCGAGCTGGCCCCCGCCGACCATGCCGACTACCGGGAACGTCACACCCCCAGGGTATCGGCCGCGCCACGGTGGCCGGTTTCCCCGCCCGCCACCAGGACTCTTACCGACCGTTTCGTCGCTTCTTGCCCCGCTTTTCCGGGCTTCTTTCCAAGCCGTTCCCGACCTGTGCCGTCATCCACGGGCGTGGGACATACTGGCTCGTTAGAGTGGCTGGGTCGCAATATCTACGGACGGGAGCCCGCACAACCATGGAACGTGGTTCCTCGGGGCTGCAACGGCTCGTACGCGAGGTCGCCAAATTCGGCGCCGTCGGCGGCGCCGGCATTCTCGTCAATCTCGGCGTCTTCAACCTGGTCCGGCATCTCACCGAGCTTCCGGTGGTGCGGGCGAGCGTGATAGCGACCGTCGTCGCCATTGTCTTCAACTACCTGGGCTTCCGCTACTGGACGTACCGGGACCGTGACAAGGGCGGCCGCACCAAGGAACTCACCCTGTTCCTGCTGTTCAGCGCGGTGGGCCTGGTGATCGAGAACGGTCTGCTGTACCTGGCGACCTACGGCTTCGGCTGGGACAGCCCGCTGCAGAGCAACGTCTTCAAGTTCGTCGGCATCGGCGTGGCCACGCTGTTCCGCTTCTGGTCGTACCGCACCTGGGTGTTCAAGGCGCTGCCGGCCCGGGAGACGGTCGCCGACGCGGAGGCGATCCTGGAGCGGGCCGCCGACTCCCCGGAGCCCAAGCCCAGGCAGCGGGTCTTCTGACCCCTTCTGGACCCCCTAACGGACCGTCGGCAGGTCCTCGTCCGCCGGCTTGTGCGCGGGCGGTGTGCGGGACAGGAACAGACCGAACACCGGCGGCTGGGCCTGGAGCAGTTCCAGACGGCCGCCGTCCGCCTCCGCGAGGTCACGGGCTACGGCCAGGCCGATCCCGGTGGAGTTGCGGCCGCTGATCGTCCGCTCGAAGATCCGGTTGCCGAGGTCGGCGGGCACCCCGGCCCCCTCGTCGGTCACCTCCACGACCGCCTGGTTGCCGGTGACCCGGGTGCGCAGGGCGACCGTGCCGCCGCCGTGCATCAGCGAGTTCTCGATCAGCGCGGCGAGCACCTGCGCGACCGCGCCGGGGGTGCCCACCGCCCGCAGATGCCGCTTGCCCGAGCTGACGATCGCCCGGCCGGAGCTGCGGTAGGCGGGCCGCCACTCGGCGAGCTGCTGTTGGATGACCTCGTCCAGGTCGAAGGTGACGGCCGAGCCGGTACGCGGGTCGCGGGAGTTCGTCAGCAGCCGCTCCACGACGTCGGTCAACCGCTCCACCTGCGTCAACGCGACATTCGCCTCCTCCTTCACGATGTCCGGGTCGTCGGTGAGGGTGATCTCCTCAAGGCGCATGGACAGGGCGGTGAGGGGCGTGCGCAGCTGGTGGGAGGCGTCCGCGGCCAGCCGCCGCTCGGCGGTGAGCATCCGCCCGATCCGCTCGGCGGAGGAGTCCAGCACGTCGGCGACCCGGTCCAGCTCCGGGACGCCGTACCGCTTGTGCCGCGGGCGCGGGTCGCCGGAGCCCAGCCGCTCGGCGGTCTCGGCGAGGTCGGTGAGCGGGGAGGCGAGCCGGTTGGCCTGGCGGATGGCCAGCAGCACGGCGGCGATCACGGCGAGCAGCGCGACGGCCCCGATGATCAGCAGCGTACGGCCGACCTCGCGGGTCACCGTGGACCGCGGCTCCTGGACGGTGACCGTCTCGCCCTCCTCACCGTCGGCGGTGTAGTGGATGACGTCGCCCTCGGGCCTGGCCCCGAGCTCGATCGGCGCCTTGCCCGGGATGCGGATGACGGCGTACTGGTCCTTGCCGACCTGGCTGTGCAGTATCTCGGCGGTGACGTCCTCGTCCCCGAGGATGCGGCTGTCGACGATGCTGGCGAGCCGGAGCGCCTCGGAGTCGACGCGCTCCTGGGCGCTGTTGCTGATGGTCCGCGACTCGACGATGACGAGAGACACGCCGAAGACGGCGATGACGACCAGCACGACGGCGAGGGTGGACTGGATCAGACGACGACGCACGGC
This sequence comes from Streptomyces sp. NPDC026515, assembly GCF_055567595.1. NCBI lineage: Bacteria > Bacillati > Actinomycetota > Actinomycetes > Kitasatosporales > Streptomycetaceae > Streptomyces > Streptomyces sp. NPDC026515. The sequence goes on from NZ_JBVHQD010000006.1 coordinate 56,171, forward strand.
ACTCTCCGGGAAACGGCCACGTCAGCGCCCCGAAAGGGGCGCGGGGTGCAAACATGTGCGGCTCCGCCGCGTGTGCGCGACCGGCCCGCCGTGACGGTCGGTCGCGCACACCGCACCAGCCGGCCACGGCGCAACGCGCGTAGCCGACCTAGCTCTTCTCGAAACGGAACCCGACACCACGCACCGTAGCGATGTACCGCGGGTTCGCCGCGTCGTCGCCGAGCTTCTTGCGCAGCCACGAGATGTGCATGTCGAGCGTCTTCGTCGACGACCACCACGTCGTGTCCCAGACCTCGCGCATCAACTGGTCACGGGTGACCACTCGCCCGGCGTCCCGTACCAGCACCCGCAGCAGGTCGAACTCCTTCGCGGTGAGCTGGAGTTCCTCGTCCCCCATCCAGGCCCGGTGCGACTCGACGTCGATCCGCACCCCGTGCGTGGCCGGCGGCTGCGCGGGCTCGGCGGCGCCGCGGCGGAGCAGCGCCCGCACCCGGGCGAGCAGTTCGGCGAGCCGGAAGGGCTTGGTCACGTAGTCGTCGGCACCCGCGTCCAGACCGACGACGGTGTCCACCTCGTCGGCCCGCGCGGTCAGGATGAGGATCGGTACCGCGTGGCCCTCGGCACGCAGCCGGCGCGCGACCTCCAGGCCGTCCATGCCGGGCAGCCCGAGGTCGAGCACGACCAGGTCGATGCCGCCCTGCATTCCGGCGTCGAGCGCGGTGGGTCCGTCCTCGCGCACCTCGACCTCGTAACCTTCCCGGCGCAGTGCGCGGGCCAGCGGCTCCGAAATGGACGCGTCGTCCTCGGCGAGCAGTACACGGGTCATGAGGTGATGGTAGTCCGATTACGCGCTGTGCCGGGGTGTGATGGGCGCCCGGGATTCTTACCTTGGGGCACAGTGGTACGAACCTGTGGGCGAGAGGTGAGACGGGAGGACGGGCCTTCGAAAGCGGGTGCACGGTTCCCGCGACACCTGTGATCCGTGTCTCAAGTCCTTCCATATCCGCCAGTGTCCTGACGTACAGTGACGTGAACGCCTGTAGTACACCCGGGGACCTTTGGTGGGCTTCTTGACACTGAAGGTCTCTTTTGTGTGCGGGTCGGCCCAGGCCGGCCTCGAAAGGAATGACCTCTGGCCGGGCTCCGGACGCGACACAGCGTCACGGGGCGTGGATCCCGGTGGTCGCCGTCCCCCGCTCCGTGGTCCGGGGTGGACTCCCCCCGGGCGTGGGGTTGGACGGTCCGACCCGCCGGTGCCGGCCGCTCCCCCCACGGGCGCGCACAGCCCCACCGCGCGTCCCGAGCAGCAAGGAACGACCCATGGCGTCCAGCCTGACGAAGGACTCGGTCCGACCGGGCACCCCCGGTTCCGAGAAGACCTTCTTCGGCCACCCCCGCGGACTGGCCACCCTCTTCATGACCGAGATGTGGGAGCGTTTCTCCTACTACGGCATGAAGGCCCTGCTTCCGCTGTACCTGGTCGCTCCCGGCGGCCTGCACATGACCGCGGCCACCGCGACGGCGATCTACTCGGTGTACCTGTCGCTCGTGTACCTGCTCGCGCTGCCGGGCGGGTGGTTCGCCGACCGTGTGCTCGGCCCCCGCAAGACGGTCGCCGTCGCGGGCGTGATCATCATGCTCGGCCACCTGACGCTGGCGCTGCCCGGCTCGGGGACGTTCTTCGCGGGTCTCGGTCTGGTCGCCATAGGGTCAGGCCTGCTGAAGGCCAACATCTCCACGATGGTGGGTCACCTGTACGACGGTCCGGACGACCCGCGCCGTGACGGTGGCTTCACGCTCTTCTACATCGGCATCAACGTGGGCGCCTTCGCCGCGCCGCTGGTCATCGGCACGGTCGGCGAGAACTACAACTGGCACCTGGGCTTCGCGCTGGCCGCGCTCGGCATGGCGCTGGGTCTCGCCCAGTTCCTGCTCGGCACGCGGCACCTGAGCTCGCGTTCGGACATCGTCCCGACGCCGCTGTCCGCGGCGGAGAAGAAGGCGACGCTGACGAAGGCCGGCTTCTGGGCCGCCGTCGCCGCGGTCTTCTACGTCGTCGTGGGTGTCTCCGGCGTCTACACGCTGAACTGGCTGCTGGTCCCGATCACCGTCGCCGGTCTGCTGATCCCGGTCGTCGTCATCGCCCGCATCAAGCGCGACAAGGACCTGGACCGCGCCGAGCAGTCCAAGATGAGCGCGTACATCTGGTTCTTCGTGGCCGCGGCCGTGTTCTGGATGATCTACGACCAGGGCGGCTCGACCGTCTCCCTGTTCGCCGACGCCTCCGCCAAGAACACCATCTTCGGCTGGAACTTCCCGGTCTCCTGGTACCAGTCCGTCAACCCGGTCATGATCATGGCGCTCGCGCCGGTCTTCGCCTGGGCGTGGCTGGCGATGGCGCGGCGCGGCAAGGAGCCGAGCACGGCCGTGAAGTTCGCCGGCGGCCTGGTGCTGATCGGCGCGTCGTTCTTGCTGTTCGTCGCGCCGCTGTCGATCGCGGACGGCGGTCACAAGGCCGCCGCGCTGTGGCTGGTCGGGATCTACTTCGTGCAGACCGTGGGTGAGCTGATGCTCTCTCCGGTGGGTCTGTCCGTGACGACCAAGATGGCGCCGGCGAAGTACGCGTCCCAGATGATGGGCGTGTGGTTCCTCGCGGTCACCGCGGGCGACGCGACGACCGGTCTGCTGTCCATCGCCGGGGTCGACCTCAACAAGACGGGGATCGTGGCGTTCCAGGCGGCGCTGGCGGTGCTCGCCGGTGCGGCGGTGTTCATGTACCGGAAGAAGGTCCGGGAGCTCATGGGCGACGTTCACTGATCGTCTTCTGACAGAGGGCCACCGCATTCTCCGGAATGGGGTGGCCCTCTCGTGTTCCGGCTGCCCGCCCGACGTGGCTGGTCGCGCCCACGCGGCGGAGCCGCATATCAATGCAGCCCGGCGCCTCTAAGGCATCACCGCGTCCTCTTTCGAGGCATGAACGTGAAGACCGCGCCACCCAGCAGGATGGCCGTTCCCGCCACCAGGCCCAGCGCCTTCACCGCGCCGTTGCTGCTGTCGCCGGTCTCCGCGAGGCCGCCGCCGCTGCTCGAACCGCCCGCCGAGCCGCCGGACGTCGACGAACCCCCCGACGCCCCGCTCGCCTGCTCGCTCGTGTCCAGCGTCAACGACACCTCCGACTTGGTCGGCGTGCAGGTCGTCGTCGTACCGAGGGCGTTGACCGTCAGGACGCCCGGCGAGAGCGTCGACGTGCCGCTCGCACCCGGCTTGTAGGTGCCCGTCAGGTCCGGGATCTCGATCGGGTCGCCGGACTTGATCGGGGCGGAGTTGGTGGGGCCCTCCACATGGACCGTGCCCTTGTCGGCGCCGCCCAGGACCACCTCCATCGACGGTTTCACCGAGTCCGCCGGGATGTCCGCGGGGCTGTCCATCACCGACCCGTTGAACTGCACCGTGAGATCGAAACTCCCGCCGTTCTTCCTGGCGTTGATCTGCACCGGCGAGGTCGCGTTCTTGTCGCCGATGGGCGTCTTGCAGGCGTAGGGGACCTGTACCTCCTTGCCCGTGAAGTCGGTCTGGCCGGAGCCCGTGCCGTCGGAGGACGAGACGGACGGGGACGGCGACGCGGACTGCGACGGCGAGTCGGAGGGGCTCACCGAGGCCGACGGAGAGGCCGAGCCGGTGCCGGTCGGTGTCGGCGACCCGCTGGAACCGCTGCCGGTCACCTCGATCGTCGCCGCCTTCGGAACGGTCGCCGACGGCGTGCACACGGTGTCCGTGCCGAACGCGTTGACCTTGTATCCGTCCGGGGTGAGCGTCACCTCGCCGGGCGAGGTCAGCTTCAGGGTGCCCGTCATGTCGGACAGCACCATGTCGCCGCCCTTGGGGATCGCCGGGTTCTCGCGCGGCCCCTGCACGGCGACGTCGGCGCTCTGGGCGCCGGCCGCCTTGAGCGTGCCGGACGGCTGGACCGAGTTCGCGGGCAGGTCGATGATGTCCGGGTTCTTGGACGCGGCCTGCACGAACTTCCAGGTGATGTCGACCGTGTCGCCGACCTTCGCGGTGGCGGGTGCGGTGATCTCCACCTTCGTGGTCCCGTCGACGGGGTCGGCGACCCCGGCGGGCGGGACGCAGTGGGTCGCGAACGACACCTCGGCGGCCTGTGCCGTCCCGGCAGCCGCGCCCAGCAGCAGGCCCGCGCCGCCGAGGACCAGCGCGGCCGCCGCCGCACCCGCTCTGACCGGTGTCACTCTCCTTCGCATGGTCACGTGGTTCCCTTCCTGGTGGGAGTCGTGGGACTCGTGGGACTGTCGTCGTGCGGTGCGGAGAGCCGGCCGGCCGCCGTGCCCGGATCGCTGTCCGGGGTGAACCACGGCAGGGTCGAGGTCGTGTCGGGCGCGGGCTCGGGCGCGCGCAGGCGCGGCAGGCGCAGGGTCGGGCGGTGCACGCCCCGGTGGCGGATGCCGCCCGCGCGGGGCGGTCGTACCCGGTCCACCACCGCCATGCCGATGCGGAAGACGGCGGCCGGTACGACCACGCAGAGCAGGATCCAGAACAGGGTCACGCCCCAGGGACGGCCGACGCCCCACGGCTGCTCGGCGAGGACCGTGCCGTCGTACCTGAGGGAGACGGTGTAGTCGCCGTGCGCCCCGGCGGAGAGTTCGACGGGCAGCTTGATCTGCGCCTTCTTGCCGGGGGCGAGGGTGCCGCGCCACTGCTGCTCGTCCCACTGGGGGGCGAACACGCCGTGTGCGGTGCCGACCTGGAAGACGGGGTCCTGAAGGGTGGTCGAGCCCGCGTTGCCGATGGTGAAGACGAGGGTGCGGGAGGGGGGTGCGCCGAACCAGGTCAGCAGACCCGAGGAGCCGTCGAGGCGGGTGTCGGTGAGCATCGAGAGGCGTCCGCCGGTGGGCTCGGCGGGCAGTGCCTTCACGGGGTGCCCGGCCACCTGGAACACGGCGTCCGCGTCGGCCTTCGCACCCGTCACGGTGGCCACGTGCACCACACAGGGGCAGGGTACCGGCGGTTCACTGACCGGGAGTCGCCTGCCGAAGCCGCCGTTCGCGTCGGTGGTGACGGCGCGGCCGTCGGCGTTGGCGCAGGAGTTGGTGCCGCCGATCACGCCCCGGGCGGGCGTGGCCTGGCCGCAGATCAGCATCATCAGCAGGGTGTGCGGCCGCCAGCCGGTGCCGCTGACGGTGACCGAACCGCCGGTGCCGGCCTGCGGCTCGGAGACCTTGACGGCCGGCCCGCCGGCGGCCGCGGCCAGGGGCGTCAGGAGCAGTGCGAACACCGCCGCCAGCGCCGTCGATATCGCGATCGCACGCGCTCTCACCTCGCCGCTCCCGTCAACTCGGCCTCCGTAAAATGGGGTTCGGGCACGCGTCCGCGTCGGCACCCGCGCAGCCGTACGACCGTCACGGCGGTGCCCGCCGCCAGCGCGCCCGCGAAGCCCGCGACCGCGCCCCAGGGCACGAACCGCGCCCCGGCGCCCGCCGTGTCGTGTGCGCCGCCGGCCGCCGTCACCGTCAGCCGGACGTCGACCGCGTCCAGTGCCGGGTGGCCGGGCCAGGGCTCGCTGAGTCCGGTACGGCTGCCCGGCGCGAGGCGGACCGGGAGGGTGCGCGGGGGCCGGTCGAGCAGGCCCCGGCCGAAGACACCCTCCGCGTGCACCGCGAGCCGCGGTACGAGGACGGTCGTGCCCCGGTTGACCAGCTGGTAGGTGATGCGGTCACCGTGGACGGCGACATGTTCGACGGTCAGCGCGGTCAGGGTGGGTCCGCCGACGCGCAGCCGGACCCGGACGGTGGCGGTGCGGCCGTCGGTGTCCTTCGCGACGAGCGTGCCCGCGCGGTCGCCGGGCGCCGCGCCGGCCGGCACGGTCAACGTGAAGGGGACGTCGGCCCGGGTGCGGGCGGGGACGCGGACCCCCGCCCCGGCGAAGGTGACGCGGACGCCGGTGCCGGACAGCCGTACCGTGACCGGGTGCCCGCCGCGGTTGGTCACCGACACGGTGTCCTGGAGAACGGCCCCGGGGGCGCCCTCGGCGTAGAAGGACGGGCGGCCGCCGCCCGCGGGCGCGAGCGACCAGCTCCCGGCCGCCGCCGCGTGCGGGGCGGTGGCGAGCACGGTCAGCAGGGCCGGCACGGCGAGGCCGAGCACACGGACGGCGAACTGGGCGGACGGCATGGGCGGCTCCAGCGGTCGGACCCCGGGGGTCAGCGGCGTACGGGCTGTTTCCGCCGGGTCAGCCACAGGGCGCCGGCCGCGCCCGCGAGCAGCACGGTGCCGCCGAGGGTCCCGAGCGCGACGAACGAGTCCTCGGGGCCGGTCTTCGGGAGGGTGCCCGCGGAGTCGGCGCCGGTGCCCCCGGACGACGAGTCGGAGCCGGTCGATCCCGTGGACGCGCCCCCGCTCGCGGCGGTCACGTCCAGCGTCAGGGACGGGCCGGGGCTGTTGCCGGGGGTGCAGGTCGTCGTCGTACCGAGCGCCTTGATGGTGAGGATGCCCGCCGTGAAGGTCACCTTGCCGGTCTTCTTCGGCGTGTAGGTGCCGCTCAGGTCGTTGATCTTGATGGGGGTGTTGGCGGGTATCGCCGCCTGGTTGGGCGAGCCGGTCACGTTCAGGGTCCCGCTGTCGGCGCCGCCGAGCTTGATGGTGGCGCTCGGGTTCATGGCGCCCTTGCCGAGTTCGACGGGGCTGGAGGAGACGCCCTTCTGCCAGGACATCGTGATCTTGTAACCGCTGCCGCTCCTGACGCCCTTGATGTCGATCGGGGAGACGGCGCTCTTGTCGCCGATCGGCGTCTTGCAGGCGTAGTTGACGTCGACGACGGTGGCGTGCGCCGCCGGGGCGGCGAGCAGCACCGCCGAGCCGGCCAGGGCGGCGGCGGACGCGAGCACGGCGGTGCGTTTCGGGTACGACGACACGGTCGGTCCACCCCATTCGCTACTGACGAGGTATCAGATTCGGCCGTCAAGGTACGCCGGGCCTCATGAGGAGGGAAGAGAAAGGGAGTGGCAGAAGTGTGGGGATGCCGAAGCGCCCCACAGGGGGGCGCGAGAACTGCGGGGACGGGCGGGACGGGCCGGCGGCCGCGGGGCGGCACCGTTCTGCGCAGGCCGTACGCCTACGCCGGCGCCCCCAACTCCGCCCAGACCGTCTTTCCGGCCTCTCCGGACGCCCGTACGACCCCCCAGTCCAGGCACAGCCGCTGCACGATGAACATCCCGTGCCCCCCCGGCCGCCCCGCCCGGTGCGGGGTCCGCGGCGCCGGCTGCCCGGCCCCCCGGTCGGACACCTCCACCCGGATCACCTTGTTGTCGCAGGCCAGGAACAGCTCGTCCGGCCCCTCCGCATGCAGGCACGCGTTGGTGACGAGCTCCGAGACGACGAGCAGGACGTCCTCGGCGGCGGCTCTGCGGTCGGCCGTCTCGGCCGGCAGCCAGCCCCACGCGTACAACGCCTGGCGGGTGAAGTCGCGGGCGAGCGGTACCACCCCGCTCTCCCCCACAAGGCGCAGCCTGCGGACCTGACGACCCCCCGACGAGGCGGGCGGCACGTCGGACGCCGCCGCCTCGGACATCCCGGAAACGCCGCTGGTCTCCGGGCCGCGGTCGCCCGGCGGGTAAGGCCGGGTGGTGCTCATCAGCGCTTCACCTCACCGTTTCACCGGTTCACAATTCAAAAAATTTCGCGTTGCTGCACTTCGTACGGACCTGTCGGTGCGGCCCACTCGACCCTGGACCGTCGGCCGCCGACAGATCTCTCCTGCCCGGGCGATCCGCCGGGACACCCACCGGTTGCGAACACCGGTCAAGGACTCAGGTCTCGTCGCCGGCCGAGCCGGCTTCCCCGGCCAGGGCCGCCTCGACCGAGTCATGGACGGTGAAGACCGCTTCGGCCCCCGTGATCTCGAAGACCCGGGCGACGACGGGCAGCATCCCGGCGAGGTGCACCCGGCCTCCGGCGGCCTCGGCACGAAGCCGGGCACCGAGCAGCACGTTCAGCCCGGTGGAGTCACAGAACTCAAGGCGTGAGCAGTCGACGACAAGGCGCGAGAACCCCTTGTCGAGGAGATCGTCGAGCGGCTCGCGCAGCAGATCGGCGGTGTGGTGATCGAGCTCACCCGCCGGAATCACGACAGCGCTGGAGCCCTCTTCCCGCACTTCCACCAGAAGCCGGCCCGACTGTGCGCTGCCGACCGTCCCGTGGTCCATTGCCGTCTCTCTCCCGAGGTCGTGACCGCTTCTGCCATCGTCTGACCGATGTCTGACGATGCCCACCGATGTCTGCCGAACGCCGTGTCGACGCCCTCGAACATTACGCCTTCTGCACGGACTCCGACACCCGAACAACCTCTCACAAACGGACAAATGATAATAGAACGGACTTGCGAGTGGCTCGACGGAGCGGGTAGGCCTAGTACGGACACGAAAACCGACACGGCCGGCTTTGGAGGCGCCGCACTCCGCAGTGCACGCACGGCTTCGGCAGCCTTATGCCGAGAACGATGGAGGACACCATGTCACCCCGGCTCGACGCATCGCATACCCGGACGGCGACGTCGACACCCCCACCGGAACAACTGGATGCCATCGAGGGATCCGTCGCGGGGCTCGACCTCCCGGAGATCCCCCCGTACGACGAGGTCGACGCGGTCGACGCGAGAGCCCTGTCCAAGACCCTCTTCGAGCGGCTGGAGTCGCTGGAGGAAGGCACGCACGCCTACTCGTACGTACGCAACACCCTCGTCGAGCTGAACCTCGCGCTCGTCAAGTTCGCCGCCTCCCGGTTCCGCTCCCGCAGCGAGCCGATGGAGGACATCATCCAGGTCGGCACGATCGGCCTGATCAAGGCGATCGACCGCTTCGAACTCTCCCGCGGCGTCGAGTTCCCCACTTTCGCGATGCCCACCATCATCGGCGAGATCAAGCGTTTCTTCCGCGACACGTCGTGGTCGGTACGGGTCCCGCGCCGCCTCCAGGAGCTGCGTCTCGACCTCGCCAAGGCCGGCGACGAGCTGGCCCAGAAGCTGGACCGCGCCCCCACGGTCACGGAACTCGCGGAGCGCCTCGGCCTCTCGAACGAAGAGATCGTCGAGGGCATGGCCGCCTCCAACGCCTACACGGCCTCCTCCCTGGACGCACAGGCGGACGAGGACGAGTCCGAGGGCGCCCTGGCGGACCGCATCGGCTACGAGGACCACGGCCTCGAAGGCATCGAGTACATCGAGTCCCTGAAGCCGCTGATCGCCGAACTCCCGTCCAGGGACCGCAGGATCCTCTCGCTGCGCTTCGTCGGCGGTCTGACCCAGTCGGAGATCGGCGAGGAACTGGGCATCTCGCAGATGCACGTGTCCCGGCTGCTCTCCCGCACTCTGGTGCAGCTGCGGAAGGCGCTGACGCTGGACGAGTGACGGGCGCGGTGCCCCGGATTCGTACGGCTGCGGGCGCGTGGGGACCGGTCGTCCCACGCGCCCGCAGCCGTGTTCCGGGCCCGGCCACCACGCCCCTGTACGCCTGCACCCCCGGAGGGGCGATTCCCGGCCGTCTCTTTTCGCCAAAGGCCTCCCCCGCGCCCCGCCCACACCCCAAACTGGCCGGTACGTCAGCAGGGACGGGCCCACGGCGGGCCGGCGCGAAGGGGTGCAGCATGGTCCAGGACAACCCGCCCTCGGCCGGCCCGCCCTCAGCCGACCCGCTCTCGGACGGGCGCCTGACCGAACTCCTGCGCGGGCCCGCCGCCACCGCCTACCCGGCCCTCCAGGAACTGCGCGCCCGCCATCACGCACCGGTCCTCGGTCACGCCCGGCTCTGCACGGCCGGCGACGCGGCGGCCCACCGGCTCACCGCGCAGACCTTCACCACCGCCGCCCGGGACATCGCGCGCGGTGCCGAGCCGGTCGTCCCCCTCCGCCACCACCTGCTCCTGCTGACCGCGCGGCTGGCCGCCGAGTGGGCGCACGACGAACGCTCCGCCGCGCTGGACCCGACCCTCCTCCTGGTCCTGAACTCGACGGGCAGCCCCGCCCCGCCCGCCCCGCCACTGCTCGCGGCCTTCCAGTCCCTGTCCTCCCGCACCCAGGGCCTGATCTGGTACGGCGTACTGGACCAGGAACCCCCGGCCAGGACCGCCACCCACCTCGGTCTGACCCCCGAGGACGTCCGGTACGACACCCCGCCCGCGCTCCAGTCGCTGACGCAGGCCTGTCTGCGCAGCCGTCTGGCCGCCTCCGACGACGCCCGCTGCGCGGACTTCCGCCGGCTCATCGAGGAGTCGGTGCGCCCGGAGAACCCGCGGCACAGCCCCGACCTGCATGCGCACATGGCCCACTGCCCGCACTGCACGGCCGCGTTCGAGGACCTGACCGCGCTCCGCGACAGTCCGCGCACGGCCCTGGCGGAGGGCCTGCTGCCCTGGGGCGGAGCCGCCTACGCACGGCAGGAGATCCCGGCGCAGGCTCCCGCCGGGCCCGGTCCGGAGCACGGCCGACGGTCCCCGTCCCGCCGCGTCCTGCTGACCTCCACGGCGCTGGGCGTGGCCCTCGTACCGCTGCTGCTGGTGCTGCTGACCCGCCCAGCCGCGCACCCCGGCGGTCCGGCGGCCGCGACCCCGGCCGCCACCCCCCAGGTGACCGTGACGGCGACGGCGACCCTCTCCCCGCCGCCCTCCCCCACGAAGCCGTCGCACAGCCCGGCCCCGGCACGGACCCCGACCGCGACGCCCACCCCGACCCCGACGCACTCCGCCGCGCCGCCCCCGTCACCCGCCCCGAAGCCGCCGGGCGCCGGCTACGCCCAGGTCGTGAACGCCGCCACCGGCCGCTGCCTGGACGTCCGGGACGGCGACTTCGACAACGGCACCGACGTCGTCACGGCCACCTGCTCCGGCTCCGCCACCCAACGCTGGCGGGTCGACACCGAGCGGGGCGTGCTGCAGTCCGCCGCGGACCCCGACTTCTGCCTGGACAGCCGGGGTTCGGTCGACAAGGGCGTGGGCATCTGGACGTGCTCGTCGGTGGACGGCGACCACGGCGGCAACCTGCGCTTCACGGTCCTCTCCGACGGCGAGATCCGCCCGGAGACCGCCATCGAGACGGCCCTCACCCCGGACGGCGACGACCAGCTCTCCCTGGACCCGGTGGACGACGGCACGGCCCAGCTCTGGCGGGCCGGGGCGAGCTGACTCAGCCGACGGCCCGGACGCCCCTGCGCCACACCCCGGCGACCAGCGGAACGCCCGGCCGGTAGGCCAGGTGGACGTGACTGGGGGCGTCCAGCAGGGTCAGGTCGGCGTAGGCGCCCGGAGTGAGCCGGCCGATGTCGTCCCGCCGCAGGGCGCGCGCGCCGCCCGCCGTCGCCGACCACACCGCCTCGTCCGGGGTCATGCCCATGTCCCGGACGGCCAGCGCGACGCAGAACGGGACGGAGGAGGTGAAGGAGGAGCCCGGGTTGCAGTCCGTGGACAGGGCCACGGTCACCCCCGCGTCCAGGAGGCGCCGGGCGTCCGGCCACTGGGCCCGGGTGGAGAACTCGGCCCCCGGAAGGAGGGTGGCAACCGTCGAGCCGTTGGCCAGGGCGTCCACGTCCGCGTCCGTGAGGTGGGTGCAGTGGTCGGCGCTCGCCGCGTCGAGTTCGACGGCCAGCTGCACGCCGGGGCCGTAGGAGAGCTGGTTGGCGTGGATGCGCGGGGTCAGGCCCTTCGCCCTGCCCGCCGTGAGGATCGCGCGGGCCTGGTCGCCGTCGAAGGCGCCCTTCTCGCAGAAGACGTCGACCCAACGGGCGTACGGGGCACAGGCGTCGAGCATCTCGCCGGTGACCAGGGAGACGTAGGCCGCCGGGTCGTCGGCGTAGTCCGGGGAGACGATGTGGGCGCCGAGGTAGGTCACCTCGTCGGTGTGGGCGGCGGCGATGCGCAGGGCCCGGGCCTCGTCCTGGACCGTCAGGCCGTAGCCCGACTTCGTCTCGAAGGTGGTGGTGCCCTGGCGGAGGGCCTCGGCGAGATAGCGGGTGAGGTTGCGCTCCAGTTCCTCGTCGGTCGCCGCGCGGGTCGCGGCGACCGTCGTGCGGATGCCGCCCGCGGTGTACGAGCGCCCGGACATCCGGGCGTTGAACTCCTGGGTGCGGTCGCCCGCGAAGACCAGGTGGGAGTGCGAGTCCACGAAGCCCGGCAGCACCGCCCGGCCGCCCGCGTCGACCCGCTTGTCAGTGGCGGGTGCTTTGCTGGATTCACCGGTCCACACGACACGGTCGCCGTCGATGACGACGGCCGCGTCCTGGATCAGACCGAGAGGGGAGTTGTCACCCAGGGAGGGGTCGTTGGTGACCAGCGTGGCGATGTTGGTGATGACGGTGCTGCTGCTCATGGTGTCCTCGTGGGTGGTCGTCAGGCGCGGAGGGCTTCGACGGCCCGCGCGAGGGCTTGCGGCACATCGGGGACGAGGGTGTGCGCGCCGTCTCGTACAACGTGCCGCCCGCCCACGACGGTGTGCCGTACGTCCGCTCCCGTCGCCGCGAATACGGCCGTCTCGGCGCCCAGCCGGGGCAGTGGCCCCGCCGTTCTGACCGAGTCCAGCGCGATCGTCGTCAGGTCGGCGAGCATGCCGCGCCCGATGGCGCCCGCGTCCTGCCAGCCGAGTGCAGCGTGGCCGTCGACGGAGGCGGCGCGCAGCAGGGCGGCGGCCGTCCAGTGGCCCCGGGTGCGGGTGCGCAGCCGCTCGTTGAGCTCCATCGCACGTGCCTCTTCGAACAGGTCGATGACGGCGTGGCTGTCGGAGCCGAGGGAGAGCGGCGAGCCCGCCCGCTGGAGGGCGACGGCCGGTCCGATGCCGTCGGCCAGGTCCCGCTCGGTCGTCGGGCACATGCAGGTGCCGGTGCCGGAGCCGCCGAGCAGCGCGATGTCCTCCTCGGTGAGGTGGGTGTTGTGCACGCCGGTGGTGCGCGGGCCGAGGACGCCGTGGTCGGCGAGCAGGCGGGTGGGGGTGCGGCCGTGGGCGGCCAGGCAGGCGTCGTTCTCCGCCGTCTGCTCGGACAGGTGCACGTGGAGCGGGGCCCGCCGCTCCTCGGCCCAGCGGGCCACAGTGGCCAGCTGGCCGGCGGGCACGGCCCGTACGGAGTGGATCGCGGCCCCGATCCGTGCGTGATCGCGTTCCTTGAGAACGGAACAGCGTGCGGCCCAGGCCTCCGCGCTGCCGTCGGAGAAGCGCGACTGGTGGGCGTTGGGCGGCTCGCCACGGTGCTCGCTCAGAATGCCCGCGGAGAGGTAGGCGGTGTCCAGGAGGGTGATGCGGACACCGGCGTCGGCGGCGGCCGCGATCAGCGCCTCGCCCATGGCGTTGGGGTCGGCGTACGGGATGCCGCCGGGGGCGTGGTGCACGTAGTGGAACTCGCCGACGCAGGCGATGCCCGCCAGCGCCATCTCGGCGTACACCGCGCGGGCGAGCGCGTGATAGGTCTCCGGGGTCAGCCGGTCGGCGATGGAGTACATCAGCTCGCGCCAGGTCCAGAAGGTCCCGGAGCCCACCTGGACCGTGCCGCGCAGGGCGCGGTGGAAGGCGTGCGAGTGGGCGTTGGCCAGGCCGGGGAGGGTGAGACCGCGCAGGATCTCGGCTCCCGGCGGCGGGGCGGGGGTGTCCGTGCGGACGGCGGTGATCCGGCTGTCCGCCACCTCCACGGCGACACCCGGCTCGACGTGCGTGTCCAGCCAGGCGTACTCCAACCAGTACGTCGTCCGTGTCGTCACCCGCAGGCCAGCCCTTCCAGTACGTCGGCGAGCGCGCTCACCCCGGCCACGCAGTCGTCCTCGGCGGCGGACTCGGCCGGGGAGTGCGAGACACCGGTGGGGTTGCGCACGAACAGCATCGCGGTCGGGATGCTCCCGGAGAGGATCCCGGCGTCGTGTCCGGCACCGGTACCCAGGACGGGCACGGTGAGGCCGGTCTCCCGGCCGAGGATGCGGCCCAGTTCGTCCCGCAGGGCGTGGTCGAACTCGACGACCGGGGTGAAGGACTCCCGGACCACGTCGAGATCGATGCCGTGCGCCTGCGCGTACTCCCGGGCCGCCTTCTCGATGCCGCCGACGACGGTGTCGAGGGTGGCCTGGTCGGCGGCGCGGGAGTCGAGCCAGCCGCGCACCAGGGAGGGGATGGCGTTGACGCCGTTCGGCTCGACGGCGATCTTGCCGAAGGTGGCGACGGCACCGGCGAGTTCGGCCTCGCGGCGGGCGGCGAGCACGGTCTCGGCGTACGACAGCATGGGGTCGCGGCGGTCGGCCAGCCGGGTCGTGCCGGCGTGGTTGGCCTCGCCCCGGAAGTCGAACCGCCAGCGTCCGTGCGGCCAGATGGCGCTGGCGACGCCGACCCGGTCGCCGGACAGGTCCAGCGCCCGGCCCTGTTCGACGTGCAGTTCGACGAAGGCGCCGATACGGGCGAGCCGCTCGGGGTCGGCCCCGATGGCGTCGGGGTCGTAGCCGGCGGCCTCCATGGCCCGGGGCAGGGTGGTCCCGTCCCCGTCGGTCAGCCGGTGCGCCTGCTCGACGGTGAGGTGTCCGGCGGTGAGCCGTGACCCGACACAGGCGAGTCCGAACCGGGCGCCCTCCTCGTCCCCGAAGTTGACGATGGCGAGGGGCCTGGTGAACTCCGCTCCCCTGCGGCGGAGTTCGTCGAGCGCGGCGAAGGAGGACACCACGCCGAGGGGACCGTCGAAGGCCCCGCCGTCCGGCACGGAGTCCAGATGCGACCCGGTGACGACGGCATCCCCGGCGGCGGGATCCCCGAGCCAGGCCCACTGGTTGCCGTTCCGGTCGACCTCGTGGACCAGGCCACGCGCCTCGGCCTGCTCCCGGAACCACGCCCGGCACTCGGCATCGGCGCCGGTCCAGGCGAAGCGCCGGTAGCCGCGGGATTCGGGGTGGCGGCCGACGGGGAGCAGCTCCCGCCACATCTCGTGGAAGGAAGCCGAGCCCCGCACAGGCTGCGTGCCCTCGCCCGCACCCGCGCCCGGCGACGAGGCGTCGGCCCCCACCGGAGCGCTGCCGCCACGTCCACCCTCACGGGGGTTCACGCGTCGTCGCCCTCACGCATCGGCACCCGCACGCCCCGCTCGTCGGCGACCGACTCCGCGATGTCGTAGCCCGCGTCCACGTGCCGGATGACACCCATGCCGGGGTCGTTCGTCAGGACCCGGCGGATCTTCTCTCCGGAGAGCTTCGTACCGTCGGCCACCGTCACCTGCCCCGCGTGGATGGACCGTCCCATGCCCACCCCGCCGCCGTGGTGGATGGAGACCCAGGACGCGCCCGACGCCACGTTCACCATGGCGTTCAGCAGCGGCCAGTCGGCGATCGCGTCGGACCCGTCCAGCATGGCCTCCGTCTCGCGGTAGGGCGAGGCCACGGAGCCGCAGTCGAGGTGGTCTCGGCCGATCGCCAGCGGCGCCGCCAGCTCGCCGCTCGCCACCATGTCGTTGAACCGCTCGCCGGCCTTGTCCCGCTCGCCGTAGCCGAGCCAGCAGATGCGCGCGGGCAGGCCCTGGAAGTGGACCCGCTCACCGGCCAGCTTGATCCAGCGGTGCAGGGACTCGTTCTCCGGGAAGAGGTCGAGGATCGCCTTGTCGGTCTTGGCGATGTCGGAGGCCTCACCGGACAGGGCCGCCCAGCGGAAGGGGCCCTTGCCCTCGGAGAAGAGCGGGCGGATGTAGGCGGGGACGAAGCCGGGGAAGGCGAAGGCCCGCTCGTAGCCGGCCAGCTGCGCCTCGCCCCGGATGGAGTTGCCGTAGTCGAAGACCTCGGCGCCGGCGTCCATGAAGCCCACCATGGCCTCGACGTGCCTGGCCATCGACTCACGGGCGCGGGTGGTGAAGCCCGCCGGGTCCTTGGCCGCCGCGTCCGCCATGTCCTCGAAGGCCACGCCCACCGGCAGGTAGGCCAGCGGGTCGTGCGCCGAGGTCTGGTCGGTGACGATGTCGACGGGCGCGTCCATCGCGAGCAGCTGCGGGACCAGTTCGGCCGCGTTGCCGAGGACGCCGATGGAGAGCGGGCGGCGGGCGTCACGTGCCTCGGTGGCCAGCTGGAGCGCGTGGTCGAGCGAGTCGGCCTTCACGTCCAGGTACCGGTGCTCGATGCGGCGCTCGATGGCGCGCGGGTCGACGTCGATGCAGATCGCGACGCCGTCGTTCATGGTGACGGCGAGCGGCTGGGCGCCTCCCATGCCGCCGAGACCGGCGGTGAGGGTGATGGTCCCGGCGAGGGTGCCGTTGAACTTCTTCGCGGCGACGGCGGCGAAGGTCTCGTAGGTGCCCTGGAGGATGCCCTGGGTGCCGATGTAGATCCAGGAGCCGGCGGTCATCTGGCCGTACATGGTCAGGCCGAGGGCCTCCAGGCGGCGGAACTCCTCCCAGTTGGCCCAGTCGCCGACCAGGTTGGAGTTGGCGATGAGGACGCGCGGGGCCCACTCGTGGGTCTGCATCACGCCGACCGGGCGGCCGGACTGGACCAGCATGGTCTCGTCCTGCTTGAGGGTGCGCAGCGTGCGGACCATGGCGTCGAAGGAGCGCCAGTCGCGGGCGGCCTTGCCGGTGCCGCCGTAGACGACGAGCTTGTCGGGGTGCTCGGCGACCTCGGGGTCGAGGTTGTTCTGCAGCATCCGCAGGGCGGCTTCCTGCTGCCATCCCAGGGCGCTCAGTTCCGTACCGCGCGGTGCTCGTACGGGGCGGGGTCCTGACATGGTCTGCCTCCTGGCGAATGACGGCCGGTGAAATGTTCCTGCGGCTATTCGGTTATTCACATCCTGGCCCGCTGAATAGAACTAGTCAATACATCGGTCCGCCAGCGCGGCCGCGTCCCGGATGTTTGGCTGGACTTATGGGCCTTAACGGTGCGGACGACGACATGTCGGGGGACGGCGTGGCGAACGGCAGGACGAACGGCGGAGCGGGCGAGGACGGCTGCGTGGACGACAGTGAGCGGGCGGTACGGCGGGACGACGCCGTGCGGGCGGCGGTGGAGCAGGGGCTGCTGGGGCCGGACGCGCCGATCGCCGGCCTGCTGGACGTGACCGGCATCCGCGCTTCGGCGGCGGCGCTGCACCGGGCGTTCCAGGCGGTCACGGCGCCCGGCACCCCGGTGTTGCACGCCTTCGCGGTGAAGGCGAACCCGCTGGTGCCGGTGGTGCGGCTGCTGGCCGGGGAGGGCATCGGCGCCGAGGTGGCCAGCGCGGGCGAGCTGGCGCTGGCCCGCGCGGCCGGGGTACAGGTGGGGCGGACGGTGTTCGACGCGCCCGCCAAGACCGAGGCGGAGCTGCGCGAGGCGCTGGCGCTGGGGATCGCCGTGAACGCGGACAACCCGCAGGAACTGCGGCGCATCGACGCCCTCACGGGCTCCGGGCGCCCCCGCTCGCCGCTCGGGATCCGGGTGAACCCGCAGATCGGGGCCGGGACCATCGGCGCCACCTCCACCGCGACGGCGACCTCGAAGTTCGGGGTGGGTCTGCGGGACGAGGGGGCGCGGGAGTGGGTGGTCCGGGCGTTCGCGGAGCGGCCGTGGCTGACCCGGCTGCATGCCCACATCGGTTCGCAGGGGATCTCGCTGTCGCTGCTGGCGCGGGGCGTGGCGGAGACCTACGCGCTGGCCGAGGAGATCAACGCGCGGATCGGCCGGCGGCAGATCGACACCCTCGACATCGGCGGCGGGCTGTCGGTCAACCTCGCCTCGGAGGCGACGGAGCCGACGTACGCGCAGTACGCCCGGCTGCTCGCGGAGGCCGTGCCGGGGCTGTTCGACGGCCGGTACGGGCTGGTGACGGAGTTCGGACGGTCGCTGCTGGCCCGGCACGGGACGGTGGTGGCCCGGGTGGAGTACACCAAGACCTCCGGCGGGCGGCGGATCGCCGTGACGCACGCGGGCGTACAGGTGGCGGCCCGGACGGTGTACGTGCCCGGGGCGTGGCCGCTCAGGATCGCCGCGTACGACGACAAGGGGCGGCCCAAGGAGGGCCCGCCGGTGGTGCAGGACGTGGCGGGGCCGGCCTGTTTCTCGGGCGACCTGCTCGCCGAGGGGCGCGCGCTGCCGGCGCTGGAGCAGGGGGACCACGTGGCCGCGCTGGACACCGGCGCGTACTACTTCGGCACCCACTACTCCTACAACTCCCTTGCCCGGCCCGGGGTTTACGGCTTCGCGCCGGACGACGCCGGGGGCGTGGCGTTCGCCCTCGTACGGGAGCCGCAGACGGTCGCGGAGATCGTGGCCGACGCCGGAGGGGCGCACGCCGACGCGCTCACCACCCCGCGTGCAACCGGAAGCCGTTGAGAGGCTCCATACGGAGGGATCAACTGGCGCGAGAGGCAGCCCAGTTGACCAACACTAGCCTGCCGCGGGCATGTCCCACTGGAAAATGCCAAACGCACCCCTCCCGTCGCACACGTTGCGTAGTGTCTGCGTCACTCAACCGGAGAACCAGGCGGCGGGAGGGGAGCCACGGTGCCCGGAATCGACGAGTGCTTACTGGAAGCGATGCGGCTGCCCGGAGCCCGGGGGGCCGCGTTGGTCGACTGGACGAGCGGGCTGGCCCTGGGCACGGTCGGGGAGGCACCCGGCGGTGACCACGAGACCACCGCCGCGGAGGCCGCCGAACTGGCCCGGCTGGCCGCCGAACACGGGGCGTTCAGCACGGAGGACGACACCGAGGTGAATCCCCCGGTGGAGGACCTGATCGTCAGCAACCGGGACAGCTACCACCTGCTGCGGTTCGTGGTCACGTCCTTCGACGCCACGGTGTTCCTGCATCTGTGGCTGGCCCGCGAGGACGGCAACCTCGCCCTCGCCCGGATCCGGCTCGGCGAGATGGCCGAGCGGCTGGTGCTGGGATGACCGTGGTCGACATACCTCCGCCGCTGCCGGTCCGGGGCCGCACGGCCCCGCACGACGGTCCGGCCGGCGCGCTCTCGCCGATGCTGATACGCCTCGCCGAGGAGCGGGCCACCGGCGTCCTGGTCCGCGAGCACGGCACCCTGCACCTGGCCGAGGGCCGCGTGGTGTACGCCGAGAGCCCCCTGGCGCCCGGCCTCGACGTGCTCCTCACGGCCCACGGCACGCTCGACGCGGCGGTCTGGCCCTGGACCGACGACATACCCGCCGCGGTGCACCGGCTGCTCGAGGCCGGTCTGCTGCCGAAGGGCGCCCTGGAGCTCTGCCACCTCGGCGCGCTGTACGACGCCGGGTACTTCGCGCTCGCGCCCAGCAGCACACCGGGCCGGTTCCGGTACGGCACCCCGGTCGCCGCAGGCTCGTTCCCTGCGGTCCCCGTCACCACTCTGGAGCGCGAGACCCTGCGCCGCCGCGAGCTGCTGCACCGGATCTGGCCCGACCCGTCGACGGACGGCGCCCCGTTGATCCGCGCCGACCCGGTCGCGGCACCGCCGGCCACCCAGCGCCAGCGGGCGGTCCTGGACCGGGTGGACGGCGTCCGCACCGCCCCCGAGATCGCCCGGGATCTCGGCCGGCCGGCCTTCCACACGCTGGTGGACACCCGGCGGCTGGCGGCGGCCGGACTCCTCGCCCCGAGGAGAACCACGGCCGCCCCGCCCCTGCTGCCCCCGGTCACCGACCCCGACATCGCGCTGCTGAAGAGGCTCAGGGATGCGCTGGAGGCCCTTTGAACGGCACCGCCCCGCCGAGAGGAGACAGCTGATGGCGGCAGAACCCGGCAGCTCCGGCAGAGAGGCCGTCCTCGACGAACTGCGCCGGTTACGCACCCGGATGCCCCAGCTCACCGGTGCCCTCGCGGCCGGCGTCGACGGCCTGGTCGTCGCGCACGACTGCCCGGGCGTCGACCCGGAGGGCCTCGCCGCCCTCACCGCCGCCGAACTGGGCGTCGCCGTGCGGGTCTCCGACGCCACCGGCAGGGGCGAGCTCAGGGAGCTGCTGGTGCGCGGCGAGGACGGCTACGTCGCCACCTACGCGGCCGGCCGCAGCGCCGTGCTCACCCTGCTCGCCGAGGACCGGGTGAACGTCGGCCGGCTCCACCTGGAGGGCCGCCGGGCCGCCGCCCGGATCGGCGACCTGGTCGACGCCGCCGAGGCCGCCGCCAAGGCCCTGCGCCCGGCCCGCAGCACGGCGGCGACACGGACCAGAAACACGCGCACGCCACGGACCAGCACCACCACGGACACGCGCACCACCACCGAAAGTTGAAAGGAAACAGAGAGTCATGGCCAACACCGAAACCGCGCTGAAAGAAGCCCTCACCTCCATCGAGGGCGCCACCGGCGTCGCGCTCGTCGACTACACCACCGGCATGGCGCTGGGCACGATGGGCGGCAGCAAGACCTTCGACCTGAACGTGGCCGCCGCCGGCAACACGGACGTGATCCGCGCCAAGATGCGCACCATGGAGCACCTGGGACTCAAGGGTGAGATCGAGGACATCCTGATCACGCTCTCCTCCCAGTACCACCTGATCCGGCTGATCAAGGGCCGGGGCGGCAACGGCCTCTTCCTCTACCTGGTGCTGGACATCAACCGGTCCAACCTGGCGATGGCCCGGCACCAGCTGAAGAAGATCGAGGAGGACCTGGAGGTCTGACCTCCGGGCACCGGATTCACACCAGTGCCGCGGTGCGGCGGCGGGCCCCGCCGGGGGCCGCGTCGCCCGCCGCGATGCCGGTGCCGCGGTACGCCTTGACGGCCTTGCCCACCGGGCGGCCGCCGCGCCCGTCGAGCCAGTCGACGCGCAGCCACACCAGCTGCTCCTCGGCCCGCTCCCGGCGGCCCAGCCAGGCCGCCTTCAGCCGCAGCCCGGTGCCGGTCCCGGCGAGCAGCATGCCGCCGGCGGCCGGCACCGCGAAGGCGCTGCCGACCGCGACGGCCCAGGCCAGCAGCAGCCACCAGCGGTGCCCGCGGCGCCAGTTCCGCACGGTCACCGCCCGGTCCTGGAGCACATCGTGCTTCCCGGCCCGGGCGGTCCCGCGCAGCAGCAGGGTGTACCGCTTGCGGCGGACGAGCGCCACCACGGCGGCGCCGACGAGGAACAGCACGGCCCCGGCCATGACGCCGATCCGGCGTCCGGTGATCCCCTCGGGCAGCACGCCGATCCCGGCCGCGAACACCCCGGACCACCACAGCGGGGCGGCCCCGGCCCGTACGACCACGGCCACCCGGGCCAAGCCCTGTCCGCCCCGTGCCCCTCGTACCGCACCCGCCATGTCCGCAGCCTCCTCGCCCGTGCCGGCCCATCGGTCCCTCGGGCGGGACGGTAACCAGCGAACGTGAGACGAGTCTTAAAGCCGGTCCTCCGGTGGGCCGCCCGTCCGGCCTGGCCGGCTATTCGACGAACAGTCCCCGGGCCGCCGCCCGCGCGTCGAACTCCTCCAGGCGGGCCTGCGCGTCCGGCAGGTCGTCGGCCATCGCCTCCAGGAGCACCCGGCCCAGCAGCATCGGCGCGCACGCCGTGTCGAAGGCGAGCCCGGTGCCGACGGCGGCCGGCAGCAGCAGGTCGGAGACCTTGGCCACGGGCGCGAAGGCGGAGTCGGCGACGGTCACCACGGTCAGCCCGGCCGCCTTGGCATAGCCCAGGGTGTCCACGACCTCGCGCGGATGCCGGGGCAGCGCGAAACAGAGCAGGGCCGTCGCACCCGCCCGCAGGGCCGCGTCGATGCGGTCGTGGATCATCGTGCCGCCCTCGTCGAGCAGCCGGACGTCCGGGTGCACCTTGGCGGCGAAGTAGGCGAAGCCGTACGCCTGCGACGCGGCGGCGCGCAGCCCGAGCACCGGCAGCGGCCGGGACGCGGCCAGCACCCGGCCGGCCCGCTGCACCGGGCGCGGGTCGGCGAGCACCTCGGCGAGGTGCCGCAGGTTCTCGATCTCGGCCTCGACGGCCTGCTGGTACTCGTTGTACGACGCGTTGCCGGCCGACTGTTCGGCGGGCACCACCTCGCGCAGGTGCTTGCGCAGCGCCGGGTAGCCGTCGAAGCCCAGGGCGACCGCGAACCGGGTCACGGACGGCTGGCTGACCCCGGCCAGGTCGGCCAGCTCCACGCTGGACAGGAAGGGCACGTCGGCGGCGCGCCGCACCATGCTGTGCGCGATGCGCCGCTGGGTCGGCGTGAGCCGGTGCCCCTCGAAGAGCGCCTGCAACCGTGTCGCAGGGCTGTCGGTCACGTTCATGACGTGCTCCCCCTCCAGATGTCCGTGAACCGGTCGAGCAGTCCGGCCGCCGCCGTGACGTCGTCCGTGAGCGGCCGGTCGGCCGGGTCCGCCTCGAGCACCGCCTCGGCGAGCTCCAGTGCCAGCCCCACCCCCAGCCCGGGTTCGGGCCGGAGCTCGCGCTGGCGCAGCGCCCGTACGCCGGCGACGAGTTCGCAGCCGACCACCAGACGGTACGCACGGCAGGCGCGCAGCGTTTGACGGGCGGCGAGCGAGGCGAAACTGGCCTGCTCCTCGACGCCTCGGGAGAGTACAGCGTGCCCGAGGGAGGCGGGCGCGGAGAAGGCGCGCAGATCGCCGAGGGCGGCGCCGGCGGCGTACTCCAGGATCATCACGCCGGAGGAGGCGGGCTCCTGGTCGGCGAGGAAGGGGCGCAGACGGGTGAAGGCGGGTTCGTTGAGGGAGGAGAGCCGGGAGGTGGACAGGCGCGCGACCTGGGTGACGGCGAGCCGGAAGTGGTCCAGGGCGAGAGCGAGTTGGGCCTGGTAGAAGCCGCCGTGGTGGTAGGCGGCCAGGTCCGCGGGTGAGATGAGGGGGTTCTCGGCGGCCGCGTTGATCTCGACGGCGAGGACCTGCTCCAGGGCGTCCGCGGCGTCGTGGGCGGGGCCGTGGATCTGGGGCAGGCAGCGGAAGCCGTACGGGTCCTGGATCCGGCCCAGTGGCGGGGTGGGCCGGTCGGCGGCGCCGATCAGCTCCCGCATCCGGCGGGCGACCTCGACGGTGCCCCGGTGCGGGCGGGCCGCGTGCACGGGCGCCGCGTACGCCTCGTGGGAGCCGTCGACCGCGAGCAGCGACAGGGCCGCCACCACCTGGGTGGCCTCGATCAGTCCGCGCAGTTCGTGCAGGGCGAGCGCCGACTGGCCGAGGGTGAGGGCGTTGCTGCTGATCAGGGCGAGGGCGTCGTTGTTGTCGAGGGGCTGGGGATCCGGGGCCTTCTCGCCCCGCCAGGGGTGTTCCCCGGCCAGCGCCAGTCCCACCTGGGCCAGCGCGGCGATGTCCCCGGTCCCGACCGAGCCGAACTCGTTGACGACCGGATACGCCCCCGCCTCCAGCGCCTCGCACAGGGCGCTGACGACGGTGGGCCGGAGGCCCGCGCCACCCGCCAGCAGCTGGTTGGCCCGTACCGCGAGCATCGCGCGCACCTGACGGGCGGGCAGTTCCTCGCCGATCGCGCCGGCGTGGCTGCGCAGCAGCCGCAGTCCGTGTCCCGCGGCGGCCTCGGTGGGCACGTCCTCGTTCCGGTTGGCGCCGACTCCGGTCGAACGGCCGTAGACGCGGCCGGTGGCGGCGATCTGGCGGGCGGCGTTCCAGGACTCCTCCGCGCGCCGCATCCCGTCCGTGCCGGGGACCGGCCGGGCGGCGCCGTCGGCCAGTCGTACGACATCCTCGACGCCCATTCCGATGCCGTCGAGGATCACCAGGTCGGAAGGTGTCACTCCGGCCGCGTCCACGATACGAGACGACAACACGCCCAAACTCCCCTCAACGTGGACAGCTGGTCTTGCTTTGCGGTCATCCGTTACCCCGGATCAACGCCAGACCGTTGACAAGCTATTCACCTACGAAGAACTCTGCATGACGTTATACAGCCGGGCAAGGGACATCTCATGATCCAGTTCGACGCGGTCCACAAGCGCTTCCCCAATGGCACGACAGCAGTCAATGATCTCTCCCTGGAGATGCCGGAGGGCGGGGTGACCGTCCCGGTCGGTTCCTCCGGCCGCGGCAAGACCACCACCCAGAAGTACGGCCCGGCCTCGCCGGCCGACCTGGCCAGGCAGAACGGCAGGCTGGTCATCGGCGCGGCCCCCGGGGTGAAGAAGCGCCGGGTGGGCGCCATCGGCCTGCGGGACGTGTACGGCGTCCAGTTCAAGGAGTTCACGTCACCGGACCCGGACGGGCCGCCGGTCAAGGCACCCTGAAGAAGGGCGACGTGGACGTGGCGAACCTGTTCACCACCGACACCGGCATCACGGCCGACGACCGGGTGGTGCTCACCGACCCGAAGAACCTGATCCCCAGCCAGCACATCGTCCCGGCGATCGCCGACCGCAAGGCCGACTCCACGGTCCGCAAAGCCCTCGCCCGGCTCGGCAACCTCCTCACCACCGAGCAGTTCACCGAGCTCAACAGCCAGGTGGACAACGACGAGAAGGACCCCGAGGACGTGGCGGACGCGTACGCCGAGCAGCACGGGCCGACCTGATCACGAAGCCGTATCGCATGATCGATGAGCCGATGACGGGAGTACCAAATGTCCGCAAACAGGCACGCGGAGTGACCGCACGTGTGCTTACGGTGAGGAGGTGTCAACAGCACCGCACCTGATCTCTGTGAACTCTGAGGAAGCGTCATGGCCTCGAACCGCAGGGCCTTCCTGACCGCCACCGCAACCGTCACCGCGGCCGGCGCACTGGCCGTCGCCCCCGCCCCGGCGGCGTCCGGCACCGGCCGGCCGCACTCCCGGGGACCGGCCACCGCCGGCGCCGCGCTGGACGAACTCCTCGCCGGCAACCGGCGGTACGCGGCCGGCCGGCCGCACCGACCGCGCGACATCGCCGGCCACCGCCGGCTGCCGGCCGGCGGACAGCACCCGTTCGCCGTCGTCCTCGGCTGCATCGACTCCCGGGTCGTCCCCGAGCTGGTCTTCGACCAGGGGCTCGGCGACCTGCTCTGCATAAGGACGGCCGGGCAGGTGCTGGACGAGGCCGTGCTCGGTTCCATCCAGTACGGCGTGGAGGAACTGCGCGTCCCGCTGGTCGTGGTGCTCGGCCACGAACGCTGCGGGGCCGTCGCGGCCACCCTCGGCCAGCTGCGCTCCGGCGCGGCCGTCCCCGGCCACCTGGAACTCCTCGTCGAGGAGATCACCCCGGCCGCCCGCCGCACCAGGTCGCTGCCCGGCGACTGGGCCGAGCACACCATGCGGGCGCACACCGCGTGGGTGCGGGACGCGATCCGGGCGGACCCCGCCTTCGCGGGGGCCTCGGTGGTGGCGGCACGGTTCGACCTGGACAGCGGGCTGGTGACGCTGCTGCCCTGAGGGCGGGCCCCCGGAGAATTGCGGGGGCTTACCCCAGTGCGCCGGGCACCCCGGCTCCCTACCGTGGGCTCCATGACGGACGCGCATGACACCGACCTGAAGAAGGAACTCGCCGCCACCCTGCACGCCCGCAGGGATCTGGGGCCCGAGTACGAGTCGGAGCTGGCCGACTCCTTCCTGGAGAAGATCGACCAGCGCATCGACGGCGCGGTCGAGCGCCGGCTACGCAGGACCCTGGCCGAGCAGCAGATGCAGCAGGCCCGGGGTTCGCGCGGCGCCAAGGGCAGCGACTCCTGGGGTGAGCGGTTCGGCTTCGGGATCGTGTCACTGGTGCTGGCGATCCCGCTGTCGGCGATCGGCGGCGGCATCGCGCACCTGCCGGGACTGGTGGCCGCCTGGGTGGGCATCGTCGGCATCAACGTGGCCCAGGCCGTCCGCCTGAACCCCGGCATGTTCGGCCGGGGCGGCCGGGGCGGCCGGGACGGGATGTGACCGGCCGGACCCGGCGCTGCGCTCACACCTGACGGATCGGCAGCACGACCACCTGACGCAGCCGACGATGCCCGCATGGCCGCACTGGTCGGCGAACTGTCCATGAAGAGCGCGGACTTCCGCCGCCTGTGGGCGGACCACGAGGTCAAGGAGTGCGCGTACGGCGTGAAGCGCATCCAGCACCCGGTGGCGGGCCTGCTCACCCTCCCCTACGAGACCCTCACGGTCCCGACGCCCCCGGACCGGACGATCGTGGCATACACCCCGGAACCGGGCTCGGGGACGGCTGAGCGGCTTTCGCTGCTGGGGAGCTGGGCGACGACCGGCTGAACCGGGCCGGGAGAAGCGGCGTACCGGGAAGAGCCGGGAAGAGTAATGCGCGGGGACCGCCGCACCCCCGTTACCGGGGGGCGGGACGACGGCGGTCCCCGCGAGGGACGCGAGCCGGGTCAGGGCCGGGCTGGCACGTCCAGGCGTCCATGGAGGTCCGGGAGCCGCTCCGGAGGTCCTTGGACGTTCGGTGTCGGCCGAGGCGGGGAGCCGCTCCCGCCCTGCCGACATCCACCAATGTGCCGGACCCGTGTTAAGCGTGTGCTGCGTGGACGTGACACGCTCGTACCACTTCCGCGAAGTCCACCGCTCGGACGCGGGACGGCAAGTTCCCCGGTGTCACGGCCGGTTCACCGGACGTTCGTCAGTGCTTGCCGCCCTTGGCGAGAAACGCCAGCAGGTCCTGACGGCTGACCACGCCCTTGGGCTTGCCCTCGACGAGGACGATCGCCGCGTCGGCCGCGCCCAGCACCGACATCAGGTCGCCGACCGGCTCGCCGGAGCCGACCTGCGGCAGCGGCGCGCACATGTGCTTCTCCAGCGGGTCCTCCAGGGAGGCGCGCTTGCTGAACAGCGCGTCGAGCAGCTCCCGTTCGACGACCGAGCCGACGACCTCGGCGGCCATCACGTCCGGGTGCCCGGCGCCCGGCTTGACGACCGGCATCTGCGAGACGCCGTACTCGCGCAGCACCTCGATGGCCTCCCCGACGGTCTCCTCCGGGTGCATGTGGACGAGGGAGGGGATGGAGCCGCCGGCCTTGTCGCTGAGCACGTCGGCGACGCGGGCACTGGGGCCCTCGTCCTCCAGGAAGCCGTAGTCGGCCATCCACTCGTCGTTGAAGATCTTGCTCAGGTAGCCGCGGCCGCTGTCCGGCAGCAGGACGACGACGACGTCGTCCGGGCCAAGCCGCTCGGCCACCCGCAGCGCGGCCACGACCGCCATTCCGCAGGAGCCGCCGACCAGCAGGCCCTCCTCCTTGGCCAGCCGCCGGGTCATCTGGAAGGAGTCCTTGTCGGACACCGCGACGATCTCGTCGGCCACGGTCCGGTCGTAGGCGGTGGGCCAGAAGTCCTCACCGACGCCCTCGACCAGGTACGGCCGGCCGGACCCGCCGGAGTACACGGAGCCCTCCGGGTCGGCGCCGACGACCTGCACCCGGCCGTCGCTGGCGTCCTTCAGGTAGCGGCCGGTCCCGGAGATGGTGCCGCCGGTGCCCACGCCCGCCACGAAATGGGTGATCTTCCCCTCCGTCTGCTCCCACAGCTCGGGGCCGGTCGAGTGATAGTGCGAGAGGGGGTTGTTCGGGTTGGAGTACTGGTCAGGCTTCCAGGCGCCCGGGGTCTCCCGGACGAGCCGGTCGGAGACGTTGTAGTACGAGTCCGGGTGCTCCGGGTCGACGGCGGTGGGGCAGACGACGACCTCGGCGCCGTACGCCCGCAGCACGTTGATCTTGTCGGTGCTGACCTTGTCGGGGCACACGAAGATGCACTTGTACCCCTTCTGCTGGGCCACGATCGCCAGCCCGACTCCGGTGTTTCCGCTGGTCGGCTCGACGATGGTGCCCCCGGGCCGAAGCTCCCCGCTCTTCTCGGCGGCCTCGATCATCCGCAGGGCGATGCGGTCCTTCACGGAACCGCCCGGGTTGAAGTACTCGACCTTGGCGAGCACGGTGGCCTGAATGCCCTGGGTGACACTGTTGAGCCTCAGCAGCGGGGTGTTGCCGACGAGGCTGATCATCGAGTCGTGGAATCGCACCGTTGTCTCCGGTTGCTTGCAAAAGGGGTGGTCCTGGTGGTGTCGCCAGCCTAGGGCCTTTCCCGCGACCCGATCCGGAGGTTCACTCCCCGTTGAGATTGACGCACGGCCTGTACGGGGCAAGGAGTGGATGAGCGGCAACGAGGAGGTGGCGGCGGCGCATGACGAACATGTCGAGGGCGCGGGTGGCCCGGCGGATCGCGGCCGGGGCGGCGTACGGCGGCGGCGGGGTCGGGCTGGTCGGCGCGGCCGCGGTGGGTCTGGTGCTGGCCGAGGTGCGGATGGCCAGGACGGCGGTGGGCAACGGCAACAGCGGCGGCCGGGTACCGGTGGCGGACGGCCGCTACGGCGACGCGTACGGCACCGGTGAACCTCCGCTGCGCCTGACGATGCTCGGCGACTCCACGGCGGCGGGGCAGGGTGTGCACCGGGCCGCGCAGACCCCGGGCGCGCTGCTCTCGTCGGGCCTCGCGGCGGTGGCCGAACGCCCGGTCGAGCTCACCAACGTGGCCCTGCCCGGCGCCCAGTCCGACGACCTGGACCGCCAGGTGGCGCTGGTCCTCGGCTCGGCCTCGCCGGTCCCCGACGTCTGCGTGATCATGATCGGCGCGAACGACGTCACCCGCCGCATGCCGCCGACCCGCTCGGTGCGTCACCTCTCGGCCGCGGTTCGCCGGCTGCGCACGGCGGGCGCGGAGGTGGTGGTCGGCACCTGTCCCGACCTGGGCACGATCGAGCCGGTACGGCAGCCGCTGCGCTGGCTGGCCCGGCGGGCGTCGCGCCAGCTGGCGGCGGCGCAGACGATCGGCACGGTGGAGCAGGGCGGCCGCACGGTGTCGCTGGGCGACCTGCTGGGCCCCGAGTTCGCGGCCAACCCCCGCGAGCTCTTCGGCCCCGACAACTACCACCCCTCGGCGGAGGGGTACGCCACGGCGGCGATGGCGGTGCTCCCCACGGTCTGCGCGGCCCTCGGCCTGTGGCCGGCGGACGAGGAGCGCCCCGACGCCACCCGCCGCGAGGGTTTCCTCCCGGTCGCCCGTGCGGCGGCGGAGGCGGCGGCCGAGGCCGGCACGGAGGTCACGGCGGCGATGCCGACGGGGCCGCGGGGACCGTGGGCCCTGCTGAAGCGCCGCCGGCGCCGGCACGTGGAGCCGCCCGCCCTCCCCACCGGCCCGGCCTCCGAGGAGGCGAGGTCGAGGGCGGGCACGTCCGAGTAGGGCACGGCGGGCCGGGGCCGGGGAATGCCGGGTACCGGCAGCGCCCCCGTGAGGGGCGCGGGGAACCGTGCGACCAGCCACGGCGGTCCCGCACCCGACGGGCACCGCACCGCACCCCGCCCAAGCAAGCGCTTAGAAAGTGCGGCCAGTGTCACACCGCGCTACCGATGACCAACCCCATACGTACGGGTAACTTCCCAAGCAGCCCTGTCAGTCCCCGCACGCCACTGGAGCCGTGAGATGCCAGAAGCCGTCATCGTCTCGACCGCCCGTTCCCCGATCGGCCGTGCCGTCAAGGGCTCCCTGAAGGACCTGCGCCCGGACGACCTCACCGCCACGATCATTCAGGCCGCCCTCGCCAAGGTCCCCGAGCTGGACCCGAAGGACATCGACGACCTGATGCTCGGCTGCGGCCTCCCCGGCGGCGAGCAGGGTTACAACCTCGGCCGGATCGTCGCCGTGCAGATGGGCATGGACCATCTCCCCGGCTGCACGATCACCCGGTACTGCTCCTCGTCCCTCCAGACCAGCCGCATGGCGCTGCACGCCATCAAGGCCGGCGAGGGCGACGTGTTCATCTCGGCCGGCGTCGAGACGGTCTCCCGGTTCGTCAAGGGCAGCTCCGACGGCCTCCCGGACACCACCAACCCGGTCTTCGCCGAGGCGCAGGCCCGTACCGCCGCCACCGCCGCGTCCACCGGCTCCACCTGGCACGACCCGCGCGAGGACGGCCTGGTCCCCGACCCGTACATCGCGATGGGCCAGACCGCCGAGAACCTGGCCCGCGTCAAGGGCGTCACCCGCCAGGACATGGACGAGTTCGGCGTCCGTTCCCAGAACCTCGCCGAGGAAGCCATCAAGAACGGCTTCTGGGAGCGCGAGATCACCCCGGTGACCCTGCCCGACGGCACGGTCGTGAGCAAGGACGACGGCCCGCGTGCCGGCGTCACCATGGAGGGCGTTTCCGGTCTGAAGCCGGTCTTCCGCCCCGACGGCCTGGTCACGGCCGGCAACTGCTGCCCGCTGAACGACGGCGCGGCCGCCGTGATCATCATGTCCGACACCAAGGCCCGCGAGCTCGGCCTCACCCCGCTCGCCCGGATCGTGTCGACCGGCGTCACCGGCCTCTCCCCCGAGATCATGGGCCTCGGCCCGGTGGAGGCCTCCAAGCAGGCCCTCGGCCGCGCCGGCCTGACCGTCGACGACATCGACCTGTTCGAGATCAACGAGGCGTTCGCCGCCCAGGTGATCCCCTCCTACCGCGACCTGGACATCCCGCTGGAGAAGCTGAACGTGAACGGCGGCGCCATCGCCGTCGGCCACCCCTTCGGCATGACCGGCGCCCGCATCACCGGCACGCTCATCAACTCCCTCCAGTTCCACGACAAGCAGTTCGGCCTGGAGACGATGTGCGTCGGCGGCGGCCAGGGCATGGCCATGGTCATCGAGCGCCTCAGCTGAGTCCCTGAGTAACCGTCACGGGACCCAACGTGACGCCACGGCCCGGTGTTCGAGAAAGCCCCGAACGCCGGGCCGATTTGTGATCCAATCTCCCCCAGGATGTGACCTATCTCCCTCCGTGGACATATCGCCGCAGGTCAGTGTGGCCGTCGGGGCAGATGCGCCAGCCAAAGTCCTGTCCATTTCGTGACGTTACGCACTGACAGGTTGATAGTCCACCCTTCAAGCTGATGTAGGAAGTCGGGGGTCGACTTTGAACCGGGAGTACGTCAGTGAGCGCCATGCCGATCGCCTTGCTGCTCACCACGGCCGCCACGGGCGCCGTGGGCGTCGCTGTCCTGCGCACCGTGCTGAAGCTGCGCCGTCAGGTCGCCGAGCTGCACACCCAGCTTGCTCAGAACCAGGCCGCCGCGATGCGCGCGCTGCTGCCGGCCGCCCGCAGTCATGCGGACGCCGAGCAGATACGGGCCGCCGTCGCCGAGGCACTGGCCGAGGAGCGGGAGCGCGAGCTGGCCGAGGCACGGGCCTTCTGGGCCGCGCAGGAGGCGCGGGACGCCTCCGACACGCCGTCGCTGCTGGGCCTGGCGGACGGTGAGCCGTTCCTGCCCCGGCACAGCGACTTCGTGGGCCTGGAGCCGGTCGCCGAGCAGGCGACGGAGACCGACGACTTCGCCGGGAGCGCCGGCACCGAGTCGCCGGAGCTGGCCGCGGCGCGCCGCCGGCACCCGTCCCACCCGGACTTCGTGCCGGTGCAGTCGCCGGTGGTGAACGACCACGAGCGCACGGTGGCGACGCTCGAGCAGTTGGCCGAGTTGCAGGTCGAGCTCTCCGACGTGCGCCCGGGGCCGCTGGGCACGCTGGACGTCTACGTCTTCGCCGACGGCACCACGCTGTGCATGACGCCGGGGCACCGGGAGACGGCGGAACGGCTGGCCGCTGCGCTGAACGCGGGCGAGACGCCGTACCTGCTGGGCGGGTCCGGGATCTCCGGCGCCTACACGCTGACGTTCGCGTGCGGCGAGGAGAACGTGTACATCCTGGCGGACCGGGTCATAGCGTCGCTGTGAGGCGTTGAGGGCACGGGCACGCCGCCGGGTGCGGGACCGTGGGGGTTGTTGGCGCAGTTCCCCGCGCGCCTTTCTGGGGCGCGGGGCACTGCGCGACCAGCCAGGACGGCCGCACCCGGCAACGCGCACCCCCGGCCCTCACACCCCCGCCTTCTTCTGCGCCTCCTCCACCAGGCGTACCGCGTCGTCGACCTCCGCGTCGCTCTCCAGGACGATCGCCAAGTCGTTCCCGGCCACGGTGATTTGGTCGGCGACCGCGAACATCCCCGCGTCCGGCATCTCCCGGGCCTGACCGCCCGGATCCTCGACGTCCTGCGCCCAGTCGGCCAACCGCCTGGCCAGCGCAAGCGCCTCCGCGGCCGCTCCCCTCTGCAACCGGCTCTGCGGCGCCGCCCTCAACTTGTCTGCGAAGTGCTCCACGGCACGGGTAAGAGGCGTCGTATCAACCACGCCGTGAGCGTAACGCCTGGCGTCGGCTGTCCTGTCCCGACTGTTGCCAACACGCCAACACTCAGGCACGGTGGCGTGAAGGACCGGCTACAACCCCCTTTGCGCACCGGAGGCGCCGATGTCCCAAGTCTTCTCCGAGGAGACCCATCGCAACATGCTCGCCCGCATCCCCCACTGCACCGGTCGTGAAGTGTCCGACTGGCTGCGCACCGTGGCCGAAGGCCCGTCCCTCTTCCGCTTCGAGGAGAAGGTCAGCTGGCTCCGCCACGAGCACAATCTCGCGTACGGCCACGCGAAGGCGTTGATCCATGAGTACGACCTGAGGAGGGCCGCGCGCAAACTTCTCTAGGCGCGCACAGACGAGAAGCAGGGACGGGAAAGGGCCCCAGGGGTGCCCCGGGGCCCTTCTCGGTTCGCTTGCTCCCTTACGGGCGCTAGTCGTTGCTGCTGAAGATCGCCACCAGGCGCAGCATCTCGACGTAGATCCACACCAGCGTCAGGGTGAGGCCGAACGCGGCCAGCCAGGCCTCGTTCTTCGGGGCGCCGTACGCGATGCCGTCCTCGATCTGCTTGAAGTCGAGGGTCAGGAAGAACGCGCCGAGCAGGATCGCGATGATGCCGACGATCGCACCGAGCGGGCCGAAGCTGCGCAGCCCGCCGTTCTCCGCGACGCCGAACGCGACCAGCAGCAGGTTGACCGCCATCACCAGAACGAAGGCGATCGCGATGGCCATGCCGACGCGGGCGTAGCGGGCGGTGACGCGGATCCAGCCGGCCTTGTAGACCAGCAGGGTCGCGGCCGTGACCGCCATCGTGCCGAGCACCGCCTGGAACGGGGCGCCGCTCCACCGGCTGTTGTACATCTCGCTGATCACGCCGAGGAAGACGCCCTCGAAGGCGGCGTATCCCAGGATCAGCGCGGGCACCGGGGTGCGCTTGAAGCTCTGGATCAGGGCCAGGACCATCGCCACGATGGCGGAGCCGAAGGCCAGGCCGTAGCTGGTGGTGGAGATCGGCAGCAGCGCCCAGGCGAGGGCCGCGCCGACCGCGACCGTGCCCAGCGTCGTCGCCGAGCGCAGGACCACGTCGTCCATGGTCATCCGGCCGGTGGTGGCCGGGGCCTGCGGCGGGGCGCCCTGCTGGACGTCCTGCTGGGCGTAGGGGTTGTTCGCGTACGGGTTCTGCGCGTACGGGTTGCCCTGCGAGTACCCGGCCTGCGGCGCGGTGTTGAAGCCCGCGTAGCCGTTGTCGCGGCTGAACCCCCGTCGCGAGAAGACCGGGTTACTGCTCCTCATTTCACTCCTCCATGGCCGCCTTGCGAGGCCTTGGCATCAAGAGTAATGGATTGGCAAAAGAACGACCCTCGTACTTGGGGAGGATCTTTCCCTCGTCGTGCTGCGCAACACGCTACGCGGACCCCTCATTCCCGGCCACGGAGGGCTTCATTCCATGACGGGGCCGCGACACGGCCGGAACCGGCCGGAGATA
Organism: Streptomyces sp. NPDC026515; assembly: GCF_055567595.1. NCBI lineage: Bacteria > Bacillati > Actinomycetota > Actinomycetes > Kitasatosporales > Streptomycetaceae > Streptomyces > Streptomyces sp. NPDC026515. Next base: position 89,666 of record NZ_JBVHQD010000006.1, read on the forward strand.
TGCCTCAGCCGTCCAGAGGGAAGCCCGTGTACGCCTCCGCGAGGTCCGTCTCGGCCGCCCGGTGGGAGGTGATCCGGCCGAGCCGGGCCAGCTGGAGCCGGGCGTCGAAGGGGGCGTCCTCGGGGCCGCGGTGGAGCAGGGTCGTCATGTCGTAGGAGAACCGCTCGGCCTGCCAGACCCGGCGCAGGCAGGTCGCCGAGTAGGTCTCCAGGAGCTCGGGCGAGCCCGTCTGCCGCTCGTGGGCGAGGGCGCGGGCGAGGGTGACGACGTCCCCGACGGCGAGATTGAGCCCCTTGGCCCCGGTCGGCGGCACGATGTGGGCGGCGTCCCCGGCGAGGAAGACCCGGCCGTGCCGCATGGGCTCGTGGACGTACGACCGCATGGGCGTGACCGACTTCTGGGTGATCGGCCCGCGCTCCAGGCACCAGTCGTCGTCGGTCCCGAAGCGCCGCTCCAGCTCGTCCCAGATCGCCTCGTCGCTCCACTCCTCGGCATCCGTGCCGGCCGGCACCTGGAGGTAGAGGCGGGAGACGGACGCGGAGCGCATCGACAGGAGGGCGAAACCGCGGTCGTGGCGGGCGTATACCAGTTCGTCGTGAGAGGGGGCGACATCGGCGAGGATGCCCAGCCAGGCATACGGGTAGGTGCGCTCGAAGACCCGGGAGAGGGATGCGGGGAACACGTTCCGGGCCACCCCCCAGAAGCCGTCGCAGCCGATGACGTACGCGCACTCCAGCACGTCCTCCCGGCCCTCGTGCCGGAACCGCACCCGCGGCCGGCCTCCCTCGGCGCCCTCCACCGCCACCGCCTCCGCCTCGAAGAGCAGCGGACCGCCCTCCTTGAGCTGGAGCGCGATGAGGTCCTTGCAGACCTCGGTCTGCGCGTAGACCATCACGGACCGGCCGCCGGTGAGGCCGGGGAAGTCCACGCGGTGGCGCTGCCCGGCGAACCGCAGTTCGATGCCGTCATGGCGCAGGCCCTCGCGGTCCATGCGCGCCCCGGCACCGGCGGCGCGCAGCACGTCCACCGTGCCCTGCTCCAGGATCCCGGCGCGCTGGCGGTGTTCCACGTAGGAGCGGTCGCGGCTCTCCAGGACGACCGAGTCGATGCCGGCGTTGTGCAGCAGCCGGGCGAGCAGGAGCCCGGCGGGTCCGGCTCCGATGATGCCGACGGTGGTGCGCATCGGGTCGTTCCTTCCGTGGACGGGGCGTCGTCGCCGGCTTCGGGGACCCGGGAGTTCGCCGGGCCACCTGGTTCGTCTGGTGAAATTTCCTTCACTTAGACACGCCGAGTCTCCGTCCGCGCCCACACCCTGTCAATGGTGCGCGCCTGGGGTCCGTCGGCACGCGGCCGGCCGCCCGGCCCGCCTGAGGCGGGGTGGGCCGGGCGGCCGGTGCGTGCGACGGTGGGACGGGGGTCAGCGGCCCGGCCAGCCGTCCAGGTGCCGGTGCATGGTGACGTCCTTGTGCGGGTTGCCCTTCGGGGCGTTCGCGACCGCGTCGTGCAGCACGGTGGTGACCTCCGCGGCGAGCCCGTCGGCCTTCGTACGCAGTTCGTCGGCGGGCAGCGTGGAGCGCGTCAGCTCGTCGAGCCGGTGGTGGATGTCGGCGAGCTTGCCCCGCGCGGCGGCGTCGAGCAGCAGCGGGTCGGGCGTGGCGACCACGAACTGGTAGGCGCCGGCCAGGGTCTGGCAGCCCGTGCACTCCTTGTTGGCGGCGTCGCTGAGGTTCACCGCGTTCAGCCGCGTGTGCTCCCCGGCGACCGTGACGATCTGGAAGGACAGCGCGACCGAACGGCAGTGGTCGTCGGCCGAGCAGCCGGCCGAGACGGCGTTGGCCTGGTTGCGCACGGCGGCGGCGTTGACCTTGCCGAACTGACGGACCGTGAACGAGTCCCGGACCTGGGTGTGGTGGCCCCGGTCGGCGTGGCTGAAGACGTGGTCGGAGGCGACCGCGGCATGCGGCACGGCGGTGGCCGCCTGCGCGGGCACGGCGGCGGCCGCACCGGCGACCCCGGCGGCGAACAGGCCGATCCGGACGGCCCGCCGGGTGAGCGGACCTGAGGTGGTGCGTGGTTTTCGGTGACTGCTCATGGATGCTCCAGTGCTCCAGTGCTTCTGCGGAAGGTGGTTCGACGGCCGTACGACGGCCCGGGACCGCCGGTCAGGACGAGGCCGGGGGCGGACTGGCCGGGTCGCTGGCCGGCGGCGGGGACAGGCTGGGCGTCGCGGACACCGGGATGCTCTCCGACGGCGTGGGCGACGGCGCGGGCTCCGTCGTGCCGGGTCCGTCGGACGGCGAGGGCACCGGATCGGCGACCGTTCCCCCGCCGGACGGCACCGGCGACCCGGAGGCATCCCCGCCGGATCGGCCGGACACGGAGGCGGACGGCGACGCCGCGGCGGAGGCCTGGCGCGAGGACTCCGCCGGCGAAGGACCGGCGCTCGCCGCGGCCGAGTCGTCCGGCGCACCGGCCGCCGGGTCCGACGGGCTGCCGGAGTCCGTCGGACGGTCCGGAGTGTCGGCCTGCCGGGCCGGCGGTGCCTCGGTCGGCACGCCCGGCTGGAGGATCGGCGCGATCGGCGGCTGCTTGGGCAGCGGCTTCGGGGTCACCCCGGACATCCAGGCGTAGCTGAGACCCGTGAGTCCGGCGAGAGCGAGCGCGCAGATCACGAGCCGCAGCCTGGGCCGCCCCTGCGTGGTGCGTTTCGCGGCCCGGATGATCCGCCCGCCGATCTTCACGGACAGATAGACGACGCCGGCCATCGGGCACAGCAGCATCACGCTGCCGATGGTCCCGACCAGTCCCTCGACGATCTTCCCGTCCACGAACGCCGAGCCCGTGCCGACGAGCTGCTCGGTCAGGGAGCGGGTCATGGTGGTGAGGATCCGCGGCAGGTTCCACAGTGCGTACCCGAGTTCACCGATGATCAGCGGGACCATCGTCAGCACCCAGGTGGCGACGATGGTGCGCGCCGACTTCTTCAGCCCGGCGACCTCCGTGCGGGCCTTGTCCCCCCGCGGCCCCGGCACCAGCGACAGCAGGATCGGCTTGATCTTGCCGTACAGGTCCGGGACCCCGGCCAGGTCGCCGAGGATGTAGTAGCCGTCCAGCCGTACGGCCGGCATCAGCTGTTCCAGGATCTCGAAGTGCCCGAGGTAGACGGTGGCCAGGAAGAACTGCGCCCCGGTGGCGAAGTAGGCACCGGCCATGGCCAGCATGAAGACGATGTTGAAGTAGACGCCGCCGAGGTCGGTGCGCAGCCGCCCGGCCCGGCCGATCCGGTAGACGTCGGTGACGTCGGTGTACATCGAGGGCCAGATGAGGAAGAGCCCGCACCCGATACAGCCGGGGCGGGCTCCGCCGTATCTGCACGCGGAGGCGTGGCCGAACTCGTGGAAGACGAGGGAGGCCACGGTGAGCGCGAAGACGACCAGGATCAGGACGGGCTGGTCGAGCACCTGCAGGACGGGTTCTATCGCCCCGAAGAACCCGAACAGCCAGACGTCCAGTGCGACGACCGAGGCCAGCACCAGGGCCACCACCACCGGTCGGTGCAGCCAGGTCAGCGAACGGGCGATCTTCGCCGTACGCCGCTCGTCGAAGATCACCCGATGGCCCTTGAGGGCGAGCAGCAGGTCGGAGCGCGGGGCGTCGACCTCGTCGTCCTCCTGCCCCTCCGGGACCGTCACGCCCAGCGGTTCGAGCTTCTTCTCGACGAGGAAGCGGATGTTCTCCCCGCTGACCTCGCGGCCGAAGCGGGCGCTGACCCGGTGGGCGATGGCCTCGGCATCGCGGACGCCGTCGACCGACGACGCCACCAGGTACAGCAGCCTGGACAGCTGCACGACCTGCCCGTCCCCCCGACGGGCGATGTACTTGGGCTCGGTGAATCCCGACCCCTGGTACTCGCCGTGCAGCCGCAGTCCCGCGCTCAGCCGCGGGGCCGGCGACGGCGGGTCGATCACCGGCAGGTTGCCCGTCGCCACCTGCTCGTAGGTGACCGGCCAGCCGCCGGGTCCGGGCACCGGGCCCGTGTCGTACAGTGCGGCGGTCCCGTCTCCGAGCACCGTCATGTGTGGTCTCCCCCCGGATCCCGCATGCAGTTCCCCCCTCTGGCGCCCGGCCGGCGCCGGCCGCGAGCGCCACCGCCGGGGCGACGGCGGTGGCGCTCCCGGGGACTACTGGGTGACGCTGATCGTCTGCGCGGCGGACGAGCTGGCCGACGACCACGCGGAGTGGTCGTTCAGCGCGGCGGACTGGTTGGACGCCTCGATGTTGGCGACGTGCTTGGTCACGTTGACGGTCCTGCCGAAGCTGAACTTCAGCTTGCCGAGGGCCTCGCGGCCCGGCAGCAGCTCGGCGGACTCGTTCTCCAGCTCGTTCATGTCCATGCTCATGACGGATGTCCTTTCGTTTCCTGCGCGATGAGGTCGAGGCGGGCACCGGCGCCGTGCGCCGGCACGGTGTTACTGGTGGACGTTGATGCTCTGGGCGGCGCCGGAGTCGGCCACCGACCACGACGAGTGGTCGTTCAGCGCGGCGGACTCGTTGGCGGCGCTGATGTTGGCGACGTGCTTGGTGACGTTGACCGTCTTGCCGAAGCCGAACTTCAGCTTGCCCAGGGCCTCACGACCCGGCAGCAGCTCCGCGGACTCGGCCTCGAGCTCATGGGCGTCCATCATGATCGCTTCCCCCTCAGGGATAGACATTTCCGATCGGACCGAGTCAGGTTCCCCCCGGACTCTGTCCAATCTGGTCGGACGTGCTGTCCAACGAGATTGGACACTAGGCCCTCGGAGACCCCCCGCGCAACCCGTTCGGGAAATCACCCTCTCGGCCGATCGGGGCGACGACCGTAGAATCGGCGCGACATGACGGACTCCGCAGGTGGCGAGCAGGAAGTGACGGTCAGTGGCCAACGCACTGCAGCAGTTGATCCGTGAGCACCTCGACCGCAAGGGCTGGTCCTACGGTGACGTGGCGCGGCGCGGTGGCGTCCCCCGCTCCACCGTCCACCACCTGGCCACCACCGAGCGGGTGGTCCGCATGCCCCAGGCGAGCACCCTGGAGGGCCTGGCCAAAGGGCTGGAGCTCCCGCTGGAGAGCGTGCGCCGGGCTGCCGCCGAGGCGTGCGGGATCCACGTGTACGACACCTCGCCGGGCGCGGAACCGAACGAACCGCACGGCGCGGCCGCCGCCGACCCCGAGGTCGCGCTGCTCATCGCGAGCGTCCAGAAGCTGTCGGCGGACGACCGCCGCCACGTCACCGCCCTGGTGGAGTCCCTGCTGGACCGTTCCTCCAGACCCGCCAAGGACAAGTGACCGCGTCCGGACCGTCTCCGGACCAGGTCCGGGACCTTCCGGACCGCCTCGCCGCCGTCCCGGGGGGGGGACCGTCTCCGGTCCGCCGCCGGACCGCTCCTCGAACGCTCTCGGACTGTCTTTCGCCAAGTCGGAAAAAGAATCCGACTCCGCACGAAACCGTGAAGATCCAGGACTAGTCTCTCGTTCTGCCCGGGACGCGAGAGCCGCACGACCACGGGCTCTCAGGGGGAAATGTGTTGTTCGTGCACGGCGGACCGGCGACGGCCGTGGTCCGGGGACCCGACGGTGAGTCCGTCGTCCTGCTGTCCGGGGAACTGCCCGAGGTACTGACCGACGCCTCGGTGAGCGAGCTGCTGGACCTGGCCGCCGCCATCCTGGACGCCGGCGAACTCACCCTCTTCGAGGAGTGCCTGCGCGCGCTGCGCCGCAACGGCATGCGAGCGGGCCGCCGCATCGAGGTCGACGGCGCGGTCCTGACCGTCTACGAGGGGTGAGCCGACGCCGCGGACGACGGAGCCCCTGCCCGCCCGGAGGCGGACAGGGGCTCACAGACCGTTCTGGCGGCCCTACTTGATGCCGAAGGCGCGGATCACGGTCTGGTCCACCGTGTTGCCCTTCGCGTCCTTCGCGACCGCGCGCAGGCTCGCGAAGCGGGCCTTGGACGGGGCGTTCAGCGTCGCCGTCCAGGCCGAGCCCTGCCGACGCGGCGTGGTCCGGTGCCAGGTCACCCCGTCGTCGTAGGAGACGTCGAGGGTCACGGTGCGGATGGCGCCGGCGCCGGCAGCGCCCGCGAGGTGCGAGGGCGTGACGGACACCGCTGCCCGCCGTCCGGCCCGGCCGGACAGGTCGGTGCTCACCGCGTAGTCCAGCTGGACGAGCGGCAGGGGCGACAGGACGGTGACGTCCGCGGTGCCCGAGGTGAATCCCCAGTCCGTGCGGGTGCGGGTCGAGTACGGCCGGCCCGGCACGTTCCGGTTCCCCTCCACCACCAGGTGGTAGGGCAGCGCCTGCGTGGGCAGGCCCTCGACGCCGAAGATCCCCTCGTTGGCCGTTTCGCCGAGCAGCCGGCCGCCCTGGTAGAGCGAGACCTTCGAGGTGTCCCCGTCGGCCCACACCACGCCCGCGTGGCCGCCGGAGTCGCCCCAGGCTCTCACCGACGACGAGCTGATGATGTCGCCGACCCTGAAGGGCGCCGTGTTGACGGAGTCGTTGAGCAGGCGCGGGTGCTGGACGGGCGAGAACCAGGTCTCCCGGGACGTGCTGCGCCCCTTGTACGAACGCGGTGCGCCGCCCTGGCCGAGATCCGCCATGCCCGCGCCGGAGACCCACTCGACACCGGGAGCCGCCGTGACCCACGAGGTGAGCGCGCCCTGCGCCGCGACCGGGACCGGCCGGCCGAGCATGGGCCGCCTGGTGCCGACGGAGAGGTCGTCACGGGACTCGACGGCCTCGCCCTGCTTGGTGTCGCGGAACGAGTCGTCGATCCTGGCGAGTTCGTCCGGGCCGGGCCGGTACGTCAGCGTCCGCGGGATCGCGCCGTCGTAGTGCCGGACCAGGTCGTACAGGTACCGCGGGTGGGGGTGCGAGACGACCCTGAGCGATCCCGGTCCGGACCGTCCGATGCGGTCGCGCAGCCGGACGCTGTCGTCGGTGCCGAGCGAGGCCACCGGCAGCGGGGCCGCGTCGGGCAGGTCGGCCCACGGGTCCAGCCTGCCGTAGCCGTCGTTGAGTATCAGCAGCAGCTTCGCACCGGCCTTCGCCGCGGCGGCGGCCTGGTCGGGGGCGGACACGGAGTCACTGCGGCGGACGACCGCCACCTGGCCGCGGACCTTGACCTTCGCGAACTCCGCCGCCGTGCCGTCCCCGGCCCAGACGGCCCGGTACGCGCCGCTGCCCTCGGGCAGTACGGGCGACATGCTCTGCACCACGGCGCTGTCGTAGGTCTGGGAACCCAGCGAGAGGGTGAGCGGGGGCTGTGTCTGCCGCCAGCGCGTGGTGAAGGTGTACGCGCCGTGCGTCACCTTGGGCGTCGGTGCCGCCCAGAGGCTGTCGTACCGCCAGTACTCCGGCATGTAGCTGTCCATGAACGGGTACAGATCGCCGTTCGACCGGTACTGGTCGACCCGCATGAAGCTGTTGGCGGTGGGCTGCGGCGTCAGCGCCGCGGCCCGGTGGAGGCCGGCGGCGTCGAAGCGCAGCGACTGGTCCTCGTTCAGGTCGATCTGCGGCGCGGAGAACAGGCCGAGGCCGAGGGTGTGGGTGCCGTCGACGCCGGGTACGTCGGCGTACATCCAGGCCGCGTAGTTGCTCGGGACCAGGCTGAGGTCGAGCTTGCCGGAGGAGTCGACGTCGTACACCTGGGGAAGCGTGTTCCGGTCGACGTCCTTCAGCACGAGCATGCCGGGCAGCCCCGCGCCCTTGCGGTCCTTCGAGTCGACCGACAGGGAGACCCGCCGGCCCACCTTGTTCACGCCGACCGGGGTACGGGCGAGGACCGCGCCGTCGGGGCCGGTCGCGGTGAGCCGGCTGGTGTAGGCGGCGTCGTCCGCGGCCAGGTCGAGGTGGGTGACGACGCCGACGGCGGCCGAGCCGTGCGCGGGTACCGTCAGCTGGTCGGTGGTGAGGGTGAACAGCCCGTCGGGGATGCCGGCCGCGCTCAGGCCGAGGGTCAAGGTGACCGGCTGGTCGGCGGTGTTGGTGTACGTGACGTCCTTGCGGACCGTCTGGCCGGACGTGTACGGGTACTGCGTCTGGGCGAACGCCGAGCCGGAGGCGATCACGCTCGCCCGGACGGCCGCGGCGATGTCGAGCCGGCCGCTGCCGCCCTGGTAGGGGCTGTACCTCGCGGTGCTCGCGGTGGTGCCGACCAGCACGTCCTTGAGCTGCTGCCCGCTCCAGTCGGGGTGCTCGGCCGCCAGCAGCGCCGCCGCGCCCGCCACATGGGGCGTCGCCATGGAAGTGCCGCTCATCGTCTGGTACGCGCCCTCGCCCTCGGGCGCGTACTGCGAGCGCGCGGCGAGGATGTCGACACCTGGCGCGGTGAGGTCGGGCTTGACGGCGTTGTCGCCGACGCGCGGGCCGCGGCTGGAGAACGCCGCGAGCTGGTCGACGCCCTTGCCCGGTCCGTTCACCGCGCCGACCGTCAGCGCGGCGTCGGCCGCGCCCGGTGCGCCGATGCTGTAGGGCGCGGGACCGGAGTTGCCGGCCGCGATGACGAACAGCGCCCCGGTCTCCGCGCTGAGCCGGTTCACGGCCTGGCTGAGCGGGTCGGTGCCGTCGGTGGGCGCACCGCCCAGGCTCATGCTGACGATCTTGGCGTGCTGGTCGCGGGTCGCCCACTCCATGCCGGCCAGGATCCAGGAGTCCTGGCCACTGCCGTCGTTGTCCAGGACCTTGCCGATGTGCAGCGAGGCACCCGGGGCGACGCCCTTCTCCTTGCCGCCGGACGCGGCGCCGGTGCCGGCCACCGTCGAGGCGACGTGGGTGCCGTGGCCGTGGCGGTCGGTGACGTCCTGGTCGGGTACGAAGCTCCGGGACGCGGCGATCCGCCCCGCGAAGTCCGGGTGCGCGGCGTCGATCCCGGTGTCCAGGACGGCGACGTCCACGCCCTGCCCGGTGTCCCCGCTCTGCCAGACCTCGGGCGCACCGATCTGCGCGGTGGTGTCGGCCAGCGTGGCCTTGGCCTTCCCGTCCAGCCACACCTTGGCGATACCGCCGGTCAGCCGGCCGGACGGCGCCGCGCCCGCCGTGCTCCTGGCGGCCGAGCCGGTGAGGGAGGACCAGAAGTCCGCCGCCCGCGCGTGCTCGGCGGAGATCGCGGCTCCCGTGATGCTGCTGAGTGTCAGCGTCTTGCGCGCGCCCTCGGGGGCTTTCGCGCTGCGCGCGCGGGCGGCCGCGTCGGCACCGCTGTAGGTGACGATCAGCGGCAGCCGGTCGCTGTGGCCGTCGTCGTAACCGTCCTTGAGCAGCTCGGTGACGTTGAACAGGTGCTCGTCGAGCGCGCCCGAGGCGATCCAGGGCAGGGCCTCGTCGGGGTACACGTAGGTGTCGGACCCCACGGACATGACATGGGCTCCGCCGGGCCTGCCCTGCGGATCGGTCACGGTCGCGGTGGTACCGCCGGCACCGACGGTCACCTCGACCCTGTCGCCGGTGATCAGCGTGACGGTACCGGCGGCATCGGGACGGGCGGTGACGGACGCGGCGGTGACGGTGGACGCCGCGGGAGCGGAGCCGGCGGTGCGGATCCCGGCCGACGCGGCCGGCCCCGTGGTAGCCAGGGCCACCAGGGCGGCGGCCGCGACGGTCAGCCCGCGTCGAGGGGGCGGAGGTATGCGCAAGGGGACCTCAAGAGGCTAGGCGTGCGAAAGATGTGCGTAGTCAGCCACCCTTCTGCCTCGGTGTAAAGAAGAGGTCATGTCCCTTGGGTGCCATTGTCCTCACCTGGACAGACGGCAGTTCCGCGCTCCGCAATTCCCCGGTTTGTTACGGACATGTTGACGACAATTGATGTACCGTCAATTACCTTCCCGGACACCCGTATTGACCGAGGCCCAACGCCCTGACCTGCGGCTCCGGCGGGACTGACCGTCCGCCTCAGACCCAGTTCCGGCGAGCCGCCGCCACCCCTGCACCGAAGCGGCTGGTCGCCCCCAATTCCGCGTAGAGGTCCTGAATACGCCGCCGTAGGGTCCGCGAGGAGATCCCGAACTGCCGGGCGATCGCCTCGTCCTTGACCCCGGCCGCGAACAGCGCGAGGAGATTGCGTTCCTCGTCGGTGGGTTTGCGGCACTCCACCGCGGGATCGGCCGCGGAGGGCCGCGGTTCGCCCGGGCCGGAGGTGCCGGCCAGGGGGGAGGCGGCCGCCCAGTACCGCTCGAAGAGTTCCACGAGCGCTTCCAGAAGCGGGGGCGACTCGGTGTAGAGGCACTCGGTGTTCCCGGGATCCAGGCTCAGCGAGACCATCGCCGCCGCACGGTCGGCCATGGCTAGCTTGATCGGCAGCGTCGGGATGATCCTGGCCTCCTCGCCCCGTGACACCAGGCTGCCCAGCTCCTGCCACTCGCCGTCCGCGGCGAAACTGGCCGCGGCGTAGACGGCGCGCACCCGCACCCCGCGGCCCACCGCCGCCTCGTCGATCGGCCCGTTCGGGACCAGCAGGAAAGGGGGGCGGTCCAGGCAGCAGATCTCGGTGCGCGCGGCCTGCTTCAGCCGGTAGTAACGGTCACCGACCGTCTCCGGCCCGCTGATCACCAGCGTTCCGTGGCTGCCGGACCCGGCCCGCTTCGCGGTGTCGAAAATCGCGCCGAGCGACCCTGCCGTCTCGCGTACGGAGGCCAGTTGCCGTTCGCGCGACTCCACCAGCACCCGCAGCGCGTGCCGGGGATCGACGGTCAGGAACTCCCCGGAGGTACGGCGGCTGACCAGCCCGAAGCCGTGCAGCCGCTCCAGCAGCGCCAGCCCCTCCGGGTACGTCATCCCGAACTCGGCGGCCACGTCGTCGACCGTCCCCGCGCCGCGCGCCAGCAAGTGGCGATAGGCCCTCTCGGCCTCGGGGTCCACCCCCACCAGGTCCAACGGCGCAGTGTCTTCCATCAGAACCTCCCAGTCGCCTGCCACCGCCCCCGGTTGTCACGAACCTAACAAGCCAACGCGGCGGACGTAGGCTGATTTTCGCCCCTCTTTCCGGGGTCGGGTCACCGCGCGGAGGGCGCGCTCCGGCGAGCACGGACGGCGGGTCCCGTGTCGCGTCCCTTCACGGCCGAAGACCGGGCGCCTCGGCCCGAACCACCGCGGGCCCCGAAGCACCCGGACGCCGCCGACGAATCCGCGGGGGCCGGCCCTCGCCCCTCCCGTGGAACCGTTCCGCCCGTGCGGCCCGCGCACGGGAGCCGCCCGGCCGTCACACGACGCCGCAGCCGGCGGTGATCTCGTCCCGGCCGTTCTTCAACGCCGTCACGTCCGCGCCATGACGGCAAGCCGGGGAGGGCGGGCACCAGCGGTGCACCGACGAGAGGCGAGTGACACGGCCATTCGGCCGTTTCGCCAGGTAAGCTACAGAACAGGTTGAAGTGCCCGGAACCGGACTTGAACCGGTACGCCCGCGAGGGGCAGCGAGGTTTAAGCTCGCCGTGTCTGCATTCCACCATCCGGGCAGGCCATGGGCTCCGCAACGAGATTCCGAGCCTATCGGGAGGCGTCCCCCGAACAGCGGGCGGGCGACCCGATGTTGTCTTATTTTATTGACGTCTGAGGGTGCATCAGCCACCGGAACGGGCCATCCGCACTTGCCAATAGCGTTACGCGGGGTGGGTGCGCGCGTACGGGGAATGACGGAATTTCACCGTACGAACAAGGGGGCTCCACCTGTTCTCGACGGGCCGGCCTAGGGGTCCGCCGTCATCCCCAGGTATGACTCGGCGCCCTCCGGTCCCCCCGTGGTCGCCCCCCGGAACCGGAACTGCGGCTGACTACACGGGCCGCCGCGGCCGGGACGATGGTCCTGTCCCCATGAACCCCGTCGTCCCGTCAGGAGCGCCCTTCCGTGTCCACCACACCCTCCCCCAAACTTCTTCCGGGGGTGCCCCCAGCCGACCGGCGGACCACCTCGGTGGCCGCTCGCGCCACGGAGCTGTCCAAGATCTACGGGCAGGGTGAGACGCAGGTCGTCGCCCTGGACCGGGTCACCGTCGAGTTCCGGCAGGCCGAGTTCACCGCGATCATGGGGCCGTCCGGTTCCGGCAAGTCCACCCTGATGCACTGCGTCGCGGGCCTGGACACCTTCTCCTCCGGGTCCGTGCGGATCGGAGACACCGAACTCGGCTCCCTGAAGGACAAGCAGCTCACCAAGTTGCGCCGGGACAAGATCGGGTTCATCTTCCAGGCGTTCAACCTGCTGCCGACGCTGACCGCACTGGAGAACATCACCCTTCCGATGGACATCGCAGGGCGGAAACCGGACAGGCAGTGGGTCGACGGCGTCATCCAGATGGTCGGCCTGAAGGACCGGCTGAGCCACCGGCCCGCGCAGCTCTCCGGCGGCCAGCAGCAGCGCGTGGCCGTGGCCCGCGCCCTCGCCTCCCGGCCGGAGATCATCTTCGGTGACGAGCCGACCGGAAACCTGGACTCCCGCTCCGGTGCCGAAGTGCTGGGCTTCCTGCGCAACTCGGTACGGGAGCTGGGCCAGACCGTCGTCATGGTCACCCACGACCCGGTGGCCGCCGCCTACGCGGACCGCGTCGTCTTCCTCGCCGACGGCCGGATCGTCGACGAGATGTACCGCCCGACGGCGGACGGTGTCCTCGACTTCATGCGCCACCTTCCCGGGGGCGGCGGCACCAGCGGCTCCGCCGCGCGGCCCCAGGCCCCCGAGTTCGACGCGAAGGGCCGGACCAGCTGATGTTCCGCACCGCCCTGCGCAACGTCCTCGCTCACAAGGCCCGGCTGCTGATGACCGTGCTCGCCGTGATGCTCGGCGTGGCCTTCGTCTCCGGCACCCTGGTCTTCACCAACACCATCTCCGACGCGTACCAGAACAGCTCCGCCAAGGGCTTCGACGGCGTCGACGTGGCCGTTCAGGCCAAGTACCAGGACTCCAAGGGCGATCAGGTCGGCAAGACCCCCGACCTCACCCAGGCCCTGCTCGACAGGGCCGCGAAGGTCCCCGGGGCCGCCTCCGCGATCGGCGTCGTCTCCGGTTTCACCGCGATCGCCGACAAGGACGGCAAGCTGATCGGCGGCGGCTGGCAGTCCGAGGGCGGCAACTACTGGGGCACCGAGGACACCCGCTACCCGCTGGCCGGCGGCCACGCGCCGAGCGGCGCGAACGAGGTGCTGATCGACTCCAGGACCGCCGAGCGGGCCGGCTACGAGGTCGGCGACACCGTGCGCATCTCGGTGAACGGCCCGGTCCTGACGCCCACCGTCGCCGGCATCTTCACCACCGACGACGGCAACGTCGCGGCCGGCGGCAGCCTCGCCCTGTTCGACACGGCGACCGCGCAGCACCTGTTCGGCAAGAAGGGCGCGTACGACGAGATCGACGTGACCGCGAAGTCCGGCACCGGCCAGGGAGCCCTCAAGGCCCAGCTGGACCGGGCGCTGCCGAAGAAGCTCGTGGAGACCACCACCGGGCAGGAACTCGCCGACGACCAGGCCGAGGCCATCTCCAGCAGCATGAGCGGCCTGCGCCAGGGTCTGCTGGTCTTCGCCGGCATCGCGCTGTTCGTCGGCACCTTCATCATCGCCAACACCTTCACCATGCTGGTCGCCCAGCGCACCAAGGAGCTGGCGCTGCTGCGCGCGGTGGGCGCCTCCCGCCGCCAGGTCACCCGCTCGGTGCTGATCGAGGCGTTCGTGGTGGGTGCGGTGGCCGGGGTCGCCGGCCTGGTCGCGGGCATCGGCATCGGCGCCGGGCTGCGCGCGCTGATGGGCACGTTCGGCGCGACCGTCCCGGAGGGCCCGCTGGTCGTCAGCCCCGGCACGGTGGCCGCCGCCCTCGCCGTCGGCGTCGTCATCACCATGCTGGCCGCCTGGCTGCCCGGCCGCCGGGCCGCGAAGATCCCGCCGGTGGCCGCGATGAGCGCCCTGCACGCCACCCCGACCACCAAGTCGCTGGTGCTGCGCAACACGGTCGGCGCCCTGTTCTCGGCGGCGGGCGTGGCGGTCATCCTGGCGGCGACGACGATGAGCGGCAGCGACGGCCAGGCCCCGATGGGTCTCGGCGCGGTCCTGCTCATCATCGGCGTCTTCGTCCTGACCCCGCTCCTGTCCCGGCCGCTGATCGCGGCCGCCGCCCCGCTGCTGCGCGGGTTCGGCGTCTCCGGCAAGCTCGCCCGGCAGAACTCGGTGCGCAACCCGCGCCGTACCGCCGCGACCGCCTCGGCGCTGATGATCGGCCTGACCCTGATCACCGGCATGACGGTGGTGGCGGGCAGCCTGCAGAAGTCCATCGACAAGATGGCGAGCTCGGCGATCCGCGCGGACTACATCGTCTCGATGGCCAACGGCAACGCGCTCTCCCCCGACGTGGCGAAGAAGGTCGCGGCCGCCGACGGCGTGACCGCCTCCAGCCCGCTGCGCAACGCGATCTCCCGGATCGACGGCAGGACCGAGTTCCTGACCGGCGTCAACGGCACGGAGATCGGCCGGCTGACCGACCTCACGGTGGACAGCGGGTCCTTCAGGGTCGCCGGCCCGGACGTGGTCGTGGACGACGACACCGCCAAGTCGTACGGCTGGAAGGCGGGGTCCGGCTTCACCGTCCACTACGAGGACGGCAAGGCGCAGCGGATGACGGTCGCCGGGGTCTACGAGGGCAACGAGGTGATCCGCGGGATCATGCTCGACAACGCCACCCTCACCCCGCACGTGACCGACCCCGCCGACATGCAGGTCATGGTCAAGACGGCGGACGGCGCGTCGTCCGCGGCCAAGGACGGGCTGGAGAAGGTCCTCGGCTCGAACCCGGCGATCAAGGTCCAGGACAAGCAGGACCTGTCCGACTCCATCGCCAAGGCGTTCACGCTGATCCTGAACATGGTCTACGGCCTGCTCGCGATGGCGGTGATCGTCGCGGTCCTCGGTGTCATCAACACCCTGGCCATGTCGGTCTTCGAACGGCAGCAGGAGATCGGCATGCTCCGTGCGATCGGCCTGGACCGCAAGGCGGTCAAGCGGATGGTCCGTCTGGAGTCGCTGGTCATCTCGCTCTTCGGCGGGGTGCTGGGTCTCGGCCTGGGCGTGTTCTTCGGCTGGGCGGCCGGGCAGCTGGTCGGCGCGAGGATGCCGACCTACGAACTGGTCCTGCCCTGGTCCAGGATGGCGCTCTTCCTGGTGCTGGCCGGCGTGGTCGGCGTGCTGGCGGCCCTGTGGCCGGCCCGGCGGGCGGCCCGGCTGAACATGCTCGCGGCGATCAAGTCCGAGTAGCCGCGGACGCCGCGAAGGGGCCCCGCACCACGCGTGCGGGGCCCCTTCGCCGTCCGGCGGCCCTACCGGTTCCAGGTACGGCTGCGCAGCGGCAGTCCCGACGCACCCGACTCGGGGGTCCTGACCGCCAGCACCTGGTTGACGCCGATCCGGTTGCGCTCGAAGGCGAGCGCGGAGGCGGCCATGTACAGCCGCCACACACGGGCCCGCCCGGGGCTGGTGAGCCGTACCGCCCGTGCCCAGTCGGCCTCCAGGTTGACCACCCAGCGGCGCAGGGTGCGGGCGTAGTGCTCGCGGATCGACTCCACGTCCCGCACCTCGAACCCGGCCAGTTCCAGCTGGGTGACGGTGGTGCCGATCGGGGCGAGTTCCCCGTCCGGGAAGACGTAGGCGTCGATGAACCGGTCCACGTGGTAGGCCGTCTCGTCGCGCTGCGGGCGCCGCGCGATCTGGTGGTTGAGCAGCCGTCCGCCGGGCTTCAGCAGGGCGTACAGACTGCGCGCGTACTCCAGGTACTTCTCCGCGCCCACGTGCTCGGCCATCCCGATCGACGAGATGGCGTCGTACGGGCCGTCCCTGACGTCCCGGTAGTCCTGGACCCTGATCTCCACCCGGTCCGTCAGACCCTCGTCAGCGACCCGTTTACGGGCGTACGCGGCCTGTTCCTGGGAGAGGGTGACCCCGACGACGCTCACGCCGTGCTCGCGGGCGGCGTGGATCGCCATCGAGCCCCAGCCGCAGCCGACGTCGAGCAGCCGCTGACCGGGTCTCAGACCGAGCTTGCCGCAGACGAGTTCCAGCTTGTCGCGCTGGGCGGTCTCCAGGGTGCCGTCCTGCTCCCAGTAGGCGCAGGAGTAGACCATCGAGGGCCCGAGGACGATCTCGTAGAAGTCGTTGCCGACGTCGTAGTGGTGGCTGATGGCCTGCTTGTCACTGCGGCGGGTGTGCAGATGGCCGCGTCTGCGCACCTCCTCGCGGGGCGGGGCCGGCGGGAGCGGCGGTCCGGCGAGCCTGAGCAGCTCCCGGGCGGCGGCCCGCACCTCGGGGTCGCGCAGGGCCTGGGCGAGGGTACGGCTGTCCTCCCCGCGCTCCCAGATCAGTCCGGACATCACCGCGAGGGCGCTGTACAGATCGCCCTCGATGTCCAGATCGCCGGCGACCCAGGCCCGGGCCAGGCCCAGTTCCCCCGGCTTGAACAGCATGTAACGCAGGGCACGGCGGTTGCGGATCACGATCGCCGGGGCGTCCGGCGGTCCGGCCTGCGATCCGTCCCAGGCCCGCAGCCGTACCGGGAGCGGAACTCCCAGCACCTGCTCGGCAACACTCCTCAGCCGCGACGCGGCGTCGGCCATGGCGTACACCTCCAAGACGACGATCCCGGATGCCGGTTACCACGTAAACACCGTGAGGGCAGCATCGCAGTCCCGCGAAGGAGTTACGACTGGGCAAAAGAAGCTGTAGCGGCCATGCAGTTGCGGGCGGCCCGGGAATGCCGAAGGACCTCCCGCACCACGGATGGCGGGAGGTCCTTCGGGTGGTTCTCGGCAGACCGTCGGGCAGGCTCGGGCTAGGAGGCCTTGGCCTTCTCCTCGGTCTTCGGGGCCGCGACCGGGGCCGGCTTGGCCGCCTCGTAGAACTCCTCGCGGGGGTTCTCCATGGCGCCCAGGGACACGACCTCGCGCTTGAGGAACATGCCCAGCGTCCAGTCCGCGAAGATGCGGATCTTGCGGTTCCAGGTCGGCATCGCCAGACCGTGGTAGCCACGGTGCATGTACCAGGCCAGACGGCCCTTGACCTTGATCTTCGTCTTGCCCAGGACGATCATCGCGACGCCCTTGTGCAGACCCAGACCGGCGACCGCGCCCTTGTTGGCGTGGCTGTACTCCTTCTGCGGGAAGCCCCGCATGCCGGAGACCACGTTGTCGCCGAGGACCTTGGCCTGACGGAGCGCGTGCTGCGCGTTCGGCGGGCACCAGGCGTTCTCGACACCGGCCTTGCGGGCGGCGACGTCCGGTACCTGGGCGTTGTCGCCCGCGGCCCAGATGTAGTCGGTGCCCTGCACCTGGAGGGTGGGAGCGGTGTCCACGTGGCCGCGCGGGCCGAGCGGCAGGCCGAAGCGGGCGAGCGCCGGGTTCGGCTTGACGCCGGCGGTCCACACGATCGTGTTGGAGTCGACCTCCAGGCCGTTCTTCAGCACGACGTGGCCGTCCACGCAGGAGTCCATCGAGGTGGAGAGGTAGATCTCCACACCGCGGCTCTCCAGGTGCTCCTTGCCGTACAGGCCGAGCTTGGGGCCGACCTCGGGGAGGATCTTGTCGGCGGCGTCGACGAGGACGAAGCGCATGTCCTCACGGGACACGTTCTTGTAGTACTTCGCCGCGTCGCGGGCCATGTCCTCGACCTCGCCGATGGTCTCCGCGCCCGCGAAGCCGCCGCCGATGAAGACGAAGGTGAGCGCCTTGCGGCGGATCTCCTCGTCGGTCGTGGAGTCGGCCTTGTCCAGCTGCTCCAGGACGTGGTTGCGCAGGCCGATGGACTCCTCGATGCCCTTCATGCCGATGCCCTGTTCGGCGAGGCCGGGGATCGGGAAGGTGCGGGAGACCGCGCCGAGTGCGATGACCAGGTAGTCGAAGGGCAGCTCGTACGCCTCGCCCACGAGGGGGGCGATCGTGGCGACCTTGCGGTCCTGGTCGATGGTGGTGACCCGGCCGGTGAGGACCTCCGCCTTCGGAAGCACGCGTCGCAGCGGGACGACGACATGCCGAGGAGAGATGCTGCCGGCGGCGGCTTCGGGGAGGAAGGGCTGGTAGGTCATGTACGACCGGGGGTCGACGACCGTGACGGTCGCCTCGCCGTAGCGCATCTTCTTGAGGATGCGCCGAGCTGCGTACAGGCCTACGTACCCACCGCCTACTACGAGGATCCTGGGACGCTCCGTGGTGCTCATGGCATCGAGTATCCACCCGCCTCAGGGGGGCCGCTCGTGCGCCCCTTCACAAGGTTCTCCAGGGGTCGTGCTACACTCCGCCGCCCACGTGACGCAGGTCATGGCCGCCAGCGGGAACCGACTTCCGATACGACCCGTTGTCAATGCCGTGTGAGCTGCTCCTCCGGGCCTCCGGGGGCACCCCGGAGACACCGGATGTCACCCGCACGAACACCTCCGGAAACACCCTCGAAACGCTCTCCTGAGCACGCGCCCGGGGCCGTTGAGCCCCCGAACGGGCCAATGGGGACCCCCGGACCCCCCACCTGCACCGAATTCCTTGTGAAGAACTTCACGAAGTTTTCCGCGGGGGTGTCGTGGCACGGCGTGTCACGCGCCGTCCGGGGCGCTCACCCGCCACCCCGCACGCTCATCCGAGGAGGTCGGAAGGGTCGGCGAGGTGACGGGAAGCCCGCTCGGACGGGTCAGGCGATGGACCAGGCGATGCCGTCCAGGATGTCGTGCTCGCTCACCACGACCTCCGCCGCGCCCACCCGCTCCATGATCGACAGGAGTACGAGGGCGCCGGCGCCGATGACGTCGACACGTCCGGGGTGCATGGACGGGACGGCGGCCCGCTCGGCGTGGGTGGAGCCCAGCAGCCGCTCGGTGATCTCCCGGACCCGGGCGTAGGGGATGCGGGAGTGGTGAATGGCGGCGGAGTCGTACTCCGGCAGGTCCTGGTGGATGGCGGAGAGGGTGGTGACCGAACCGGCCAGGCCGACCAGGGTGCGCGCCTCGCGCAGCGGCACGGTCCGCTCCGCGAGGTCGAGGGCGTGCTCGATGTCCGCCCGCATGGCGGCGATCTCCGCCTCGCTCGGCGGGTCGCTGACCTGTCCCCCGTGCACCAGGTGCCGCTCGGTCATCCGGACGCAGCCGACGTCCACGGACCGCGCGGCCCGCACCCGCTCGGACCCCACGACGAACTCGGTGGAGCCGCCGCCGATGTCCACGACGAGGAACGGCTTGGCGAGGTCGCCCATCCGTCGCCCACCACCACCCTCGGTCGAAGGGCGCTCCGCGCCACCTTGGTTTTGCCCCGTCAGCTCCTTCGTCGCGCCCGTGAAGGAGAACTCGGCCTCCTGGTCGCCGGTGATGACCTCCGGCTCGACGCCGAGGATGTCCAGCACGCCGCGTACGAACTCGGCCCGGTTCTCGGCGTCCCGGGAGGCGGAGGTCGCCACGAACCGCAGCCGCTGCGCCCCGTGCTCCTTGATGACGGCCGCGTACTCCCGGCAGGCTGCGAAGGTCCGCTCCAGCGCCTCCGGCGCGAGCCGTCCGGTCCGGTCGACCCCCTGCCCGAGCCGCACGATCACCATCCGCCGGTCCAGGTCGACGAGTTCACCGGTCTCGGGGTCGGCGTCGGCGACGAGCAGCCGGATGGAGTTGGTACCGCAGTCGACGGCGGCGACACGGGTCACTGGTCGTCCTCCTTGGCCGGCGTCACGCACGTACCCTTGGCCCACCACTGGGGCAGCATGGCGATCGCCTCGTCGCCCAGCGGGTTCACGCCGGGCCCCGCGGCCAGCGAGTGCGCCACCAGCACATGGAGGCACTTCACCCGGTCCGGCATCCCGCCGGCGCTCGGAAACCCCGTCAGTTCCTCGATCTCGTCCCGGCGCCGGATGTAGTCCTCGTGCGCGGCGCGGTACGCCGACGCCAGTTCCGGATCGCTCTCCAGACGCGCCGTCATCTCCTTCATCACGCCGTTGGCCTCCAGGGTGCCGATGGCGGAGGCGGCCTTGGGGCACGTCAGGTAGTACAGCGTCGGGAACGGCGTGCCGTCCGGCAGCCGCGGCGCGGTCTCCACGACGTCCGGCTGCCCGCACGGGCACCGGTGCGCGATCGCCCGCAGCCCGCGCGGCGGCCGCCCGAGCTGCTGCTTGAAGGCCTCGACGTCGGCGTCGGTCGGCTCGGTGCGCGGAGTGGAGGGCGGGGGCGTTTGCATGACTGTGTTCTGCGTGGCTTTCTGTCGGTTCACTGGTCGGACGCGTCGGACTTGTCGACGCCGTCCCAGACGTTCGCGTACCAGGGCCGGTCGGCCGCTCCGAGGTAGGCGTGCGCCTGCTTGGCGGCAGCGGGGTCGATCACGATGTAGCCCGTCTCGCCCGGCATCACGTAGTGCAGCCGCTGCCGGATCTGCTGCTCGGCGTAGGAGTCGTCCTGCCACCGGGCCTTGACGTCCCGCAGCTGCTCGACCCGCTGCCGGGCCTGCCTCTGCTGACGTTGCAGGTCGGCGATCTCGGCACGCTGGGAGACGTACTGCCGCATCGGGTACGCGAGCGCGACGACCATCGTGCACAGCACGATCGCGAGCAGCGCGGCACGGCTGGTGAGCCGGGAGCGGCGGGCCTGCCGCTTGGTCTGGGAGCGGTAGACCCGGGCCGCCGTCTGCTCGCCGAGCAGCTTCAGCCTGGTCGCGGTGGAGAACCGGTCCCGGTCCTTCGCGGCCATGTCCCCGCCTCCCTGATACGTGCGTACGTCCCCGGACACGGTACGGGACCGGGTACGGGGACGTACGTACGACTGGCTAAGCCTTACCCTCTACGGGCCCTACGGCTCAGCCCTTGAAGCGCGGGAAGGCGCTGCGGCCGGCGTACACCGCGGCGTCGTCGAGGATCTCCTCGATGCGCAGCAGCTGGTTGTACTTGGCGACGCGCTCGGAGCGGGCCGGGGCGCCGGTCTTGATCTGGCCGCAGTTGGTGGCGACGGCGAGGTCGGCGATGGTGACGTCCTCGGTCTCGCCGGAGCGGTGGGACATCATGCACTTGAAGCCGTTGCGCTGGGCCAGCTCGACGGCGTCCAGGGTCTCGGTGAGCGAACCGATCTGGTTCACCTTGACCAGCAGGGCGTTGGCGGCGCCGTCCTCGATGCCGCGGGCCAGGCGCTCCGGGTTGGTGACGAACAGGTCGTCGCCGACGATCTGGACCTTGTCACCGAGCTTGTCGGTGAGGACCTTCCAGCCGGCCCAGTCGTCCTCGAACAGCGGGTCCTCGATGGAGACCAGCGGGTAGGAGGCGACGAGCTCCTCGTAGTACTCGGTCATCTCGGCGGCCGAGCGGGACTTGCCCTCGAACTCGTACTTGCCGTCCTTGTAGAACTCGGACGCGGCGACGTCGAGCGCGAGCGCGATCTGCTCACCGGGGACGTAACCGGCCTGCTTGATCGCCTCCAGGATGAGGTCGAGCGCGGCGCGGTTGGACTCCAGGTTCGGGGCGAAGCCGCCCTCGTCGCCGAGGCCGGTGGACAGGCCCTTGTTCTTCAGGACCTTCTTCAGGGTGTGGTAGACCTCGGCACCCCAGCGCAGCGCCTCGGAGAAGGACTCCGCGCCGATCGGGGCGATCATGAACTCCTGGATGTCGACGTTGGAGTCCGCGTGCGAGCCGCCGTTGAGGATGTTCATCATCGGCACCGGCAGCAGGTGCGCGTTCGGGCCGCCCAGGTAGCGGAACAGCGGCAGGTCGCTGGCCTCGGAGGCGGCGTGCGCGACGGCGAGGGAGACGCCGAGGATGGCGTTGGCGCCGAGCGAGCCCTTGTTGTCGGTGGCGTCCAGGTCGAACATGGCCTGGTCGATCAGGCGCTGCTCGGTGGCGTCGTAGCCGACCAGCTCCGGGCCGATCTGCTCGATCACGGCGAGGACGGCCTTCTCGACGCCCTTGCCGAGGTAGCGGTTGGGGTCGCCGTCACGGAGCTCGATGGCCTCGAAGGCGCCGGTGGAGGCGCCGGAGGGAACGGCGGCACGACCCGTGCTGCCGTCGTCGAGGCCGACCTCGACCTCGACCGTGGGGTTGCCTCGGGAGTCCAGGATTTCCCGGGCTACGACGACGTCGATGGACGGCACGAGCATCTCCTTCTTGGGATGTGACGCTGGTTGTGCGGGCGCACGCGGGCCTGGTCGGCCCTTGCTCAGCCTTGCGACTAGAGCCTAACCGTCCCGGGCCCGTGAGCCAGCCGACCGACCGGCCCGTGGACACACAGACGGTACTCATTGTTCATGCACGGAACAAAGGGGGGTCCGATGAAGAACGGAAGAAGAGCGGGTCAAGGAGAGGACCGCCGCACGAGGACAAAGACAAACCCCGCTCCGGTGCGTACGGGGGAAGACGCACCGGAGCGGGGAGCCGTGGGGGACGGGGGTGGCCCTCATGTGGTCCTCACCGCGGGGACCACGGTTGTGTGAGCGCTGTGGTTCGGCCGGGCGCCGCCTGCCACTTCGGGGCGCCCGCCTCCCGGGGCCTACTTGAGGTGCAGCTGCTGGCCCGGGTAGATGAAGTCGGCGTCGTCGACGATGTCCTTGTTCAGCTTGAACAGCGCCTGCCAGCCACCCTTGACCTTGTGCTTCTCGGCGATCGAGCTGAGCGTGTCGCCCTTGACGACCTTGTACTCGCCGTCGCCCTTCTTGACCTTCTTGCCGGTCGGGGTGGTGACCGTCTTCTTGGCGGCCGGACGCTCGGCGGAGCGGGAGGCGGCCTGGGTGTCGGTCGAGCGGGTGGCGGTGCTGCTGCTCGACGAGCTGGTGCTGCCGCCGGTGTGGGCGGCGCCGGACAGGCCCGTGCCGCAGACCGGCCAGGCACCCTTGCCCTGCGCGCCGAGAACCTTCTCGGCGATCTCGATCTGCTGCGCCTTGGTGGCCTGGTTGGCCTGCGCGGCGTACTGCGTGCCGCCGTACGCGGCCCAGGTGGAGGCGGAGAACTGCAGACCGCCGTAGTAGCCGTTGCCGGTGTTGATGGCCCAGTTGCCACCGGACTCGCACTGGGCGACGGCGTCCCACTCGGAGGCGGTGGCGGCCGAGGCGGTGCCGGTGGCCATCAGCGGAGCGGCGATGGCGACACCGGTGACGCCGGCGAGCGCGGCGACGCGGGCGGCCTTGGACGGACGACGGTGCTTGCCCTTGCCGGAAAACAGCATGGAGGATCCCCTCACCGACGCCTGCGAGGTGAGCTGTCGGGTTCGGGCCGAATGAGTTGCCCGGCCGCACACCTCACGGTGCGCGGCTTCACCCCGAGCCGGACACGGCAGCCTCAACCACCGGTCCCGGCACTTACCTTGGGTCCCCCGCTCCTGCCTACGGCGCTTGACGCGACGACTGTTCCCGGGTGGCCGCTGGCAGGACTCGGCGTTGCGACGGCCGGGGCTCGTGGTGACGAGCGGCCTCGACCGTAAACAGGCGATCCGGCGAATATCAAAGATGATCAGGGCTTCTGAGACTCATCCCACACTTTCACCAAAGCGGACATTTGGCTTCGAAACAGGGCGGGTGGAAGCGTCAACTCCCGCCGGTTTCAATCCGTTTAGCTACCGAGTTTCAGGGTCTGACCGGGGGCGATGTGGTTCGGGTCGGTGCCGATGTCCGCCTTGTTGGCGGCGAAGAGCGCGCGCCATCCGCCGTCGAGGTCAAGGGAGTCGGCGATGGAGGCGAGCGTGTCGCCGTCCCGCACGGTGTAGGTGCCGGCACCCGGGGAGGCGTGACGTCCGGAAGACGTCGCACTCTGACCGTTTGTCACGCTTTCGTCCGCTGAGCCACCACGATGCTTGCCACTGCTGCCGACGGCCCCCGTGTCGACCAGATCCCAAGAGCTGCCCGTCTGCCACGAATTGTCCGAGTCGTCGGCTTCGGGAACCACGGGGTTCTCGCTCACCTTCGAGGCACCAGAGCCTTTGGATCCCGACTTGTCCGTCTTCGTGGAGCCGGTGGAGGCGCCCTTGCCGGAGTCGTCGCTCGCACTCGGGGACGGGGTGGCCGAGTCCGGGTCCGTGGCGCCCGACGCGTCCGGCGAGGAGTCGGACGAGCCGGAATCCGATGAACCAGATGAATCCGATGAACCAGATGAAGAGGACGAATCGGACAGCCCGGGGGACGAGTCGGAGGAGCCGGACGTGTCACCGGATCCGCCGAGGCCCGTGTCGACGTTCACCGAGGCGTCGTCCGAGGACAGCCCGGCGAACAGGGCACAGGTCCGCCAGGGCTTGGTGCCCTGGTCGGCGAGGATCTTCTCGGCGACGGCGATCTGCTGCGAACGGCTCGCCTGGTCCGGCGTACTGGCGTACTCCTGGCCGCCGTGCTCGTCCCAGTCGTCCTGGGACATCTGCAGGCCGCCGTAGTAGCCGGTGCCTGCGTCCATGCTCCAGGAGCCGCCGCTCTCGCACTCGGCCACCCTGTCCCAGGTGCTGCCGTCGGCCGCGTTGGCGCTCGCCGCTCCGAGGAGCGGGATGGCGATGGCCGAGCCGGTCACGCCGGCCGCGACGAGAAGAGCCGGAGCCTGACGGGGGCGACGGTGACGACCGTTCCCGGAGAGCATGCGGAAACCTTTCGAGCGACAGCGGTGACCGGCGCGACGGGTCCTGCCGACGCGCCGCACTGATGGGTGAACGTATAGGCACACGATCACTTGTCACAAGTTAATGCCGCACAGATCACGTGAAGATCACATAGTTGAACGCCGGTCATCTTTGCCGGTGGAGGGCGCCACGGGGGTGAACTCCACGGGGAGCGTGCGCAGTCCGCGCATGATGAGCCCGCCGCGCCAGCGCAACTCGCTCTCGTCCGCCGCGAGTCGCAGATCCGGGAGACGGGTGAGGAGGGTGGCGAGCGCGCTCTGCCCTTCCAGGCGGGCGAGCGGGGCGCCGAGACAGTAGTGGATGCCGTGGCCGTATCCGAGGTGCTGGTTGTCCCGCCGGGACAGGTCGAGCGTGTCCGGCTCCGCGAACCGCTCCGGGTCCCGGTCCGCCGCGGCGAGCACCACGAGGACCGGGTCGCCTGCCGCGATGCGCTGCCCGCCGATGCCGAGCGGCTCGGTGGCGAACCGCCAGGTGGCGAGCTCCACCGGCCCGTCGTAGCGCAGGAGTTCCTCCACTCCGGTCTCCAGCAGCCCGCGCTCGCCGGCGGCCAGCGAGTCCTGCAGGCGGCGGCGCTGTTCCGGGTGGGTGAGCAGGGCGTACGTGCCGTTGCCGATGAGGTTGACCGTCGTCTCGAAGCCGGCGAACAGCAGGATGAAGGCCATGGCGGCGGCCTCGTTCTCGGTGAGGTGCTCGCCGTGGTCGGAGGCGCGGATGAGTCCGGAGATGAGGTCCTCGCCCGGGGCCGGCTCGGCGGTGAGCGCCTCCCGCTTCCGGTGGATCAGCTCGGCCAGATAGCCGCGCATCTTCTTCACGGACCGCGCGACCCCGCCCCGCGGCCCTCCCCCGTGCCGGATCATCATCCCGGCCCAGTCCCGGAAGTCGTCCTGGTCCTCGCGCGGGACGCCCAGCAGGTCGCAGATGGCGTAGATGGGCAGCGGGAAGGCGAACTCGTGGATCAGGTCGGCCTCGCCCCGCTCCGCGAACCCGTCGATGAGCCGGTCGGTCAGCTCCTGTACCCGGGGCGCGAAATCGGCCACCCGGCGCGGGGTGAACGCCTTGCTGACCAGCCGGCGCAGCCGGGTGTGGTCCGGCGGGTCGATGTTCAGCAGATGCGTCATCAGCTCGGCCTTGCGCTCACCGGGGATCCCGGTCTTCCCCTTCGCGTGCGCGGGCTCGTCGTGGTGCTCCGGGTTCTTGGACAGCCGAGGGTCGGCGAGGGCCTGCCTGGCATCGGCGTAGCGGGTGACCAGCCAGGCCTCGACCCCGCTGGGAAGCCGGGTGCGGTGCACCGGCGCGTGCTCCCGCAGCCAGGCGTAGGCGGGGTACGGGTCGGCGGCGAACTCCCAGGTGAAGAGTTCGGGCGCGGCGGGGCCGCCGGGGGTGGGGCCGTCGGAGGTGGGCTGGTTGGTCACCTCCTGACGGTATCCGGCGGCGGAGGGCCCTGGAGCCGGCCAGGCGGCCCGGGGGCAGTGCCTACGCGTCCACCCCTTCCGCGACGCGCACCGCGTCCCGGTACGCCCGGGCCGCGGCCCGCAGCGCCGACTCGGGGTCGGTTCCCTCCGCCTCGGCCCGTACCGCCAGCGCGAGCAGCTCGTACCCGATGCCCCGCGGCTGTGGCAGCGGCACCTCCAGACCGGCCGTCCGCACCCGGGAGGCGAGCTTCGAGGCCAGTGCGAGTCCGGGCTGGGCGAGGGGTATGCCGTCCGTCACCGACTCGCGCCGCTTCTCGACCGCCTTCGTGCGCAGCCAGTGCTCCTTGACCTCCTCGGGTGTCGAGGCGGTCTCGTCACCGAAGACGTGCGGATGGCGGTGGATGAGTTTCGCGACGATGCCCCCGGCCACGTCGTCGACCGAGAAGGGGGCGTCCGGGTCCTCCTCCGCGATGCGCGCGTGGAAGACGACCTGGAGAAGCACGTCGCCCAGTTCCTCCCGCAGTTCGTCGCGGTCGCCGGTCTCGATCGCCTCGACGAGTTCGTAGGCCTCCTCGATGGCGTACTTCGCCAGACCCTCATGGGTCTTCCGCGACGACCAGGGGCACTCCGCGCGGATCCGGTCCATGACCTGGACGAGGTCGAGGAGGCGGGCGCCGGGCAGGTCGTAGGAGGCGGGGAGCAGCTCCAGCCGGGGCATCGCGACACGGCCGGAGCCGGCGAGGCGGGCCAGGCCGTCGGTGAGGGCCGGCTCGCCCTCGCCCGTCGCCACGACCACCACCGTCCGGCCGCCGGCGCAGGCCTCGACCAGTTCCTGCGCGGTGGGGGCGCTCTCGTCCACCGCCGTCCCGGCCTCCCGCAGATAGGGCAGCTGCGGGTGCGTACCGTCCGCGCACAGCACCCGGTCCGCCGAGCGCAGCGCCTGCCAGGCGGGCCAGGACAGCAGGCCGGGGGCGACCCGGTGGCTGGTGGTGAGCAGGATGATCCGGCCGGGGTCGGGGACGGGGGGAGCGGGAGGCTCCGGGCTGGTGGTGTTCACCCTCCGAACGTAACGCACCCGCGCCGCCGGCCTCGGGCGATGTCCACAGGGCGGGGCGGTCGAGTGATCGTATGACCGCTCGCGTCGCCCCCGCCCGTGTCACCCGGCCCGCCGGCCCGGACCCCGCTCGCCGGGCCGTCCGCCCTGCGCCTACGCCGCCGTCTGTGTCCCGGCCGACGTGACCTCACGCACCCACGGCGTCTTGGTGTCCACCCGGCTGCTCTTCTGGATGTCCCAGGCGCCGTAGCGGGGGTTGAGGTCGACGTGGAGCTCCTGGGACGCCTTGGACAGGGCCTTCCAGAAGGCGGGCTGGCTGGTGTCGGTGCCGAGGAGCTTGGCGAGCTTCTGCGCCTCCAGCTGGAGGCGCAGGTTGTCGTCCAGCCGCCTGGGGGCGATGCCGTACTTCTGGAGCCAGGCGTTCTGGAGCGCCTTGGTGCCGCCGGCCTGCTGCGCGAGGCCGGTGCGCATCTGCTGGATCTCCTTGCGGGTGACGCCGATACCCGCGTCCTGGGCGGCCCGGTGCAGCACCTGGTCGAGGACCATGTTGTGCAGCGTGTCCCGGGTGAGGCTGCTGGTGGCGGCGAGCACCTGCTGGTACTGCTGCTCGTCCGGCACAGCCGCCCGCTGGGCCTGGCGTACCTCGTTCACCCGGGTCTCCAGCTGGGTGACGGTGATCCGCTGGCCGCCGACGACGGCCGCCGCGCCCGGGTGCGCGTCGCTTCCGCAGGCGGTGAGGAAGGGGACCGCGGTGGCGATCGCGGCGGACAGGACGAGCGCGGTGCGACGGCGGCGGTGCAAGGATGCCTCCCGAGGAGATTGTGCGACGGTGCACAAAGTCTTGCGGTGATCGATGGTAGGCAGTGGGCAAGCTCTGGCCAACCCATTCGACCAACGATTCACACGCGCATCCGGCACCGCCGCGCCACCCTCCGCAAGGGTTTGCGGTACCGGCCTCCGCGGTACGCGCCCGCTCAGCCGGTGATCGCCACCGGGGCGTCCCACGCGTCACGGTCCACGGTGATCGTGTAACCGCCCCGCGTCTCCTTGCTGTTCACCATGTACTGGTGTGCCCGGCTGTGCGCGGTGAACTGCGTCGCGCCGAACGGCCAGTCGGCCGTGGTGGTGTTGTTCTTGTCCCACAGCGCGTACCAGAGGTTGCCCGGCAGGTCCGTCTTGTCCTTGGCGTTCGCGATCGCCTTGGCGCTGGAGCTGGTGAAGCCGTAGAAGCCCGCGCGGTAGGTCTTCGCGTGCAGCTGCTTGTCGAAGGCGCGCACATAGGTGAGCACGGCGTTGTTGCACGCCGTGTTCGTCGTGTCGTACGCCTCCATGTCCAGGTAGATCGGGCTGCCCGCCTTCATGCCGAGGGCGGCGGCCTTGGCGACCGCGTCGGTGGCGTCGGCGGTGCCGAGGGAGGCGGCGTTCGTGGTGGTCATCTTCTCCGGGTTGGAGCCGCTCTGGCAGGACGGCTGGGCGCCGACGTAGAGCGGGATGAGCTTCCAGCCGGCCGCGGTGACGGACTTGACCCAGGAGGCGGTGAGGTTCGGCTGGGCGCAGCCGCGGTTCTTGCCGCCGACATAGACGGCGGCGGCCCCGTAGAGGCCGCCGTGCCAGGCCTTCATCGCGGCCAGGGAGGGGGCGGTGCAGGTGTCGAAGGCGCGCCCGGTGTACGTCTTCTGGGCGGGCCAGGTGGTGGCGGCCATGGAGGTCTGCGCGGCGATCCCGGCCCCGGCGACGACCGCGGCTCCCGCCACGCCCCACGTGATGTATCTGCGCTTCCTCGACTGCCGATGGCTGGACATGCCGGAACCCCACCCCTGTTGTCTGTGTCGCTGGCTGTGGCCGTGCTGTGCGCGGCCGTGCACGAAGTAGGTGCAGTATGAACTGCGCGGGAACTAGCCGCGCACCTGCCCCAGCCAGTGCAGCGTCCGCCGGACCTCGCCCGCCATCGGATGACCGGGTCCGTGCAGCCGTTCCACGTCGAACAGCAGCCGGGTGAGGGTGTCCTGGGCGGCCGGCCGGTCGCCGAGCGCGAGCAGCAGCTGCCCGATCCGGCGGCGCACGTCGTGCGCGAGGTGCGGGTCGCCGGCCACGTACTGGTTCTCGTAGTACGGCAGCAGCGCGCGGTACTCGGCGAGTGCCGCGGCCGGTTCGCCGAGTTGTTCCAGACACTGGGCGGTCTCGTACCGGAACCGCAGGGACTGCGGGTCGGCCTGCCCGGCCTCGGCGGCGCGCTCGTCGGCGAGCCGGCGCAGTTCGGGCAGTGCGCGGCGGTACTGGCCGTCGTCCATCAGCGTGGCCGCGTACTGCTTGCGCAGGGTGCGGACGACCGTGGAGTGCTCGCCGTGCTGGTCGGCGGCGACCGGCAGGATCGCGCCCAGGATGTCGACGGCCTGCGTGATGCGTCCCTCCCCGAGCAGCCGCTTGACCTCGTCGACGGCGGTGACGACATCGGGCCGCGCGGGTACGGCGGCCGCCGCGGCGGCGGGTTGCGGCGCGGGCAGCCGCGCGCGGTCCGGCCAGGGCGCGTGCGGGCGCAGGAAGGGGCGTGTGGGGTCCAGGGGCGAACCGGTGTGCATGCCGCGCGCGGGCAGGAGCGGGACGAGGTTCTCGTACACCTCCTGCGCCGAGGCGGGCCGGTGCTGGGGGTCCTTGGCGAGCAGCCGCAGCACCAGCGCCTCCAGCGGCTCGGGCACCTCCGGGCGGAGCCGGCGCACCGGCACCGGCTGCTCGTACAGGTGGCGGTGCAGCACGCCGAGCGAGGTGGAGCCGGCGAACGGCACCTCCCCGCTGAGCAGTTCGTGCAGCAGCACGCCGAGCGCGTACAGGTCCGTGTACGGGCCGACCGCGCCGCCCATCGCCTGCTCGGGCGCCATGTAGGCGGGCGAGCCGATCGGGGTGCCGGTGTGGGTGAGGCGGGTGCTGTCGGTCTCCATCACGGAGGCGATACCGAGGTCCAGAACGGTGATCGTGCCGTCCTGTTTGACCATCAGGTTCCGCGGCTTGAGGTCACGGTGGACGATCGGCACCGCGTGCACGGCGCTCAGCACGGCACACAGTTGCGCGGCCACCGCGACCGCCCACGGCCAGGGGTACGGGTCGTGCTCCGCCAGGTGCCCGGCGAGGTCGGTGCCGTCCACGTACTGCATGACGAGGAACAGCTCGTCGCCCTCGGTGCCCGCGTCGTGCACGGTGACCAGGCCGGGGTGGTCGACCTGCGCGGTCACCCGGCACTCCCGCAGGAACCGGCGGCGCAGTTCGTCGGCGTCCGCGCCCGCCACCTTGTCGGGGCGCAGCAGCTTCACCCCCACGCGCCGGTCCAGCCGCTGGTCGTAGGCCGTCCAGACCTGGCCCATGCCGCCCTGGCCGATGAGCGCGGACAGCTGGTAGCGGTCGGCGACGACCCGCCCGGGCGCCACGGTCACCTTCCGCCCTCGCCGCCGTCGTGCTTGCGCAGGTAGTCGCTGAGCTCGTCGAGCTCGGCACGCACCTGTTCGATCCGCGCGGGCGCCGGACGCTGGGGCGGCGCGGGTATGGGCGGCTGGACGTGCGGCGGCCGGGAGACCGGGGGCACGGTGTGCGGGGGCGGGGTGTGCGGGGGCTGCGTGCCCAGGGGCGTCGCCGTCGTGGCGTACGGGGAGGCGGGGTGCGGGTAGCCGTACGCCTGCGCCGCGGTCTGCGCCGCGTACGCCTCGCGCTGCCGCTGGAAGTGGCGTACGTCGGCGGCGAGGTAGTAGACGACCGTGGCCAGGAGCGCGCCGAACAGCAGCGTGATCCCGAGGTAGCCGCCGACCGTGTGCACGTCGTCGCCGGGTTCGGTGGCCAGCAGCACGATGCTGAGGACGTCGGCCGCGGCGACGGCCACCAGCAGGCCGTAGTCGGCCGATCTCCGGGTCACCGTGGCCAGCCGCAGCATCATCACCCACGCCAGGAAGCCGACGCTGAACACGCCCATCGACACGAACACCACACGCAACAGGACCAGTACCGCGTCGTGCGGCGGCCGCTGCACCGGCTGCGCATGGCCCTGGCCTTGCATGCTCGCTCCTGTTTGCCTGAAATAGGGCGTACGTGCCCGTCCGGTGCGTCCGCCGACGGACAGCACCGGACGTGCGGTGGTCGGTTCGAGCATATGGCCCGACACCGACGCGCGGTCCGGGTTGTATCGAACCGTTGTGTGGCGATCGCCGACGCGGCCGCGTGCCGAGGGGCGGGTGGGGTCACAGCGGCGTGCCGTCACATGCGCGCACCCCGGTGCACGGTGAACCGCGCCGTGCGCCGGGGTGTACGAGCCGTCGTGTCAGTGGGCCTTGAACCGGGACGGGGCCTTGGTCGGGTTGCCGCCCGCGGGAAGCTTCTGGCCGGGGCAGGCGGCGAGGACCTTCTTCATCGCCGCCTTCTCGGCGGCGGTGACCCACAGCCCGTACTTCTTCTTCACGGCCACCTGCGCGGCGACGTAGGTGCAGCGGTAGGCCTTGGCGGGCGGCAGCCAGGTGGCCGTGTCGCCGTCACCCTTGCCGCGGTTGGCGCTCGCGTCGACGGCCAGCAGGTTGAGCGGGTCGTTGGCCAGGGCTATGCGCTTGCTGCCGTCCCAGTACTTGGCGCCCGTCTGCCAGGCGTCCGAGAGGGCGACGAGGTGGTCGATGTCGACCAGGCTGCGGCCACGCCTGTAGGTGATGTCCTTGCCGGAGTACGGGTCCGGGTCCAGCACGCCGGAGGAGACCTTGCAGTCGCCGCCGGTGAACTTCACCTCCTTGAGGTCCCGCTTGAGTATGTCGTCCCGGGTGTCGCAGGAGTTGGAGTCGGTGTCCGCCCAGGCGGAGCCGAACTTCTCCCTGGTGTAACCGGTCTTCGGCGCCCGGCCCTTGACGGTCAGCGCGTCGGCGGCGGTCAGCGCCGCTCCCCCGCCGCCCGCGCCCTGGGCTCCCGGGCTCCCCTTGTCCTCCAGGTCCTTGCAGCCGGCCACGGCGAAGATCACGACGACAGCGATGACCGCCCCGCCCCTCAGACGCGCCACGTGCGCCCCCTCTTCCTTCCTCATTCCGCCCCCACGTGGGCGGATCTCTCCTGGCTCACGGTATCCGCCGCGCGGTTCGCACCGAATGAGACCCGAAGGGGCGGACAACAACCAACCACCCTTTACCGGTATCTCTTTGACGCACTGGGAGAAGCCCGGGCGATGCGCCCCCACGCCCCTTCACGCCACACCGCGCCCGCACGCAGTACCGCACGCCGTGCCGTAACCGCACGCTTTGCCGCTCCACGGCGCGCCAAACCGCCTGGGGTGGGTGGCGGATGGTGGAGGCGGCCGGCTCCTGGTGCGGTGCCGGCGGCCCGAAAGCCGCCGCGCCGCTCAGGAGGGGGCCCCGGCCCGCCCCGCAGGCTCCGGTGAGCTAGACCGCCCCGCATTCCCGCGTCGCCCGGTGCACCGGATCGAGCGCGTTCCCGTGGTCCACGAGGCACGTCCCGGATCCACGAGGTGCGTCCTCGGTTTGACGAGGCGCGCCGGCGGGCTCGCGCCCGGTCCGTGCGGGAGCCGGGCGCGCCCCGCGCCGGGCGAACGCGGGCGCCAAGCGGACGCGGGCGCCGACGCCGAGCGGGCGCCGACGCGTCGGCGACGGGGAGGGGGTGCCGGGCGGGCGCGGGCGCCGGCTCCGTGCGGGAGCCGGCGCCCCCCGCGCCGGGGCGGACGCGGGCGCCTACGCGTCGGCGACGGGGACGGCGGCGGGGCGCGGCCGGTGTCGAGGTAGCCGGCGGGAGCCGCGCCCCGGCCGTCCTACGAACCCAGCACCGACGCCAGGAACTCCCCGACCCAGCCCAGCAGCTCCCGCCCCACCAGCGGCTTCCCGCCCACCTTCGCGGTCTTCGGACGGGGCACCAGTACCTGGTGGACGGCCGGCTTGATGACGGTCCCCGGGTACAGACGCTTGAGCCGCAGCTCCTGCGATTCGCGCAACTCGACCGGTGCGAAACGGATGTTGGTGCCCTGCAGGACGATCTCGCCGACCCCGCAGGCGCGGGCGAGCATCCGCAGCCCGGCGACGAGCAGCAGGTTCTCCACCGGCTCGGGCAACTTGCCGTAGCGGTCGGTGAGTTCCTCGCGGACCGCCTTGATGTCCGCCTCGGAGTTGGCGGAGGCGATGGCCCGGTAGGCCTGGAGGCGCAGCCGCTCGCCGGGCGCGTAGTCGTGCGGGACGTGCGCGTCGACGGGCAGCTCGATCTTGACCTCCAGCGGCGGCTCCTCCCATCCCCCCGCCGAAGGCTCCCCTGCCTCCAGCTGCCGCCGGTAGTCGGCGACGGCCTCGCCGACCATGCGGACGTACAGGTCGAAGCCGACGCCCGCGATGTGCCCGGACTGCTCGCCGCCGAGCAGGTTGCCGGCGCCCCGGATCTCCAGGTCCTTCATCGCCACGTACATGCCGGCACCCATCTCGGTGTGCTGGGCGATCGTCGCGAGCCGCTCGTGCGCGGTCTCGGTCAGCGGCTTCTCCGGCGGGTACAGGAAGTACGCGTACCCGCGCTCCCGCCCTCGGCCGACCCGGCCGCGCAGCTGGTGCAGCTGGGACAGGCCGAAGGTGTCGCCGCGTTCCACGATCAGGGTGTTGGCGTTGGAGATGTCGATGCCGGACTCGACGATCGTGGTCGAGACGAGCACGTCGAACTTCTTCTCCCAGAAGTCGACGACGACCTGTTCCAGTGCCGACTCCGACATCTGGCCGTGCGCGGTGGCGATCCTGGCCTCGGGGACGATGTCACGGAGTCGGGCCGCCGCGCGGTCGATGGACTCGACCCGGTTGTGGATGTAGAAGACCTGGCCCTCGCGCAGCAGTTCGCGGCGGATGGCGGCGCCGATCTGCTTCTCCTCGTACGGTCCCACGAAGGTGAGTACCGGGTGCCGTTCCTCCGGCGGGGTGGTGATCGTGGACATCTCGCGGATGCCGGTGACCGCCATCTCCAGGGTGCGCGGGATCGGGGTCGCGGACATGGTCAGCACGTCGACGTTGGCGCGCAGCTTCTTGAGCTGCTCCTTGTGCTCGACGCCGAAGCGCTGCTCCTCGTCGACGATGACCAGGCCGAGGTCCTTGAACTTGGTCTCCGAGGCGAACAGGCGGTGCGTTCCGATGACGACGTCGACCGCGCCCTCCCGGAGTCCCTCCAGGGTGGTCTTGGCCTCGGTGTCGGTCTGGAAGCGGGAGAGCGCCTTCACGCTCACCGGGAACTGCGAGTACCGCTCGGAGAACGTGCCGAAGTGCTGCTGCACCAGCAGGGTGGTGGGCACCAGGACGGCGACCTGTTTGCCGTCCTGTACGGCCTTGAAGGCGGCCCTGACCGCGATCTCGGTCTTGCCGTAGCCGACGTCGCCGCAGATCAGGCGGTCCATCGGGACCGACTTCTCCATGTCGTCCTTGACCTCGGCGATGGTGGTCAGCTGGTCGGGGGTCTCCGCGTACGGGAAGGCGTCCTCCAGCTCGCGCTGCCAGGGCGTGTCCGTGCCGAACGCGTGCCCGGGCGCCGCCATCCGCGCGCTGTACAGCTTGATCAGGTCGGCGGCGATCTCCTTGACGGCCTTCTTGGCGCGCGCCTTGGTCTTCGTCCAGTCCGCGCCGCCCAGGCGGTGCAGGGTGGGCGCCTCGCCGCCGACGTACTTGGTGATCTGCTCCAGCTGGTCGGTGGGGATGTAGAGCCGGTCGCCGGGCTGGCCGCGCTTGGCGGGGGCGTACTCGACGACCAGGTACTCGCGGGTGGCGCCCTGGACGGTGCGCTGCACCATCTCGATGTAGCGGCCGACGCCGTGCTGTTCGTGGACGATGTAGTCGCCCTGCTCCAGGGTGAGCGGGTCGATGGTCTTGCGGCGCCGGGCCGGCATCCGGGAGCCGTCCTTGCCGGCCGCCTTCTGCCCGGACAGGTCGGTCTCGGTGAGCACGGCGAGTCTGAGTGCCGGGTCGACGAAGCCGTAGTCGATCGAACCGCAGGACACGTGCACGACCGAGGGGCTCAGCTCGTCCAGGTCGACGTCCAGACGGGCCGCGATGCCCTCGCCGCCGAGCACCTCGGCGGTGCGGGAGGCGGGGCCGTGGCCCTCGGTCACGTAGACCGTGCGCCAGCCGTCGGCGAGCCAGCCCTTGGTGTCGGCGAGGGCCTTCGCGGTGTCGCCGCGGTAGGTCTCGGTGGCGTGCATGCCGAGCTTGAGGGTGTCGGCGGACCCCGTCGCGTCAGCGGCATCGGTGAACGACTCGTCGGCGGCGAACGGCGACACCGACCACCACATCATGTCCCGCTCGCGCGCCCGGTCGCGGACGTCCGCGATCGACCACAGGGAGGCCGCGCCGACATCGATGGGCGCCTCCCCGCCGCCCGCGGTCGCCGCCCACGACGCCTGCAGGAACTCCTGGCTCGTGGCCACCAGGTCGGCGGCACGCGTGCGCACCCGCTCCGGATCGCAGACGACGGCCATCGCGCCCTCGGGAAGCACGTCGAGCAGCAGTTCCATGTCGTCGACCAGCACCGGGGCGAGGGACTCCATGCCCTCGACCGCGATCCCCTCGGCGATCTTGTTCAGCAGCTCGCCCAGCTCCGGGTGCTGTTCGGCGAGGGCACGCGCGCGGGCCCGGACGTCCTCGGTGAGCAGCAGCTCGCGGCAGGGCGGCGCCCACAGGCCGTGCTCGGCGACCTCCAGGGAGCGCTGGTCGGCGACCTTGAAGTAGCGGATCTCCTCGACGTCGTCCCCCCAGAACTCGACGCGCAAGGGGTGTTCCTCGGTGGGCGGGAACACGTCCAGGATGCCGCCGCGCACGGCGAACTCGCCGCGCTTCTCCACGAGCTCCACGCGCGCGTAGGCGGCGGCCGCGAGGGCGTGCACGATGTCGTTCAGGTCGGCGCTCTGCCCCGTGCGCAGCGCCACCGGCTCCAGGTCGCCGAGGCCCTTGACCTGCGGCTGGAGCACGGACCGCACCGGGGAGACGACGACGGAGACCGGTCCCGTGTCGGGGTCGTCGGAGCTCGGGTGGGCGAGGCGGCGCAGCACGGCGAGGCGACGGCCGACGGTGTCGCTGCGGGGGCTGAGCCGCTCGTGCGGCAGCGTCTCCCAGGAGGGGTACTCCACGACGCCCTCGGACGGCAGCAGGGTGCGCAGGGCGGCCGCCAGGTCCTCGGCCTCGCGGCCGGTGGCGGTGATCGCGAGCACGGGGCGGCCGGCCTCGCGGGCCAGGGCGGCGACCGCGAAGGGGCGGGCCGCGGGCGGGCCGACCAGGTCGACGTGCATGCGGTTGCCGTCCGCGGCCGCCTTGATCGCTTCCGCGAGTGCGGCGTCCTTGACGACGGCGTCGAGCAGACCGTGCAGGCTCATTCAGGGCGGCTTTCGTCGGGGGGCGGGCAACGCGAAGTGCCCGGCGCGGGCTGCGACCGGGGGGTCTCCAGCGTACGACTACGCGGGCGCGGCTGCCGGGGCTGTGGACATCGTCCGTCGCCCTGCGAGGCGCCCCGCGTCGCGGTGGCCGTACCCGGGGGACTCCGCCCCCGGACCCCCGAAGCCTATGCCCGCCCACCATCCGACCCGGCCGGTCAGGAAGCCGGACGCGAAGAACACCGACGCTCCGCCGCCGACCCGGGCTGCCGCAAGACCGGACTCGAAGCACCGGCCCGCACGCCCCGCCCCGACCGGGCCGGTCGAGGGCCGGACTCGGAGGGGGCAGGGCCCGGACCCCTCGTCCCGGAAACGGACACAGACGGAGACGGGGCCCGGCGCCGCGGAGACCTGAGGTCTCCGCGGCGCCGGGCCCTCCCCCGCAACCCCCGTATGCGGTGGCCTTCCGGCCGCTCCCGTCAGTCCGTCGCGATCGCCTTCAGGACGTTCATCCGGCCCGCCCGGAACGCGGGGACCAGTGCGGCGAACAGGCCCACGAAGGCCGAGCCGATGAAGACCCCGGTGATCGTCGGCCAGGGGATCTCCAGGACCTTCAGGCCCTGCAGGGCGAGCAGCTTCTGGGCGGTGGCGCCCCAGCCCATGCCCAGCCCCA
The DNA here is from genome assembly GCF_055567595.1 of Streptomyces sp. NPDC026515. Lineage (NCBI taxonomy): Bacteria > Bacillati > Actinomycetota > Actinomycetes > Kitasatosporales > Streptomycetaceae > Streptomyces > Streptomyces sp. NPDC026515. Next base: position 126,728 of record NZ_JBVHQD010000006.1, read on the forward strand.
GGCCCAGCAGGGCGCCGAAGAGGGCGATGACCACGGACTCCATGCGGATCATGCGGCGCAGCTGCCGCCGCGACAGACCGATCGCCCGCATCAGGCCGATCTCCCTCGTCCGCTCGACCACGGACAGCGCCAGGGTGTTCACGACACCGAGGACCGCGACGATGATCGCCAGTGCGAGCAGCCCGTAGATCAGGTTCAGGAGCTGGCCGATCTGGTCCTTCAGCGCCTGCTTGTAGTCGGTCTGGTCGCGCACCGTGTACTGCGGGTAGTCGTGCAGGGCGCTCTTGAGCGACTTGTACGCGCTGTCCTGCCGCCCGTCCCGGGCGGTGGCGAAGACCAGGTCGTCGAGCGGCATCCGGTCGGCCGGCACGTACTTGGCGAGCGTGGCGATCGACATGTACTTGGAGCCGGCGTCGATGAGGCCGTCGCTGCTGGTGATCGCCCGGACCGTCAGGCGGGCGGTACGCCCTTCCTTGAACTTGAGGGTGATCTTCGAGCCGAGGTGGATGCCGTGCGCCTTGGCGAACTTGTCGTGCACGGACATCGAGTCCGGCAGGTAGGCGTCCGCGAGGTTTCCGGCGACGGTCTTGGTCCGCAGGTCGGTCGCGTACGTCGGGTCGGCCGCCGTGATGTCGGTGTCCTTCAGCGTCTCGCCGTCGGGGGTGGTGTAGTCGGCCGAGGTGACCCGGTACTCGGTGACGCGCGCGAGCCCCGGGGTGTCCTTCACCGCCTTGACGGCCTGCGGGGTGAGCCGCTGGCCGCTGTCGGACTGGATGATGAAGTCCGTGCCGACGGTCTTGTCGAGCTGGTCGGTGGCGGAGGCGACCATGGAGGAGCCGACCACCGAGAGGCAGGCGACCAGCGCGAGGCCGATCATCAGGGCGGCGCCCGTGGCACCGGTACGGCGCGGGTTGCGCAGGGCGTTGCGTTCGGCCATGCGCCCCACGGGGCCGAACATCCGCAGCAGGACGGCACCCAGCACCCGTACGACCGCTCCCGCGAGCAGCGGGCCGATGACGACGAACCCGATCAGCGAGAGCACGATGCCGAGCCCCAGCCAGGCGGCGCCCTGCGACGCCTTGTGGGCCTCCGCGGCCAAGTAGAGGCCGTAGCCGCCGCCCGCGGTCAGCAGGAGGCCCAGCACGGCCCGTACGAGGCCTGCCCTGGCGTCGGCGGGGGCGCCCGCGTCGCGCAGCGCCGCCATCGGGGAGACCTTGCCGGCCCGCCGTGCGGGCAGGTAGGCGGCGAGGACGGTGACGACGACGCCGAGGACCAGGCCGAGCACCGGGGTCGTCCAGGCCACCGTCAGGTCGCTGGTCGACAGGTGCATGCCTATCGAGCCCATGAGCTTCATCAGCCCGACCGCGATGCCGACCCCCGCGCCGACCCCGAGGACCGAGCCGACCACGCCGAGCAGCAGCGCCTCGACGAGCACGGACCGGTTGACCTGGCCGCGGCTGGAGCCGATGGCCCGCATCAGGCCGATCTCACGGGTGCGCTGGGCGACCAGCATCGAGAAGGTGTTGATGATCAGGAAGATGCCGACGAGGAAGGCGATCCCGGCGAAGCCGAGCATCGCGTACCTCATGACGTTCATGAAGCCCTCGACGTCCTTCTGGTTGGCGTCGGCGGTCTCCTTGGCGGTCTGCACCTGGTAGCGGGCGCCGAGCGCGCCGGTCACGTTCCTCTTCAGCCGGGCGTCGGTGACACCGGCGGCGGCCGTCACGTTGACGTTCGTGAAGACACCGCTCTGCCCGACGAGCGTGCGCTGCGCGGTCTTCGTGTCCAGGTAGAAGATCGCGGCACCGGGGTTGGTGACGGTGAAGTCGGCGATGCCGGAGATCTTCGCGGTGTGCGTGCCGACCGCGCTGATCACGCCGATCTCGTCGCCGAGTCCGAGGTGGTGCTTGTCGGCGGTGTCGGCGTCCACCATGATCTGGCCGGAGTTCGCCGGCGCCGCACCGGAGGTGATCTTCATGGTGCGGGCGTCGTTGGAGTTCCAGCTGCCGACGATGGTCGGTGCGCCACTGGACGGCGACAGACTGTCCTTCTTGGCGTCGACGACGGTCACGGACGTCGAGAAGACCGTCCCCTCTGCCGCCTTGACGCCGGCCGCCGCGCGGACCTTGGTGACCACCGAGGCCGGCATGACCGGTGGCTTGCCGTTGTCCGAGGTCGTCTCACCGGTGTCGGAGGCGCCCTTGGCGCTGACCGTCACATCGGACGAGGTCGCCGCGAACAGCTTGTCGAACGTCGTGTTCATCGTGTCGGTGAACACCAGCGTGCCGCACACGAACGCCACCGACAGCAGCACGGCCACGGCCGACAGGGCCATGCGTCCCTTGTGCGCGAAGAAGTTGCGCATCGAGGTCTTCATGACGGTCATGACGTACGCCCCCGCGCGTCGAAGTCCTTCATGCGGTCCAGGACGGTGTCCGCGGTCGGCTTGAACATCTCGTCCACGATCCGGCCGTCGGCCAGGTACAGCACCCGGTCCGCGTAGGAGGCGGCCACCGGGTCGTGCGTGACCATCACGATGGTCTGCCCCAGGTCGGTGACGGAGCTGCGCAGGAAGCCGAGGACCTCCGCGCCCGCGCGGGAGTCGAGGTTTCCGGTCGGCTCGTCACCGAAGATGATCTCGGGGCGCGCGGCGAGGGCGCGGGCCACGGCCACGCGCTGCTGCTGACCGCCCGAGAGCTGCGTGGGACGGTGCTTGAGGCGGTCCGCGAGCCCCACGGTCTCCACCACGCGCCGCAGCCACTCCTGGTCGGGCCTGCGCCCGGCGATGTCCATGGGCAGCGTGATGTTCTCCAGCGCGTTCAGCGTCGGCAGCAGGTTGAACGCCTGGAAGATGAACCCGATCCGGTCCCGGCGCAGCTGCGTGAGCTTCTTGTCCTTCAGGCCGGTGATCTCCGTGTCGTCCAGGAAGATCTGACCGCTCGTCACGGTGTCGAGTCCGGCGAGGCAGTGCATCAGGGTGGACTTGCCGGACCCCGAGGGGCCCATGATCGCGGTGAACTGCCCCCGCGTGATGTCCACGTCGACGTGGTCGAGAGCGACGACCCGGGTCTCTCCGGACCCGTACGCCTTGACGACCTGCCGCGCCCGCGCGGCAACGGCCGTACGCCCTCCAGTACCCCCGTGCCTGGGAATGGTCACAGCCGATGTCACGGTATGTCTCCTAAGTCGGTCAGCGAACGGACGGCTCTGTGCCGCGTCCTGCTGCGAAGCGTTCGGTACGACGATGAGTCTCGCGGTGGGCGGGGCCGCTCCGCGCTGGTGCGAAGCCCCGTCTTTCCCGGGGGAAAACCCCACCCCCGGCGGTTCCGTCAACCGCCCCCCGGCGGCGTAAAGCCAGGTTAAGGACGACAGGGGCGCCGTCTCCTCCTCCGGCGGTACGAACCCTCCCCGAGCCGTAGTACGGAGAACCCCCTAGGGGAAGTCCACCGACGGGTGGAGCCCTTCTCCGGGTCCGGCTCCACCCTCCGGCGCGGTCAGCCTCCCCCTCTGCCCGCGTGAGGGCCGAGCCGATGCGCACTCCCGCCAGGTCGGAGCGGATGGGAAGCTGGCGCGGACGATATGGATGCATGAGGAACGCACTGGGGAGGGGATCCGGGGTGGAGAACACGAAACCCGCGATACGCGCGGCCGGGCGCGAGCCCGGGACGGGCCGGCGGGGGGCCGTGGTGGCCGCCCTGATGCTCGCGATGGCGCTGGCGGCGCTCGACTCCACCGTCGTCTCCACCGCCGTACCGCAGATCGTCGGTGACCTCGGCGGGTTCTCGGTCTTCTCCTGGCTGTTCTCCGGCTATCTGCTGGCCGTGACGGTGACGCTGCCGGTGTACGGCAAGCTCTCCGACACCTTCGGCCGCAAACCGGTGCTGGTCGCCGGGGCCGTGGTGTTCCTGCTGGGGTCGCTGCTGTGCGCGGCCGCCTGGAACATGGCCGCGCTGATCGCGTTCCGGATCGTGCAGGGGCTCGGCGGGGGCGCGTTGCAGGGCACCGTGCAGACCCTGGCGGCCGACCTGTACCCGCTCAAGGAGCGCCCGAAGATCCAGTCCAAGCTGTCCACGGTGTGGGCGGTGTCGGCGGTCGCCGGACCGGGGCTCGGCGGGGTGCTGGCCACCTACGCGGACTGGCGGTGGATCTTCCTCGTCAATCTGCCGATCGGCGCGGCGGCGCTCTGGCTGATAGTGCGTCATCTGCACGAGCCGCGGCGCGCGCCGCGCACGCCCGCACGAGTGGACTGGGCCGGCGCGCTGGCGGTCTTCGCGTGCGGGGGCGTGCTGCTGACGGCGCTCGTGCAGGGCGGGGTGGCGTGGGCGTGGTGGTCCGCGCCCTCTTGCGCGCTGTTCGCCACCGGCCTCGCGCTGGTCGGGCTCGTGGTGTGGATCGAGCGCCGGGCCGCGGAACCGATCATCCCGGGCTGGGTGTGGCGCCGCCGTACGATCGCCGCGGTCAACCTCGCGCTCGGCGCGCTGGGCCTGCTGATGGTCGCCCCCACGGTGTTCCTGCCCACCTACGCGCAGTCGGTCCTCGGCCTGGCGCCGGTGGCCGCCGGATTCGTCCTGTCGGTGTGGACGCTGAGCTGGCCGGTCTCCGCGGCGCTCAGCCAGCACGTGTACCGGCGGATCGGCTTCCGCGACACCGCGCTGCTCGGTATCGGCGCGGCCGCGCTGATCCTTTTCGCCTTCCCTTTCCTGCCCTACCCCGGCGCCGCCTGGCAGCCGACGCTGCTCATGCTCGTCCTGGGCGGCGCGCTCGGCCTGTTCCAGCTGCCGCTGATCGTCGGCGTGCAGTCGACGGTGGGCTGGGAGGAGCGGGGCACGACCACCGCGTCGGTGCTCTTCTGCCGGCAGACCGGACAGACGATCGGCGCCTCGGTGTTCGGCGCGATCGCCAACGGGGTGCTCGCGGCCCGCCTGGGCGGGGCCGGCGACCTCGACTCGGTCACGCGCTCGCTGGACGACGGGACCGCCTCCGGGTCCACCCGGCACGCGATCGCGGAGGCGGTCCACGCCGTGTACCTGGGGGCGGCGTGCGCGGCGGCGCTGGCGTTCCTGGTCCTGCTGTTCGTGGCACCGCGACGCTTCCCGGTGCTCACGGACTGACCCCGCCCCCGCGTCAACACGGCGCCCTCAAGGCGACCCCCACCCCCCGGTCAACGCGGGTAACACCCGAGGTCAGAGGGGCTCTCCGTCAGAAAGCGCATACCGGTCGGCCAGTTGGGGAAAAACTCGGCGCGCCCCGGCTACCTGCGAGTAGGGTGCGTGACCCCGCTCCCTCCCCTCCCTGCGGTCCGCCGCCACGGACCCGAGCCACGCAAGGAGCACCGGGATGTCCCAGGACCCTTCCCCGCGCGATCCGTCGTACCTCACCTACCCCTGGCAGCCGCTGCCGCCAAAGCCGCCGATCCACCGTCACGTGCCGCACCGGGACCCGGTCGGCCACCACCGCGACCTGCGGATGCTGCGCGGTGCCTACCGCCTCCAGCGGCGCACCGCGACCCTCACCGCACTCGGCTACTTCACGCTGTTCCTGGTGCTGTCCGCGTTCGCCCCGGGCGTGATGACGAGCACGGTCGCCGACGGCGTGCCCGCAGGCCTGCTCCTGGCCCTTGTCCAACTGCCCGTCACCTGGCTGGCGATAGCCCTGTACGAGCACACCGCGCGCCGCCGCGTCGACCCGCTCGCCGACCGCATCCGCAGGACGGCCGAACTGGACGCCAGGCGAGGAGCCGTGCGGTGACCGGCTCCAGCGGCTCCGCACAGTCGATGTCCTCGATGTCGCTGGTGGCCTTCACCGCCGTCGCCACCCTCACCCTCCTGCTGTGCGTGCTGACCGGCCCGGACCGCGACGACCTCGACGCGTTCTACACCGGCTACGGCTCCCTCTCCCCGCTGCGCAACGGCCTGGCCATCGCCGGCGACTACATCTCCGCGGCCACCGTCCTCGGCACCGGCGGCGTGATCGCCCTGTGCGGCTACGACGGTGTCGTCCTGGCTCTCAGCACGGCCCTGTCGCTGATGCTGCTGATGTTCCTGCTGGCCGAACCGCTGCGCAACGCGGGCCGGTTCACCATGGGCGACGCGCTGGCCCGCCGGATGCCCGGCCGGTGCGTACGGATCACGGCCTGCGCGGTGACCATCGCCGCCCTGCTGCCGCTGATGCTGGTCCAACTCGCCGGCGCCGGGCAGTTGATGGCCTTCATCCTCGGTTTCTCCGACGAGTCCGTCCAGACCTGCTGTGTCATCGGCCTCGGCGCGCTGATGATCAGCTACGCGGCCATCGGCGGCATGAAGGGCACCGCCCTCATCCAGATCCTGAAGATCGTGATGCTGCTCGGTTCCGGCACCGTGGTCGCCCTGCTGATCCTGCACCGCTTCGACTGGAACCCCGGCGTCCTGCTCACCGCGGCGGCCCGGGGCAGCGGCGCCGGAACCGCCTACCTGCACTCCGGCCTCCAGTTCACCGGCGGACCCAACCCCCGCCTGGACATGATCAGTTCGGAACTGACCATCGTCCTCGGCGGCGCCTGCCTGCCGCACGTCACCATGCGCATGTACACGGCCGCCGGCGCCCGCCAGGTCCGCCGGTCGATGTCCTGGGCGGTGTCGGGCGTCGCCCTCTTCGTCCTGATCATCAGCATCGTGGGCTTCGGCGCCACCGCCCTGGTCGGCCGCAGCGCCATCACCGCCGCCGACCCGCAGGGCAACACCGCCTATCTGCTCGGCTCGCGCGCGGCGTTCGGAGCCGACGTGTCCACGGCGGGGACCCTGCTCTTCACCACCGTCACCACGGCGCTCTTCCTCACCCTGCTCGCCTCTGTCGCCGGCATGATCCTGGCCTGCGCCAACTCCCTGGCCCACGACGTGCTCGCCACGCGCGCGAAGCAGACACCGGTGAGGCGCGAGATGAAACTCGCCCGCCTCAGCGCGCTCGCCATAGGAGTCCCCACCATCCTGCTGGCGACCCTGGTCCAGCACCACAGCCTGCAGCCCCTGGCCACCCTCTCCTTCTGCCTGGGCGCCTCCGCCCTCGCCCCCGCCCTGGTCTACGGGCTCTTCTGGCGCCGCTACACCCGGGCCGGCCTGATGTGCACGCTGCTCGGCGGCACCCTCACCGTGCTCCTCCTGATGCCGGGCACGAACCTGGTCTCCGGCACGCCGGGCGCCGCCTTCCCGCACACCGACTTCAACTGGTTCCCGTTCACCACCACCGGCATCGTCTCCATCCCGGCCGGCTTCCTCCTGGGGTGGCTGGGGACGGTCGCCTCCGGCCGGCGCGGGGCGGCCGAACAGCGCCGGCAGTACGAGGCGGTGGAGGGCTGGATCCTCGCGGGCGCCGGGCGCCGGGGGGCCTGACCGCAGAGAAGGCGGCGGGCCGGGGCGCGGCGAAGACTGAGGCCTGGGCGCGCGAACACTGACGGCCGGGCGCTATTCCGCCGTCGCGCGCCCCGTCAGGGTCATGAGGCTGTCCCGCATGTGGTCCATGTGCGCCTGTACGTCGTCCCAGGTCTCCCCGTGCTCGCGCAGCACCCGCTCGGTCTCGCGCCCGATGCGCTCCTCCCGGACCCGCGCCTCCGCGAGGATCTCCTCGGCACGCACCCGGGCCGCCTCCTGGGAACGGTGCTGCCACTCCTCCGCCTCGCCCAGGGCACGCTTCGCCTCGGACAGGGCAGCCTCCGCGCGGGCGATGCGGTCAGCCATCTGCGCATCGGCCTCGGCGCACCGCGCGGCTTCCTCGGCCTCCGCCTCGATCCAGCGTTCGGCATGCTCCTTGGCCTGCTCGGCAAGCATCCCGGTGGTCCGCTGCCGCAGCTCTCGCAGGGCCGCGAGAGCCTCGCCGCGCGCCTCCTTCACCTCCAGCCGGGCGCTGATCCGGATCTCCTCGGCCTCGGCCTGCGCGGCGAGCAGCAGCTGGCGGGCGCGTTCCTCGGTGCTCGCGCGGAGCGCGTCCGCCTCATCACGTGCCGCACAGCGCTCGTGCTCGGCGCTCGCCTCCGCCTCCGCGACCCCCTCGGTCAGAGCGCGCCGGGCGTTGTCGCGCAGCGCCGCCGCCTCGTCCACCACGAGCCGGAACACTCGCGCCGCGCGGTCCCCGAGGGTCTCGTAGGTCTGGGGCGGGAGCTCCTCGACGACGGCACGCAGCCGTGCGGACTCCGCCTCCATGTCCTTGGCGAGCACGGTGAGCCGGGCGGCACGCTCCCACGCGGCGTCCCGGTCCTCGGAGAGCGCCGTCAGGAACGTGTCGACCTGCTCGGGGCGGTAACCACGCCCCCGGACGGTCTCGAAGTCGTACGGCGGCACCGATGCGTAGCTCACCCTGGAACCCCTCTCCGCCGGACCGGCACGAAATGATGATTTCGCGCACATCTTGATGGATAGGGCGTAAGTGTTCATAACGCGACACTCCGCAGACATGTCACGGCCGCATTACCATGCATCGCGGCCGGGCCCTCGAGAGCACCGAAAGGTGTGAACCCACATCCGCGCGCCCTCGGCGCCCGGCCGGGCGCCGCCGCCCCGCCCCGGGCCCCGGGCGACGGTGTGCGCGCATGCGTGAGGGCCGGTCCGGTTCACCCGACCGGACCGGCCCCCAACGGCTGTTCCTACCGCTCCTGCCGCCGCTTCACAGCAGGCCGTCCCACATCTGCTCCAGCAGTACCGACCACCAGCTCTCCGGCGAACCGAGCGCCGCCGGGTCCAGGGAGGCCAGCTGGGCCTGGAAGTCGACGGTCCAACGGCCCGCCTGCTCCTGGTTCAAACCGAACCTGAGCCGCCACATCCGGCCCAGCAGCGCCAGGCAGCGCGCGAACTCCGGCAGCCCGGTGTTGACGAACTGCGGCGGCACGGACGCCCCGCCCGGCCCCGCCTCCACCGGCACGGCCACGATGTTCGCGGTGCCGTACTGCACACAGACCGCCTTGCCGAAGTCCGTGCCCATCACGAGGTACGAGCCCGCGTCCGGCGCCGGCTGCACCCCGCGCTCCTGCGCCAGCTCCGCCAGGGTCGGCACCGGACGGCCCGGCTGTGCCTGCGCCCAGAAGAACGGCCCCATGTCCAGCGGAAGCCCGGCCGCGACCAGCGTGTGCGCCACGATCGGCGGCACACCCTGCCGCGACACCGCCGCCTGCTCGAACCGGAACACCCCCGGCCCGAACGCCGCACCCAGCTCCTGCGCGATCGCCTCCGGCGGGACCGGCGGCGCCGCCTGCACCTGCGGCAACGGCGCCCGCACCGGCGCGGGCCGCGCCGGACCCGCCGCCACCTGATGCAACTCGCCCTGGTGCGCGAGCAACTCCCGCATCCCCTGCTGCCGGCTCGCGTGATCCGTCCCGTACGGCGCGATGCTCGCGAGCCGCGCCTGCGGCCACTGCTCCCGGATCATCCGCGCGCAGTAGGCACCGGGCAGCTCGCACGACTCCAGCTCCGTGTGCAGCTCCAGCACCTGGTCCGGCGGCACGTTCATGGCCCGCAGCTCGTGGTAGATCTGCCACTCCGGGTGCGGCGTCCCCGGCGCCGAACGCCGGATCAGCTGCTGCTCCGAACCGTCCTGCGCACGGTAGCGCAGCACCGCCTGGTAGCCGGGGCCCACGGTCGGCCGGCCCTGCTGCGGGTAGCCGTACGCGGGCGGCTGCTGCCCCGGCACGGGCTGTCCGGGCGGCGGCATCTGCGGCGGCATCGCGCCGGCCGGCACCGGCGGCGGCACCTGCGGCGGCGTCTGCGGGGCGCCCGGCGGCATACCGGGGGCGCCCGGTGCCGCGGGTACGCCGGGGGCGGGCGGGGGCAGCGGAGCGCCGGGAGCGCCCACCGGGGGCCCGGCCAGCACCGTCTCCGCATGGTGAACCGCTCCCTGCGCGCCGGGCGCGGGAGGCACGCCGGGAGCGCCCGGGGCCTGCGGTGCGCCCGGAACGAATGCCGGAGGCTGTCCGCCGGGCGGATTCGGCATGCCGGGGGCGCCCGGGGGCTGAGGCCCGCCCGGGTTCATCCCGCTCGGGTCGGCCAGCATCGTGGCCGCCCGATGGACGTCACCGGGGGGCGTGCCACCCGGCGTGCCCGGTGCACCGGGCGAGTTGGGCGCGCCCGGCGCCTGCGCGGGTCCCCCGGGCCCCTCGGGGCCCAGCGCCGACACCATCTGCGTCGCCACGTACCCGCCCGCCGGTGCACCCGGCGCGGGCGGCTGAGACACGGGCGGCTGAGACGCGCCCCCGGGGCGCGCGCCCGGGGTTCCAGGGGCGCCCGGCGGCGGAGGCGGCGCACCCGCCGCGCCCCGCGCCTTGCGCGGCGGAGGTGCGGCCCGGCTCGTCGCGGCGTCCGCTATGTCACTCGCGTTCGGAGCGGGCGGACGGCTCGCAGCGGCCGGACCCGCCGGCGGCCGGGGCGCGCCCGGAGCACTCCCCGGCGCCTGCGGATAGCCGTAGCCCGGGGCGGCCGCCTGCGGGTAGCCGTAGGAGGGCGCGGGCGGGGCCACGGGCGCCTGACCGGACGGCGTGCCCGGTGCGGGCGCGCCCGGTGCCGGTGTGCCCGGAGCCGGCCCCTGCGGGTACCCGTACGTCGCCGCGCCCGGCACGCTCGGGTCATCGAGCGCCTGAGACACCGCCGTACGCGGCAGTTGACTGCCGCCCGCCATCAGCGCCGTCTCGGCGTCTCCCAGCGCACCGTTGTCCGAGTCGCCCAGCGGCGGGGCGAACACGGTCGCGGGCAACGGAACGGAACGGTCCTCACCGGCATCGGCGTTGGTGTCGGTACCGGCCCAAGGAGTCGCGCCCGCAGGCACATCGGGCCCACCAGGGACACGGGGTGCACCAGGAGCACCGTGCGCACCCGGCGCGCTGGGCGTACCGGGTGTTCCGGGCGCTCCCTGCGCCACCGCGGCCGCCCCCGCGTCCCCGGCAGCCGCCGGCCAGGAAGCCGCGCCGGCCCCCGCCGGCACCCCCGCCTGCGTCTGCGCGAGCCCACCGGAACCCACGCCCGAGCCCACCCCGGGCGCTGCGGCCGTCTCCTCGGACGACGGCCCGTCACCTCCCGCTCGCCGGTCCGGGATCCCCAGCTTGTCCGCCGCCTCCTGAAGCCACTCGGGAGGGCTCAGCAGGAACGAGGTCTGGTTCAGGTCGACCCGCGCCGCGGGCGCCGGCACCGCGTCGGCGACCTCCGCCTCACGGCCGTACTCCTCCTCGTACCGGCGGATCACCTCACCCACCGGCAGCGCCGGCCACAGCGTCGCGTCACCGGTGTCCCGGGCGATGACCAGTCGCTGCCCGCCCGCGTCCGAACGCGGGCCCTCCGCACGGTCCTCACCCCACACCACGAACCCGAGGCCGAACTCCCGTACCCGCACCTCGCGGTGCTGGTACGCCGGCACGTCGCCGTTGATCCACTCCTCCGCGCGCTCCTGCGCCTGCGCAAACGTCACCATGCCGAAACTCACTCCCCCGAGCCAACAGAGACGGCACGGGCGAAACCGCCGTCCACCATCAGGTTCGCCACCGTCTGCAGCTCCGGCGGGGAACCCGCCAGCCGCGACAGGAACACGTCGAAGTCCTCACCACAGGGCAGCAGGAGCCGCTCCACCCGCTCCGCCGGCGGCAACGCCGGATCCACGTCGCGCACGTCGTCGTACGCGCAGAACCACACCGAACCCAGCCGGTCGCCCTTCACCTTCACCGCCAGCAGACCGCCCTGCACGAAGCACACGCCCAGGTAGTCCTTGGTCAGATGGTCGCGCAGGCACTTGTTGACGTACACGAGGTCGTTGACCGCAGCCTCGTCGCGGACCGTGAAGAACGGCTGGTCCAGCAGCAGCCCGAGGCCGGCGTCCAGCGCCGTGCCCACCGGCGCGCAGCCGCCCGCCGCCTTCAGGAAGGAGCGGTACGCACCCGGCAGCCGGTAGCCCAGGTCCTCCTCGACACCCTGCACCTGCGACTCCGACACCGCCACGCCCGACTTGGGCAGCCCCACATGGGCCGGGCGCGTCTCCTGCAACGGCCGCGTGCCCCGCTTGCCCTGGTCCACCCGCGCCGTCGACACCCCGCCGTGGTGCCGCAGCAGCGCCTTCACCTCGACCGGGACCAGCTCGAGCCGCCGCGAACCCGCCACGTGATGCCACGTCCAGCCGTGCGGCGTCGCCACCGCGGGAACCGTGTCCCACAGTTCGTGACCCGACGCGGACAGCACCGCGTTCGCCGACACGTAGTCCGTCAGCCGCAACTCGTCGACGCCGAAACCCTCCGGCGGATCCGCGATCTCCGCCGCCGCGCGCGCGTACGGCGAGAAATCGGGATAGCCCTGCTCGTCGACACGCACCCCTCTCGGGTGACGTGCCGCCCGCACCGGATCCGGGAAATGCACGACCTGCCCCGCATAGGCCGCGTTCGGCGGCGCGGCCTGTCCCCCGGCCTGGCGGCTGGGCGGTGCCCCCAGCCCGAGCCGACCTGTCGTCATGACGGTTGCCCCCTGCGGCACTCTGTACGAACCGGAACCACACCCCAAAGGCGCGCCCCGCCCCGTAACCGGCTGTCTCTCCCACGTCCCAGACGCGTCGACCGCGCCCATCGCGGTGTCGACAGCCTATGCGGTACGCGAACCCCGGTCACCGGGCCTCCGCTTCCGTGACCAGCCGTCACCCCGCTGTGACGGCGTGCCCGAACCCGGGCGTGTCGCACCGCCCCAGCTACCGCACACGCCACGGGATTTGGCAGTCTGTGACTTTCGGGGGGATGCCCGGGAGGGGAAGACGATCATGAACACCACGCAGACGGGACCACACAACGCCGTGCCCGGCGCCGCTCACGGCGCCGCCACAGGCGACCCCCGGGTCGGCTGGAGCAGCGACGAAATACCTCCCGTCCCCACCCTCCTGTACCGCCGTGACGGCATCCTGCCCACCATCGCGGCCGCGCTCTCCGTCCGCGGCGCCACCCTCACCGGCACCGCCGCCCGTGGCGACCAGCCGCCTCCGCTGCACCCGCTGGTCCAGGAGTTCCTGGACACCCTGCCCAGCGGACAACGGGACCGTTTCGCCGGCCGCTGCGCCGAGGCCATCCTCGTCTCCCGGCACATCGCCTCCGCCGACAGCGCCCGCAGCAAACGCGCCGCCCGCAAACCCATGACCAACGGGGAAGCCCGCAAAGCCCTCAAGCAGGCCAAGCTCACCGCCCGCCGCATACGTGAGGACGGCGACCCCCTGCACGGCAGCTTCGCCGCCCCCTGCCGGGCCTGCGCCGCCCTCACCGCCCACTTCGGCGTGCGCATCGTCGACCCCACCGCCAGCACCGACGGCTGACAGGCCCCCCAACCCCCACAGACAGAACACCCGCACCCGCACCCGCACCCGCACCCGCACCACACACGAACGAAGAGCAGATGCACCCCGACCGCACCTCCACCACGCGCTTTTCCGTGCCCGTCGACGCAGCTCTGCGCGCCGCCGGCTGGCAACCCGGACGCTGGGACATAAAACAGGCCGAGGTCTGGGCCGACGCCCTCCGCGAGCACACCTCACCCGGCGGGCACCGGCACGCTGTCTTCCCCGCCGCCGTGGAAGCCTGGGCCGAGTTCGGCGGCCTGCGCATCAACCCCAGCGGGCCCGGCCGCCAGATCGCCCCCGCCGCCCTCCACCTGGACCCCCTGCACGGCCTGCACCTCGCCCGCACCCTCGGCGACCTCGGCCGCGCCCTCGACACCGAGATCTGCCCCCTCGGCGAGGAGACCGAGACCCGCTCCCTCCTCGCCATCGACGCCGAGGGCCGCGTCTACACCCTCGACCACACCGGCGACTGGTACGTGGGCCCCGACATCGACCACGGCCTCACCGCCCTCATCGCGGGCCTCGAACCCCAGCGCCTCACCACCCACGCCTGACCGGCACCCGGACCCCGCCCCCCGCTCACACCGCCGGAATCACCGCCGACACCCGGAAACCCCCGGCATCCGTCGGCCCCGACACGAACACCCCGCCCAGCCCCAGCACCCGCTCACGCATCCCCACCAGGCCGTTCCCGCCCGACGGCAGACCCGCCGACGCCGCCGACGCCGGCTCCGGCGGCGGCTCGTTCTCCACCTGCATCGCGATCTCCGCCACCCGATGCGCCAGCCGCACGTGGGTCTTGGCACCCGCCGCATGCTTGTGGACGTTCGTCAACGCCTCCTGCACCACCCGGTACGCCGTCTGCTCGACGGCGACCTCGTACGACCGCACGTCCCCCTCCACCGACAGATCGACCACCATCCCGGCCGCCGCGGACTGCCCGATCAGCTCCTCCAGCTCCGACAGGTACGGCCCCTCCTCCTCGGCCACCCGCGAAGCAGCCGCCGCCGCGGCCACCCCCACCGCGGCCAACGGCACCACCGCGGAGACCGACACCGATGTCGTACGGCCCCGGCCGCCGTCCCCGGAACGCAGCACCCCCAGCATCTCCCGCAGCTCCGTCAGCGCCTGGCGCCCCATGTCGCCCACCAGCGCCGCGTTCTTCACCGCCTTCTCCGGGTCCTTCCGCGCCACCGCCTGCAGGGCCGCCGCGTGCACCACCATCAGACTCACCCGATGCGCGACGACGTCATGCATCTCCCGTGCGATCCGGGTCCGCTCCTCGCTCCGCGCCCACTCCGCACGCTCCTCCGCGCGCTCCGCGAGCAGCTGAAGCTCCCGCTCCAGGCTGTCCGCCCGCTCCCGCAGGCTCTCCATCAGCCGCCGCCGCGCCCCCACGTACAGACCCAGCAGCACCGGAGGCGCGGTCAGCCCCAGCGAGGTCGCCAGCGCCGCGAAGGGGACGAACCAGTCCCCCATCGTCAGGTCCCCGCGCGCCATGCTCTGCCGGACCCGCACGAACGTCACGATCAACGTGCCGAGGAACGTCATCCCGGACAGCGCCACGATGATCCGCCGCGGCACCTCGGCCGCGGCGAGGGTGTAGAGGCCGACGATGCCCATCAGGAAGCCCATCTGGGCCGGGGTGATCGCGATCGACACGAGCACGACGGCGATCGGCCATTTCCTGCGCAGCAACAGAACCGAACCGGCCAGCAGACCGAACACGATCCCGGCCGACACCGGAACGCCCGCGTCCCGTGCGAAGGGGATCCCCTCGGCGCCGCACTCCAGCGCCGACACCAGTGCCAGACCACCGTCCAGCACCGCACTACGCCACCGCGACCACCACCACGGCCCTGCCAAGGCCGTCGCGCGGTCTGCCCCCGTCGTGGTCATGCGTCCAGCCTACGGGCGCGAGGGTGGGCTTTTCCGGTGAGTTTCGTCTACTGCCCCCCACCACCCTCCGTAACCGAACAACATCAAAACCCACTGGAATCCCTCGAACTGCTGAATCAATCCCGTTCCCGCAGGGATATGAGGGATACGAACGCAGGCCGGCACGATTGCGGGCCGCACGAGACCTCGAACGCACCGCGACGAAGCAAGCAGCCCCGGCCTCCATCGGGGAGTTGTCGGACGGGAACCGTTCGTCGCGGGCGTCGCCCTGGGAGTTGAGGCCGCGGCGTTCAGCAGAGCGGCGATGAAGAGGCTCAGCCCCACGACGGTCCGGAAGAACACGGGCGACCCCTGTCGCGGATCTCTCGTGATCTACGTGCGACAGGGCGCCGACTTGTACCGTCGCACGGAAGGCGCCTGGTACGGCATAGTAGGAGGCGCCACTCGACGACCTGACTAAATGTCCGGTTCAGGCGAGATGTTCCCCTGTGGTGTAATTGGCAGCACTGTGGCTTTTGGTGCCATATGTCCGGGTTCGAGTCCTGGCGGGGGAGCCACCGCACACGAGACCTCGGTCCGGGCCCTGACAGCACCGTCGGGGCCCGCTCTCATGTCCCCCGTGATACGCCCCGGTATCCTTCGGATGTCCCCACCTCTCCACAGCCGAAGGGCACATCCGTGAGCGCCATTCGCCCGGCAGCCGTCGTCGTTCTCGCAGCGGGTGAGGGCACCCGTATGAAGTCGGCCACACCCAAGGTCCTGCACGAGATCTGTGGCCGTTCCCTGGTGGGTCATGTGCTCGCCGCCTCGCGTGAGTTGAACCCCGAGAACCTGGTCGTCGTCGTCGGACACGCGCGTGAGCACGTCGCCGCGCACCTGGGTGCGATCGACCCCGCCGCCCGTACGGCCGTGCAGGAGCAGCAGAACGGCACCGGGCACGCGGTACGGATGGCGCTGGAGGAGCTGGGCGGCACGGTCGAGGGGACCGTCGTGGTCGTCTGCGGGGACACCCCGCTGCTCACCGGTGCGACCCTCGCCCGCCTCACCGAGACGCACCACGGCGACGGCAACGCCGTGACCGTGCTGACCGCCGAGGTCCCCGACGCGACCGGTTACGGCCGGATCGTGCGGGACGACGCGTCCGGCGCGGTGACGGCCATCGTCGAGCACAAGGACGCCTCCGAGGCGCAGCGGGCGATCCGGGAGATCAACTCGGGTGTGTTCGCGTTCGACGGGCAGCTGCTCGCGGACGCGCTGGGCAAGGTGCGCACGGACAACAGCCAGGGCGAGGAGTACCTGACGGACGTGCTGGGGATTCTGCGTGAGGCCGGGCACCGGGTCGGCGCCTCGGTGGCCGGCGACCACCGTGAGATCGCGGGGATCAACAACCGGGTGCAGCTGGCGGAGGCTCGCAGGATCCTCAACGACCGGCTGCTGGAGCGGGCGATGCTGGCCGGGGTGACCGTCATGGACCCCGCGACCACGTGGATCGATGTGGCGGTCACCTTCGAGCAGGACGCCGTCGTTCACCCGGGGACCCAGTTGCTGGGCTCCACGCATCTCGGCGAGGGTGCCGAGGTCGGGCCGAACAGCCGGCTGAGGGACACCCGGGTGGACGCGGGGGCGCGGGTGGACAACACGGTGGCCGATTCCGCCCATGTCGGCGCGAACGCGTCCGTGGGACCGTATGCGTATCTGCGGGCGGGGACGCGGCTGGGGGCCAAGGGCAAGATCGGCACGTATGTGGAGACCAAGAACGCCTCGATCGGGGAGGGGACCAAGGTGCCGCACCTCTCCTACGTCGGCGACGCGACGATCGGCGAGTACTCGAACATCGGTGCGGCGAGCGTGTTCGTGAACTACGACGGCGAGAGCAAGCACCACACGACCGTCGGATCGCACTGCAAGACGGGTTCGGACAACATGTTTGTGGCGCCTGTCACGGTCGGGGACGGTGCCTACACCGCCGCCGGGTCCGTGATCACGAAGGACGTGCCGCCCGGTTCGCTGGCCGTGGCCCGCGGCCAGCAGCGGAATATCGAGGGCTGGGTGGCCCGGAAGCGCCCCGGGAGCCCGGCGGCGAAGGCCGCCGAGGCGGCCGCCCGGCAGGGCGTGAACGAGGACTGACCGGAAACAGGTGCGCCAAAGACGTCGTACCGTGATAAGTGCACACCCGCACCTAACCAGCTGTTTCGGCCTCCGGCGCCCGGCGCAGAGGTCGCTGGACATCCAGCTGTACGGCTGAGACACCTCTGAGGAGACAGTGCTGTGACCGGGATCAAGACGACCGGCGAGAAGAAGTTGATGTTCTTCTCCGGCCGCGCCCACCCCGAGCTTGCCGAGGAGGTCGCCCAGCAGTTGGGTGTCGGGGTCGTCCCCACGAAGGCCTTCGACTTCGCGAACGGCGAGATCTACGTCCGCTACCAGGAGTCGGCGCGCGGCGCCGACTGCTTCGTGATCCAGAGCCACACGGCTCCGATCAATCAGTGGATCATGGAGCAGCTGATCATGATCGACGCGCTGAAGCGCGCGTCGGCACGGTCCATCACCGTGATCGTGCCGTTCTACGGTTACGCCCGGCAGGACAAGAAGCACCGGGGCCGTGAACCGATCTCGGCGCGGCTGATCGCCGATCTGATGAAGACGGCGGGCGCGGACCGGATCCTGACCATCGATCTGCACACCGACCAGATCCAGGGCTTCTTCGACGGCCCGGTGGACCACCTGTTCGCCCTTCCGCTGCTGGCCGACTACGTGGGCGGGAAGGTGGACCGGAACAAGCTGACGGTGGTCTCGCCGGACGCCGGGCGGGTGCGGGTCGCGGACCGCTGGTGCGACCGTCTGGGTGCGCCGCTGGCGATCGTGCACAAGCGGCGTGACAAGGACGTGGCGAACCAGGTGACGGTCCACGAGGTCGTGGGCGAGGTCGAGGGCCGGGTGTGTGTCCTGGTCGACGACATGATCGACACGGGTGGCACGATCTGTGCGGCGGCCGACGCGTTGTTCGCGCACGGTGCCGAGGACGTGATCGTGACGGCGACGCACGGTGTGCTGTCGGGCCCGGCGGCGGATCGCCTGAAGAACTCGCGGGTGAGTGAGTTCGTGCTGACCAACACGCTGCCGACGCCGGGTGAGCTGGGCCGGGACCTGGACAAGATCACGGTGCTGTCGATCGCGCCGACGATCGCGAGCGCGGTGCGCGAGGTGTTCGAGGACGGTTCGGTGACCAGCCTCTTCGACGAGCAGTGAGGTTTCTGCAGCGGCCGCGTTAGCTGCCCCTGAAGATCCTTTTGGTACGGCCTTCCCCGCCGAGTAGACTGCTCGGGTTGCTCGGCGAGGGAGGCCGTACCTGTGTTCGCGCAGGTGCCGGCGGTCCGTTATCGACGCGCTCTTCGTAGCAGGCCGTTCGTGGCCGGGTGACCTCCCCACCGTGTCTACCTCTACGAGGAGTGATCACCATGTCCGAGGTGAAGATCGCCGCCGAGTCGCGTACCGAGTTCGGCAAGGGTGCCGCCCGCCGTATCCGTCGTGACAGCAAGGTCCCCGGTGTCCTGTACGGCCACGGTTCGGACCCGATCCACCTGACCCTCCCGGGCCACGAGCTGCTGCTGGCGCTGCGTACCCCGAACGTCCTGATCTCCCTGGACATCGACGGCAAGGCCAACGAGCTGGCGATCCCGAAGTCCGTGGTCCGTGACCCGATCAAGGGCTACCTGGAGCACGTCGACCTGCTGCTGGTCAAGCGCGGCGAGAAGGTCACCGTCGAGATCCCGGTGCACACCGAGGGCGAGCTGGCCCCGGGCGGCAACCTGCTGGAGCACGTGCTGAACGCGCTTCCGGTCGAGGCCGAGGCCACCCACATCCCCGAGGCCGTCACCGTGTCCGTCGAGGGCCTGGAGGCCGGTGCCTCCGTCCTCGCCAAGGACATCACCCTGCCGTCCGGCGTGACCCTGGCCGTCGAGGACGACGCGGTCGTCCTGCAGGTCCTGGCCGCGCAGGCCGAGGAGGCCCCCGCGGGCGAAGAGGGCGAGACGGCCGAGGAAGCCACCGAGGCCTGATCCTCACCGTCGTTTCATCGTTCGTCAGCCGCTGCTTCCTTCCGGGAGCGGCGGCTGGCGCGTATCAAGGAGACATGGACGTGACCACCCCCGCAGCCGCCAACGCCCCCTGGCTGATCGTCGGCCTCGGCAACCCGGGTCCGGAGTACGCGATGAACCGGCACAACGTCGGTTTCATGGTCGCGGACCTGCTGGCCGAGCGCATCGGGGGGAAGTTCAAGCGGGCCGGCAAGGCGCAGGCGCAGGTCGTGGAGGGACGGATCGGGGCGCCGGGTCCGGGAAGCCGGCGGGTGATCCTGGCCAAGCCGATGTCGTTCATGAACCTGTCGGGCGGCCCGGTGAACGCGCTGCGCGACTTCTACAAGGTGCCGGTCGCGAACATCGTCGCGGTCCACGACGAACTGGACATCGACCACGGCGTCCTGCGGCTCAAGCTCGGCGGCGGCGACAACGGCCACAACGGGCTGAAGTCGATGACGAAGGCCATGGGTGCCGACTACCACCGGGTGCGGTTCGGGATCGGGCGGCCGCCCGGCCGTATGCAGGTCGCCGACTTCGTGCTGAAGGACTTCTCGGCGGCCGAGCGCAAGGAGCTGGACTACTTCGTGGACCGGGCGGCCGATGCCGTGGAGGCGCTGGTCACCGAGGGTCTTGAGCGGGCGCAAAGCTCCTACAACTCCTGACTTGTCCCCTACCGCAGTTGACCCGCCGTAGGGACATGGCCAATGATCCCGGCCATGCCTGCTGCGTCGGTCTCCTCCTCCCGTACGGCCCCGGCCACCGCCCTGCGGTTCGGCCGGGTCGTGTCGATGGGCGCGGTCGCCGTGCTGATCCTGGTCGGCGGGGTGTGGGGGTCCTGGAGCACCGCGCAGCACGTGATGCTGACGAAGGGCAAGGAGCGGGGCACGGTCAAGGTGACCGCGTGCGGTGCGGACACCTGCACGGGTCCCTTCACGCCGGTCTCGTCGGGTGCGGCCGCGCGCTCCCGGGTGGTCATCGACAAGTCGGTGGCGGTGCGCAGGGGGCAGACCTACGACGTGATCGTGAAGCCCGGTACCGACGGTGTGGTCCGGTCCGGTCCCGCCGGCATCCTGTTCGCCTGGGTGCCGCTCGGCGGCGCGCTGCTGCTGGCGTCGGTGGTGGTGGCCGGCGGGCTGCGGCTGACCCGGGTGGCGTGGGGTCTGGGCGGTTGTGGTCTCGCGCTGCTGACGGCGGCCTTCTTCGCGGTGCAGTGACCGCGTACGGCTGTGCCCCCGGGTGTACGACCCCGGGGGCACAGCCGTGTGCGGTGGTCCCGGTCAGCCGGTGTTGCGCAGGCCGGCCGCGACGCCGTTGACGGTGAGGAGCAGGGCGCGGGCGAGGAGCGGGTCGGGTTCGGCGCCCGCGGCGGCCGCGTCGCGCTGGCGCTTGAGAAGGGTGACCTGGAGGTAGGAGATCGGGTCGAGGTAGGCGTCCCGGATGCCGAAGGTCTGCTTGAGGACCGGGGTGGCGTCCAGGAGTTCGCTCTCGCCGGTGACCTTGAGGACTTCGGCGACGGTCAGTTCGTGCTCGGCGCGGATGGTGTCGAAGACGTGCTTCAGCTCGTCCGGGACGAGGGTGTCGACGTAGTGCTGGGCGATCCGCAGGTCGGTCTTGGCGAGGGTCATCTCGACGTTGGAGACGAAGTTGCGGAAGAAGTGCCACTGTTCCTGCATCTCGGCGAGGACGGTGTCCAGGCCCGCCTCGCGCAGGGCCTTGAGGCCGGAGCCGACGCCGAACCAGCCGGGGACGATCTGCCGGGACTGGGTCCAGCCGAACACCCAGGGGATGGCGCGCAGGCCGTCGAGCGAGACGCCCGAACCGGGGCGGCGGGACGGCCGCGAGCCCAGGTGCAGGTCGGCGAGCTGGTCGACCGGGGTGGAGGCGAGGAAGTACGTCGGCAGGTCGGGGTCCTCGACCAGCCGGCGGTAGGCGGCGTGGGCGGCCTCGGAGACGACGTCCATGGCCGCGTCCCAGCGGGCGAGCGCCTCGTCGGACTGGCGGGGTGCGGTGTGCAGGGCGGAGGCCTGGAGGGTGGCGGCCACCGTCAGTTCCAGGTTCTCGCGGGCCAGGGAGGGGATGAGGTACTTGTCGGAGATGACCTCGCCCTGCTCGGTGACCTTGATCTCGCCCTCCAGGGTGCCCCAGGGCTGCGCGAGGATGGCGTCGTGGGAGGGGCCGCCGCCGCGGCCGACGGTGCCGCCGCGGCCGTGGAAGAGGCGCAGCCGTACGCCGTAGCGGTGGGCGACGTCGCGCAGGCGGCGCTGGGCGCGGTGGATCTCCCACTGGCTGGTGGTGATGCCGCCGAACTTGGAGGAGTCGGAGTAGCCGAGCATGACCTCCTGGACGTCTCCGCGCAGCGCGACCAGACGCCGGTAGGAGGGGTCGGAGAGCATGTCCTCCAGGATGGTGTCGGCGGCCTTGAGCTCGTCGGTGGTCTCCAGGAGGGGGACGATGCCGATCTTGGCCCAGCCGGCGTGCAGGTCCATCAGTCCGGCCTCGCGGGCCAGGACGGCGGCGGCGAAGACGTCGTCGGCGCCCTGGCACATGGAGATGATGTAGGACTCGACGACCTCGGGGCCGAAGATCTCCAGGGCCCGCCTGACGGTCTGGAAGACCCCGAGGGTCTTCTCCCCGGCCGCGTCCACGGGCGCCGGGATGGGTGCGAGCGGCCGGCGTGACCTGAGTTCCTTGGCGAGGAGCTTGGCGCGGTACTCGCGGGGCATGTCGCTGTAGCGCCAGGATTCCTCGCCGAGGCGGTCGAAGAGCTGGCCGAGGGCGTGGTGGTGGGCGTCGGCGTGTTCGCGGACGTCCATGGTGGCGAGCTGGAGGCCGAACGCGGCCAGGGTGCGGATCGTCCGGGCCAGGCGGCCGTCGGCGAACAGGCCGCCCCGGTGCTCGCGCAGGGAGGCCTGGATCAGCCGCAGGTCGGCGAGGAGCTCGGCGGTGCCCAGGTAGTCACGGCCGGGCTGGTGCGGGGTGTCGGTGGCCAGGCGCCGCTTGGTGTTGACCAGCTTCTGCCGGATGCAGGTGGCCTTGAGCCGGTAGGGCTCCTCGGCGTTGAGGCGCTTGTAGCGGGGGCTGATCTCCGGCAGCAGCTCCAGGTCGGCGCGCAGGGACTCCAGGAGTTCCTCGGTCACGCCGGTGTAGCGGATGGAGTTGGAGAGGAAACCGCGCAGTTCGTCGATCATCTCCAGGGCGTCGTTGATGCCGTGCTCGTGCTGGAGGATCAGGACGTCCCAGGTGACCTGGGGGGTGACGTTGGGGTTTCCGTCGCGGTCGCCGCCGATCCAGGTGCCGAAGGTCAGAGGGCGGGTGTCGTCGGGGAGCTTGACCCCGACCCGCTCCAGCTCGGCGGTCAGGTCCTCCAGGACGTCGCCCACCGCGTCGGCGTGCAGTTCGTCCAGGTAGTAGATGGCGTTGCGGGCCTCGTCGGCCGGCTCGGGCCGCACGACGCGCAGTTCGTCGGTCTGCCAGACCAGGTCGATGTTCTCGGCGAGGCGGATGTCGGTGCGGCGCCGGTCCGCCTCGATGACCGGGGTGTCCAGCAGTGCGGCGATACGCCGGAGCTTGTTGAGGACCGAGCGGCGCGCGGCCTCGGTGGGGTGCGCGGTGAACACGGGGCGGACGTTGAGGTTCTGGACGGTCTGGCGCAGGTGGTCGGCGTCGGCGTCCTTGAGCCGGTCGGCGGTGCGGGCCAGCAGGCCGCCCTCGGCGGCGCGGCGGGTGCGCAGTTCGCGGCCGCGGTGGACCTGCTCGGTGACGTTGGCCAGGTGGAAGTAGGTGGAGAAGGCGCGGACCAGCTTGGCGGCGGTCTCCAGTTCGATGCCGCGCAGCAGCTCGGCGGCGGCTTCGCCGTCCTCGCGGGTGAGACGGCGGACCTTCTCGACGAGGTCCAGCAGCTCGGGGCCCTCCTGGCGGACGAGGGTCTCGCCGAGCAGGTCACCCAGCCGGCGGATGTCGGCGCGCAGCTCGCTGCTGGTCGTGGTGGTCTGGTCGTCGGCACTGCTCACAGGTGCGGCTCCTTGCAGTGTTGAAGCTTCTCTGGAGGGGACCCGTCCGTCGACCGGGCGGCAGGCGGGGCCTGTCCGCATAGGGGCCGGACATCCGGGAAGGAAACAGAGCGGACCGCGCTGTCCGACCGACTCCAAGGATAGGTGGCCATGAGGACGCGCAGGGTCTCGGGCTCTTGCCGCGAGACGCCTCGCTGCCATACTTACGTCGCCGTAGGTTACGGAACCGTAGGGAAGAGTCCTCCTCGTCCCGTTCGGTCGCCGCGGATCGGCACCTATCTCAACCCTCGACCCCCCAGGGGACGCGCATGACCTCGTCTAGTTCCGATGTGATCGACGACGCCCACAAGCCGGCCGACGCGTCGACGGTGTCCGCCACGCTGGGCGGCGAGAAGAAGGGTTCGATCGAGCAGTTCGCCCTGCTGCTGTTCATCGTCGTGCCGTTCCTCGCGCTGCTGGCGGCGGTGCCGCTGGCGTGGGGGTGGGGGGTGAGCTGGCTCGACCTGGGCCTGATGGTGTTCTTCTACTACCTGGGCTGTCATGGCGTGACGATCGGTTTCCACCGTTACTTCACCCATGGTTCGTTCAAGGCCAAGCGGCCGCTCAGGATCGCGCTGGCGATCGCGGGTTCGATGGCGGTGGAGGGGCCCCTGGTGCGCTGGGTGGCCGACCACCGCAAGCACCACAAGTTCTCCGACGCGGAGGGCGACCCGCACTCGCCGTGGCGGTTCGGCGAGACGATGCCGGCACTGATGAAGGGCCTGTGGTGGGCGCACATCGGCTGGCTGTTCGACGAGGAGCAGACCCCGCAGGAGAAGTACGCGCCTGATCTGATCAGGGATCCGGTGATCCGGGCGGTCTCCCGTCAGTTCATCCTCTGGACGGCGCTCTCCCTGGCGCTGCCGCCGCTGATCGGCGGTCTGGTGACCTGGTCCTGGTGGGGCGCGTTCACCGCGTTCTTCTGGGGTTCACTCGTCCGGGTGGCACTGCTGCACCACGTGACCTGGTCGATCAACTCGATCTGTCACGCGGTGGGCAAGCGGCCGTTCAAGTCGCGGGACAGGTCGGGCAACGTGTGGTGGCTCGCGGTGCTGTCCTGCGGCGAGTCCTGGCACAACCTGCACCACGCCGACCCGACCTCGGCCAGGCACGGTGTGGAGCGCGGCCAGCTGGACTCGTCGGCACGGATCATCCGCTGGTGCGAGCAGCTGGGCTGGGCGTACGACGTCCGGTGGCCATCACGCTCCCGTATCGATTCGCGCCGCAACAACGGGGAAGGCGGTTCCCGGCGAGGGGCGGAGACCGCCGAGGCGGCATGATTGACGCCGTGGCGACCGACTCCAGCACCCCCAGTCCCGAAAAGCCGCGGCGGGCACGCCGCACCCGGATGACCGGTGCGGAGCGCCGCCAGCAGTTGCTGGAGATCGGTCGCACCCTCTTCGCCGCGAAGGGTTTCGAGGGCACCTCGGTGGAGGAGATCGCGGCGAAGGCCGGGGTCTCCAAGCCGGTGGTGTACGAGCACTTCGGCGGCAAGGAAGGCCTGTACGCGGTGGTGGTCGACCGGGAGATGCGGCGGCTGCTGGACATGGTGACCGGCTCCCTGACCGCCGGGCACCCGCGGGAGCTGTGTGAGCAGGCCGCGTTCGCCCTGCTCGACTACATCGAGGAGTACACGGACGGGTTCCGGATCCTGGTCCGGGACTCACCGATCCCGCAGTCCACGGGTTCCTTCGCGTCCCTCATCTCGGACATCGCCACCCAGGTGGAGGACATCCTGGGCCGCGAGTTCAAGTCGCGCGGCTTCGACCCCAAGCTGGCTCCGCTGTACGCGCAGGCGCTGGTGGGCATGGTCGCGCTGACCGGCCAGTGGTGGCTGGACGTGCGCCGCCCGAAGAAGGCGGAGGTCGCCGCCCACCTGGTCAACCTGGCCTGGCACGGTCTGGACGGCCTGGAGCCGAAGCCCCGGCTGATAGGGCACCGCAAGGCGTGACACCCCGGCCGCGGTGCCGGGGACGTCCCCGGCACCGCGGCGGAGCCTCAGCGCTTGAAGACGTCCTTGGCCTTCTCCTTGGCCTGGCGGGCGTCGCCCTTCGACTGTTCGAGGCGTCCTTCGGCTTCCGTCGACAGGTTGCCCGTCGCCCGCCCGCCGATCTCCTTGGCCTTGCCCTTGAGCTGTTCCTTCTTGGCCCTGGCCTTCTCTTCGCGTGCCACCGTCGATCACTCCTGACGTGGTCGGTACCCGGCTGTCGTCCCGCCGGGTAACCGTGATCGGGCCCCGGCAAACGGCTGCTCAGCGGGCCGGTTCCAGGAACTCCAGGCGGTTGCCGACGGGGTCCTCGCAGTAGAAGCGCCGGTGGCCCGGGAGGTCCCCGTCCCAGGCGACGGGGGTGCCGTGGGCGGTGAGCCGGGCCGCGTACGTCTCGATGCCCGTCACCAGCAGACCGGGGTGGGCCTGCCTGGCCGGCCGGAAGGCCTGCTCGATCCCCAGGTGCAGACGGACCTCCCCGGCCCGGAACCAGCAGCCGCCGCGCGCCGCGAGCGCGGGCGGTTTGGGGACCTCCGTCATGCCGAGGGTGTCCACGTAGAACGTCCGCAGCAGGTCCTCGGAGCCGGGCGGGGCCGCGAGCTGGACGTGGTCGAGGGCGGCGAGCATCAGTCCTCCTCCTTGCGGGCGACGGCGAAGACGCGCCGGAACGGGAACGGGGTGCCGTGCGGTCCCGCCGGGTAGGCCTCGCGCAGTGCGGCCCGGTACTCGGCGAGGAAGGCGTCACGGGCCCCGGGGTCGTCGGCGAGGGCGGTGAGCACGGGGCGCAGTCCGGTGCCCTTCACCCAGTCGAGGACCGGGTCCTCGCCGGTCAGCAGGTGGATGTAGGTGGTCTCCCAGACGTCGGCGGCGCAGCCGAGCCCGGTCAGCCGCTCCAGGTAGGCCTCGGGGGTCAGGACGGCGTCGTCGTGGCGGAGGGCCCCGGCGAGGCGGCCCCGCCAGCGGGGGGACTCGGCGAGGGTGCGCATCAGCCGGTGGCTGGGGGCGGTGAAGTTGCCGGGGACCTGGAAGGCGAAGGTGCCGCCGGGGGCGAGGCCGGCGATCCACTCGGCGAACCGTTCGGTGTGCCCGGGGACCCACTGGAGCGTGGCGTTGCTGACGATGAGGTCGTAGGGGCGCTCGGGCGCCCAGCTGCGGACGTCGGCGTGGGCGAAGTCCAGCCGGCCGCCGCCGGCCGTGGGGCCCTCGTACTCCACGCGTGCCTTGTCGAGCATCTCGGGCGAGTTGTCGTAGCCGGTGATGCGGGCGGTGGGCCAGCGCTGGGCGAGCAGGGCGGTCATGTTGCCGGGGCCGCAGCCGAGGTCGGCGACGGCGGGGCTTTCGCCGGGGAGCGCGGGAATCCGGGCGAGGAGGTCGGTGAAGGGGCGGGCGCGGTGGCCGGCGTGCCGGAGGTACTGGGCGGGGTCCCAGGCGGGGGTCGTCATGGGTTCCACCTTCCCCGCCCTAGTCTCTTGATGTCAAGAAGCTCGACATCAAGAGACTTCATGTCGACACAACCACTACACTGATCGCCATGGAGGACGAGGTCGATCGGCTGGTGGCTGCGTGGCGCCGGGAGCGCCCGGACCTCGACGTGGAACCGCTTGAGGTGCTCAGCCGGGTGAGCCGACTGGCCCGGCACCTGGACCGGGCACGTCGGCTGGCCTTCGCGGAGCACAGCCTTGAACCCTGGGAGTTCGACGTGCTGACCGCGCTACGGCGCGCGGGGACGCCGTATCAGCTCTCCCCCGGTCAGCTGCTCACCCAGACCCTGGTCACCTCGGGGACGATGACCAACCGCATCGACCGGCTGACCAAGAAGGGCCTGGTGGAGCGGTTGCCGGACCCGAGCGACCGGCGGGGCGTGCTGGTGCGGCTGACCGAGGAGGGCCAGGACCGCGCGGACCAGGCCCTGGCCGGGCTCCTCGCCCAGGAGCGGGCGATCCTCGCCGAACTCTCCCGCACCCAGCGCGCCGAACTCGCCGGTCTGCTGCGCCAGTTGACCGCGCCGTTCGACAACATCCCCGGCTGAGGGATCTGCCGGGCGGATCGCGGGACGCGTTGATCAGGCGCTGCTGCTCTCCTCCGGCATGATCCGCCCGGCGGGCTCCAGTTCGGCGGGCCCGACCCCGGCGCGGCGGGCCAGGGCGACGGCGGCCAGGGTGGAGTGCACGCCCAGCTTGCCGAGGACGTTCTGCATATGGGTGCGGACGGTGTGCGGGGACAGGAAAAGGCGCTCGGCGACCGCCTTGCGCCCCAGGCCCGCCACCATGCACCGGAGCACTTCCCGCTCCCTCGGCGTGAGGGACTCCACGAGCCGTTCGCTCTCGGTGCGGTGCTTGCGCGCGGCCGTCAGCTCCCGCAGCACCCCGGTCAGCAGGGCGGGCGGCAGATGGGTCTCGTCGCGCAGCACGCCCCGGATGACGTTGAGCAGCCGGGACAGCGAGCAGTCCTTGGCGACCCAGCCGCAGGCACCGGCCTGCAGGGCCAGGGCCGCACGCCGCGGGTCGTCCTTCTCGGCGAGCACCACGACACGGACGGCGGGCTGCGCCGAGCGGACCCCGGCGACCAGGGATATCCCGTCGACCAGACCCTCCTCGTTGCCCTCCTGCACCGGTACCGCCGCGCGTCCGCCGGGCAGTTGGCCGCCCAGATCGGCATCGACGAGCAGCACGTCGTAGCGGCGGCCCTCGGCGACCGCGCGCTCCAGGCAGCGCAGCGCCGCCGGACCGCTGCCGGCCGCGGAGACGTCGACGTCGGGCTCGGCGGCCAGTGCCGCGGCGAGCGACTCGGCGAAGATGCGGTGGTCGTCGACGACCAGAACTCGGATACGAACCACAAAACCCCCTTCCCCAAGCTCTTCACGAGCAGGGGATGCCCCAAGGTGCTCAGAACGACGGATCACACGGCCACGACACCCGTGCGAGGGCCGAACCGCACGGCCGCCGCCGTGCCTGGACTGCTACCCCCACCGCGGGTGTCGTACCCGACTTGTCTCGCCCCCTGATCAGCACCGGCCCCCACCGGTACCGCTCTTCAGGGTACGGAAGGGGGGCGGGAGCGGAAGGCAATTTGCAGAACTGCCCGGCCGGCGCGTTTATGGTGTGCCGCATGTTTCGTATCGAGACGGAAGTCGACAAAGAACGGCGGGAACTGCTCCGCACCCGGCTGCTGGAGACCAACACGGCGGCCTCCCCGGTCCTGGCGGCTCTGCGCGGCACCCCCGCCGAACGCCAAGTGCCGCTGCACGTCTGGGCGATGGACGAGGAGTCGGGCGAACTGGCGGGCGGGCTGGTGGGGCACACCTGGGCGAGCTGGCTGCACGTCACCTATCTGTGGGTGGACGCGGGCCGTCGTGGTGCGGGCCTGGGCGGCCGGCTGCTGGCCGAGGCGGAGCGCATCGCCGGGCAGGACCGCGACTGCACCGCGGCGCGCCTGGAGACCTGGGACTTCCAGGCGCCGGACTTCTACCGGAAGCAGGGCTACGAGGTGGTGTGCGTGGTCCCCGACTATCCGCCGGGGACCACGGAGTACACACTGACGAAGCGGCTGGGCTGAGTCTCAGCTCTCCCGGCGGGCGCCCGCCGACGGCACCGCCTCGAACGTCCGGGGCGCCTTGAACCCGGCCGCCGCGAACGCCTCTTCGACCGCCTTGGTGATCGTGTCGACGTCGGACGCCTCCGTGAGAACGATCGCCGAGCCGCCGAAGCCGCCGCCGGTCATCCGCGCGCCCAGCGCTCCGCCGGCCAGGGCCGTGTCCACGACCAGGTCCAGCTCCGGGCAGGAGATCCGGAAGTCGTCGCGCAACGAGGCGTGGCCCTCGGTGAGGACCGGGCCGATGGCACGGGTGTCGCCGGCCTCCAGCAGGCCCACGACGCGTTCCACGCGGTGGTCCTCGGTGACGACGTGCCGGACCAGACGCCGTACCTCCTCCTCGTCGCCCAGCCGGCCGAGCGCCGCGTCGAGGTCCTCGTAGGCGATGTCCCGCAGCGCGTCCACGCCCAGCAGGGCCGCGCCCTTCTCACAGCCGGCCCGGCGCTTGCCGTACTCGCCGCCGCTGTGCGCGTGCTTGACCTGGGTGTCGACCACCAGCAGGCGCATGCCCTCGGCCGCGAGGTCGAAGGGGATCTGCTTCTGCGACAGGTCCCGGGTGTCCAGGAACAGGGCGTGCCCGTGCTCGCAGCAGGCGGACGCCGTCTGGTCCATGATGCCGGTCGGCGCCCCGACGTAGACGTTCTCCGCGCGCTGGCACAGGCGGGCCAGCTGCCAGCGGGCCAGGCCCAGCTGGTGCAGGTCGTTCAGGGCGAGGGCGATCACCACCTCCAGGGCCGCGGAGGAGGACAGGCCGGCGCCGGTCGGGACCGTGGAGGACAGGTGCACGTCGGCGCCGGTGACCGGGTGGCCGGCCTCGCGCAGCGCCCACACCACACCCGCCGGGTACGCCGTCCACTCGTGGTCGGTGCCGGGTTCCAGGGCGTCCAGGGCGAGCTCGGCGACCCCGCCCTCGATGTCGGCGGAGTGCAGGCGCAGCACGCCGTCGGTGCGGCGGGAGACCGCGGCCGTCGTCACGTGCGGCAGTGCGAACGGCATCACGAAGCCGTCGTTGTAGTCGGTGTGCTCACCGATCAGGTTGACCCGGCCCGGTGCGGACCAGATCCCTTCGGGCGCGGTTCCGTAGAGCTCCGTGAAACCGTCCCGGACCTGCTGTGCCCCCATCTACTGCTCCCTCGATACGTGCTGGGCGAACTCCCAGGCGTCCGCGACGATCCCCGCGAGGTCCGCGCGGGTCGGGTTCCAGCCCAGCTTCTCGCGGGCGGCGGCCGCCGAGGCGACCAGGACGGCCGGGTCGCCGCCCCGGCGCGGGGCCACGACCTCGGGGATCGGGTGGCCGGTGACCCGGCGGACGGTCTCGATGACCTCGCGGACCGAGAAGCCCTCGCCGTTGCCGAGGTTGCAGATCAGGTGCTCGCCGGGGCGCGCGGCCGTCAGGGCCAGCAGGTGGGCGTCGGCCAGGTCGGCGACGTGGATGTAGTCGCGGACGCAGGTTCCGTCGGGCGTCGGGTAGTCGTCGCCGAAGACGGAGATCGCCTCCCGCCTGCCCTGGGCGACCTGGAGGACCAGCGGGATCAGGTGCGACTCGGGGTCGTGGCGCTCGCCCTGCGCGCCGTACGCCCCGGCCACGTTGAAGTAGCGCAGGGAGACCGCGCCCAGGCCGTGGGCGGCGGCCTCGCCGGTGATCATGTGGTCGACGGCGAGCTTGGTGGCGCCGTACGGGTTGGTGGGCTTCGTCGGGGCGGTCTCGACGATCGGGACCTGCTCCGGTTCGCCGTAGGTGGCCGCCGTGGAGGAGAAGACGAGCCTGCGGACGCCGGCCTCGCGCATCGCGCCGAGCAGCGCCATGGTGCCGCCGACGTTGTTGTCCCAGTACTTCTCGGGCTTCACGACCGACTCGCCGACCTGGGAGAACGCGGCGAAGTGCAGCACCGCGTCGTAGGAGGAGTCGAGCCACTTGGCGGCGTCGCGGATGTCGCCCTCGACGAAGGCCGCGCCCGCCGGGACGCCTTCCCGGAAGCCCGTGGAGAGGTTGTCCAGGACGGTGACCTCGTGGTCCGCCTCCAGCAGGTGCTGGGCCACCACGCTGCCGACGTAACCCGCTCCGCCCGTCACCAGGTACTTCATCAACTCGCTACCTCTCGCAGTCGCTCGGCCGCGCGCTCCGGCGGCACGTCGTTGATGAACACGTTCATGCCGGACTCGGAACCCGCGAGAAACTTCAGCTTGCCGGACGTTCGGCGGATGGTGAAAAGCTCCAGGTGCAGCGCGAAGTCGTCGCGCGTGACCCCCTCGAACTCCTCCAGCGTCCCGAACGGCGCCTGGTGCCAGGCGGCGATGTAGGGCGTGGGAGGTTCACCCTCACCGAAGATACGGTCGAAGCGCCTCAAGAGTTCCAGATAGACCTGGGGGAACTCTGAGCGGGCCGCCTCGTCGAGACCGAGCAGGTCGGGGACCCGGCGCTTCGGGTACAGGTGGATCTCGTAGGGCCAGTGCGCCGCGTAGGGCACGAAGGCGCCCCAGTGTTCACCCTCAAGGACGACGCGCTCGGCGGCGAGTTCACGCTCCAGGACGGCGTCGAAGAGGTTCTCCCCGCCGGTCGCCTCCTTGTGGGCCGCCAGTGACCGCAACATCAGCGCGGTGCGAGGGGTGGTGAAGGGGTAGGCGTAGATCTGGCCATGGGGATGACCGAGCGTCACGCCGATCTCCTCACCGCGGTTCTCGAAGCAGAACACCTGCTGGACGGAGGGGAGATGGGACAGTTCCGAGGTCCGGTCGGTCCACGCGTCGAGGACCAGCCGCGCCTGCTCCTCGGTGAGGCTCGCGAAGGACGCGTCGTGGTCGGAGGTGAAGCAGACCACCTCACAGCGCCCGGAGTCGCCGGCCAGCGAGGGGAAGCGGTTCTCGAACACCACCACGTCGTACGACGAGTCCGGGATCTCGCTCAGCCGGTCGCCCCTGGTCGGACACAGCGGGCACTGGTCGGCCGGGGGGTGGTAGGTGCGGCCCTGCCGGTGCGAGGCGATGGCGACCTGGTCGCCGAGGAGCGGGTCACGCCGGATCTCGGAGGTGGTGTGCGTCCGCTCCAGCGGCCGGCGGTCCACCGCGTCGCGCATGGTGTCGTCCCGCAGGTCGTAGTAGATGAGCTCGCGACCGTCGGCCAGCCGGGTCGAGGTCTTCTTCACTGCGGACTCCCGAAAATCGAGCGTTGTTCGAGTCAGCCAACCATCAAACAGAACCGAACACACCAAAACACAACTCACCAGGTGAGTCAACATCGCAATCAATCAAGGTGAGACAACAAAAGTGTTGAATTACTGGGTGCAGAACCCCACGAACGCCCATCTATCCCCCACATACCTCGCGGAGGAGCTGCGGCTCCCCACCAACGGCCTCGACTACGCGATCCTCGCGATCTACTTCGTGGTCGTCCTGGGCATCGGCTTCGCGGCCCGCCGCTCGGTGCGCACGAGCCTCGACTTCTTCCTCTCCGGGCGCTCACTGCCCGCGTGGATCACCGGACTCGCGTTCATCTCGGCGAACCTGGCCGCCACCGAGATCCTCGGCATGGCCGCCAACAGCGCGCAGTACGGTGCGTACACCGTGCACTGGTACTGGATCGGCGCCATTCCGGCCATGGTCTTCCTCGGCCTGGTGATGATGCCCTTCTACTACGGCAGCAAGGTCCGCTCGGTCCCCGAGATGCTGCTGCTGCGCTTCGACAGAGCCGCACACCTGCTGAGTTCGATCCTGTTCGCCTTCGCCGCCATCCTGATCGCGGGTGTCAACCTGTACGCCCTCGCGATCGTCGTCGAGGCGCTCCTGGGCTGGCCGCAGTGGGTGGCGATCGTGGTGGCCGGCGCGTTCGTGCTGGCGTACATCACCCTCGGCGGCCTCTCCTCGGCCATCTACAACGAGGTGCTCCAGTTCTTCGTGATCCTGGCCGCCCTCATCCCGCTGTCCGTGCTCGGCCTGAAGAAGGCCGGCGGCTGGGACGGTCTGGTCGACAAGCTCGACGCCGGCCACGGCCACAACTTCACCACCGCCTGGGGCGGTACCGGCATCGGCAGCGTCAACCCGCTCGGCGCGAACTGGCTGACCATCGTCCTCGGCCTCGGCTTCGTCCTCTCCTTCGGCTACTGGACGACCAACTTCGCCGAGGTCCAGCGCGCCCTGTCGGCGAGGAACCTCTCGGCCGCCCAGCGCACCCCGCTGATCGCCGCGTACCCGAAGATCTTCATCGTCTTCCTGGTGATGATCCCGGGCCTGGTCGCCGCCGCGCTGGTACCGGACATCGGCACGGCGGGGTCGGACCTCCAGTACAACGACGCGATCCCGTACCTGATGTCCCAGCTGCTGCCCAACGGCGTCCTCGGCATCGCGGTCACCGGTCTGCTCGCGGCCTTCATGGCCGGCATGGCCGCCAACGTGTCGTCCTTCAACACCGTGTTCACCACGGACATCTGGGCGAAGTACGTGGTCAAGGACCGGGAGGACGCCTACTACGTGCGCTTCGGACGCCTCATCACCGCGATCGGCGTCTGCGCCTCCGTCGGTACGGCGTTCCTGGCGTCGTCGTTCTCGAACATCATGAGCTACCTCCAGACGCTGTTCTCCTTCTTCAACGTGCCGATGTTCGTCGTCTTCATCGTGGGCATGTTCTGGAAGCGCGCCTCG
The DNA here is from genome assembly GCF_055567595.1 of Streptomyces sp. NPDC026515. Classification (NCBI taxonomy): domain Bacteria; kingdom Bacillati; phylum Actinomycetota; class Actinomycetes; order Kitasatosporales; family Streptomycetaceae; genus Streptomyces; species Streptomyces sp. NPDC026515. Next base: position 160,276 of record NZ_JBVHQD010000006.1, read on the forward strand.
GCGAAGTCCGGCTTCTGGGGGCTGCTCGCGGGGACGGTGACCGCGATGGTCAACTACTTCGTCCTCTACAAGAAGGACATCATCGGCATCCCCTCGGACCAGGGCGCCAACTTCGTCTCCGCGATCGCCGGCTTCGTCGCCGGTGCGGTGGTGATGGTGATCGTGTCCCTGTTCACCGCGCCCAAGTCGGAGGCGGAGCTCGCGGGCCTGGTCTACGGCACGCGCTCCCCCGGCCTGGCCGAGCCGCCCGCGCCCGGCGACGAGGCCTGGTACCGGCGGCCGGCGCTGCTGGGCTGGGGCGCCGTGGTCCTCGCCGCCGCCTGTTACATCCCGTTCTCGTTCTGACCCCGGCCGCGGGAGAATGGAGAGACCATGACCGACGACATCCAGCGGGAAGTCACCGAACTGGAGAGCAGGTCAGCGACCGCCGCCCGCATCTTCGATCTGCGGCGGATCATCGGCGGGTTGTTCGTGCTCTACGGGATCATCGTCACGATCACCGGGATCACGGACTCCCAGGCCGAGATCGACAAGGCGCAGGGGATCAACATCAACCTGTGGACCGGGATGCTGCTGCTGGGGGTGTTCTTCCTGGTGTGGCTGTGGCTACGGCCCACCCCACCGCCTGTTCCTGCCACGGAGGAGGAGACGGAGTAGGTAGTTGTTCGGCTGCGGGTGCGTGGGGGCTGGTCGCGCGCCCGCGGCGGCAGCCGCACGTCGATACGGCCCCGGGCCCCTAATGGGGCGCCTGTGTGCCGCCGTTCAGAGGTCCCGCCCGGTCCAGGAGCCCTGTCCGTGCCGCCAAAGCCGCCGCCTCCAGCCTCGACCCCACCCCCAGTTTCATAAGGACCCTCTGCACATGGGTGCGGGCCGTGCTCGGAGCGATGCCCATGCCCGCGGCGATCAGGCGGGTGTCCTCGCCGTCGGCCACCCGGACCAGGACCTCGACCTCCCTCGGGGTGAGCATCTGGAGCAGGCGCTGGCCCTCGTCGTCGGGCTGGGCCGCGGGGTTGAGCAGTTCACCGAACGCGCCCTGGAGCAGCGCCGGCGCCACGGCAGCCTCACCGGCCCGCGCCTTCATGATCGCCCGCTCGACGCCCTCTATCCGCTCGTCGTGCCGCACGTACCCGGAGGCACCTGCCGCGAAGGCCGCCGCGATGCCCCGCGGCGACGGCACCGGGCCCAGGACCAGGACGGCGACCTGCGGCCGCTCCCGCTTGATCTTCACCACCGGGTCGAAGATCCCCGGCTCGGCCGGGACGGCCGTACCCAGCAGGCACACCTCGGGCGCGCGAGTGATCACCAGCTCCGCCGCACCCGCCGCCGGCGCCGCCGCGGCGAGCACCCGGTGGCCCCGTAGTTTCAGCGCCGAGGCCAGCGCCTCGGCGAGCAACCGGTGGTCGTCGACCACCATGAGCCGCACTCCCATAGAGCAACCCCCCAGTCCCCCCAATGGATGCCCCACTATGGATGCCCACTGGTCCGCATGGACAGAGGGCCCCCCGGCACCTCGTCCTTCATGCCCCCGGAAGCTACACGCTTGTTCGACGTTGCGCTGCCCCTACTGATGAGAAGTGCCCCGGATCGGAGGAATCTCTGGCTTTTCTGGTATTCGCAGATGAAGAGCGGGTGTGGTGCGGTACGTGTCCGGTCCCGTCCCTGATCAGCGACGGGACCGGAATCACGGGCCGGGTGACCGGGCGCTCTCGCTCGACGAGCTGTCAGCCGCCCGCGCCGAACGCGGTGACCAGGTACTCCTTGGCCGACAGCGACGAACCGGCGGCGTGGGCGTACACCGCGGACAGGTACAGGTGCCCCCGCGCGTACAGGACCTCCGCGGTCGTCGGGGACAGGGCGGTCTCCACGGCCCTGACCTCCGCGGTCGCCGGGTTCTCCAGCAGCTTGGTCTCCTTGAACGAACCGCCGTCGATACTGACGACCTGAGCTCCCTTGTCGTACGGCGGGTTCTTGTACGCGATCACGTTCGGGCCGTCCATGCGCAGCGGGGTGATCGTGTAGTTGTCGCCGGCGTCGGCGCGCTGGCCGGTCTGCTTGCCGGTGGCCAGGTCGAAGGCGACGATCTCGTTGGTCCTCGCGAGGCCCCCGCCACCGTCGTGCTCCTCGGTCGCCAGGTACAGCCGGCCGTTGCCGACCACCACTCCCTGGCACTTCTCCACCTGGTAGATGCCGTCGCAGCGGGCCGCGTAGGCGCTGCCCGGCGTGGAGATACGGGTGCGCAGCTTCCCGGTCGTGTTGTCGACGGAGAAGACGTCCGAGAAGCCGCTGCCGTCGCCCGCGCTGTCGTTGACGTCGGCGGCCACGACCAGGGGGTCGGTCGACACGACGCTGGCGTAGGGGATGCCCGAGGTCATCTCGTACTCGGAGATCACCTTGCCGGAGACCGGGTCGATGGTCTGGATGTGCAGTTGCGCGGTGTCGCCGCTGCCGCACCTGCGGACCGCGACCAGCTTCGGTCCACCGCCGTAACCCGCGTCGTAGCAGGTGTCGGTCGGCTTCGGCTGCCAGCGGACCTTGCCGGAGGCGAGGTCGAAGGCGGCGCCGCCGCTGGTGCCGCCGACGGCGACCGTCTGCTGAGCGACCGTCACGTCGTTGAAATTGACGGGCACGTCACCGGACTTGACCGTCCGCGTCCAGAGTCTCCGGCCGGCGTTCAGGTCGATCGCGGCGACCTGGGTGCAGCCCGCCGAGGAGCCCTTGGGCGGCATCTTCGGCTGGAAGACAACGGCCGTCCTGCCGTCCGTACTGACGTGTCCGGTGGCGTAGCAGACCGGGCCGGGCAGCGGGACGGTCCACAGTTCGGCGCCCGAGTCGGGGTCGTAGCCGACGATCCGGGCCACACCGGTCTTCGCGTACACCTTGTCGGTCAGCCAGGAACCGGCGGTGACCGTGGTGTCGTCGGCCGTGGGCAGCGGGACCTGGAAGAGAACCCTGGACGCCGGGTTCGCGGGCACCTCCTCGCTGCCGCCGCCTCCCCCCTTGCCGCCGGTGCCGCCGGTGCCGGAGTTGGTGGTGTCGTCCTTCTTGCCGCCCCCTGACGAGGACTTGGAGTACCAGATGCCACCGCCGACGATCAGCGCGATCACGACGACCGCGGCGACGATGATGAACAGCGCGGCGTTGTTCCTGCCGCCGGCGGGAGCGGGCGCGGGCGCGGCGGGGCCGCCCGGGTAGCCGTAACCGGGCTGCTGGGCATACGGGTTCGCCGCCGCGGGCTGGGCGGAGTAGCCGTAGCCGGGCTGCTGGGGCTGTGCGGGCTGGGGCTGCTGCGGGTAGCCGTAGCCGGGCTGCGGGGCCGGGGGCCGGCCGGGGTAGCCGTATCCCGGCTGGGGGGCCGGGGGCAGCGGCGGCTGCGGTGGGCCGAAACCGGGCTGCTGCGGGGGCTGGTTGGGCGGTGGCGGAGGCGGCTGGGTCATGACGGGTACCTCTGGGGAGGGCGCGGGAGACGGCTGGGGACGGGCGAGATGGGTCCGCTCAGTTTCCGAACGCCATCATCAGCTTCTCCTTCGCGTCGTCGCTGCCGGTCAGCCGCGTGGAGGAGAGGTAGAAGCGCCCGCCCACCCAGGCGACCGCGCCGTCGTAGAAGCCGTCCTCGATGTCGGCGGTGTGCTGCGGGTTCTGCAGCAGCCTGGTGGTGGTGTGCGCGGAACCGGCGGTCGGGATCGACACCACCTGGCCGCCCGAGTCGTAGGACGGCCTCACGTACGCGACGAGCTTGCCGCCCTCGACCCCGACCGGGTACATCGACTCGTCCGTCGGGGACTTCGTACGCCACTTCGCCCTGCCGTCGGCGAGGCTGACCGCGACGATCTCGTTGGCGCCGCCGTTCGTGTCCGTCGGCAGGTAGAGGGTGTTCGCGTCGACGGCGACGCCCTGGCAGCCCTGGAGGTCACGGGCGAGGAGCGCCCAGCCGCACTCGGGGGCGAACTTCTCGTCGACCTTCACCTCGGAGCGGAACGTGCCCTTGGCGTCCAGGGTCGAGATGTTCCAGGCCTTCTCGTCCTCGTTGGTCATGTAGACCACGAGCGGGTCGACGGAGTACGTCCGCTCGACCGACCAGCCCTTCTTGACCGGCCGGGTCCATCTGACCTTGCCGGTGGCCGGGTCCAGCTCCGATATCTCGTCGTGCTCGTTGCCGCCGCCGACTCCGCAGGAGGCCACCTCGACCAGCCGTTTCGTGCCGCCCGCGAACGCCGTCGGGAAGCAGGACGCGCCGTACTTCTCCTTGTCGTACAGCTTGTGGCCGCTGCCGAGGTCGTACGCCGTGCCCGACTGGGAGCGGCCCACCATCAGGGTCCTGCCGCTGATCGTCAGCTCGACGCTGATCGTGGTGTCGAACAGGCCGCCGTCGGCGACGGTCGCGGTCCAGCCCTTGCGGCCCGTGTCGAGGTCGATCTCCTGCAGCTGGTTGCACTTGGCCCGGTCGCTGCTGCCGTTCATGTACGCCACGACGACCTTGCCGTCGGCAGACCGGCCGGAGGTGACCGCGCAGATCTTCTGCGCGAACGTGATCGGGGCCCAGGCCGGATCGCCGTCGCCCACCCGGTAGCCGAAGACCTGCTTGTACGCCGCCTTCACCGCGGTCTTCCCGGTGATCCACATGCCGGGTGCGTCGGCGCCGGACGCGGGCGCGTCGGGCGCCGACTTGTACCAGAGCACCTTGGCCTCGCCGGACCGGCGGCCCTCGTTGAGGTTCTCCGGGTCCGCACCGCCGCCGGTGCCGTCACCCGGGTCGGCCGGAGTGCCGGTGCCGGAGGCCTTGGGGGCGTCGGACCGCTGGGCGACCGGCTTCTTGCCGTCGCCGCCGCTGGTCACCGCGTACACGGTGCCGCCGACGACCAGCAGGCCCGCCACGGCCGCCGCGACGATCAGCCCGGGCCTGCCCCTGAACGGCCCGCGGCCCCCGCCCGCGGGCGGGGGAGTGACGCCCGGTGCGCCCGGGTACTGCGGCGGATAGCCGTAACCCGGCTGGGGCGGCTGACCGTACGGCCCCGCCTGCTGGGGCTGACCGTACGGCCCCGCCTGCCGGGGCTGACCGTAGGGGCCGGGCTGTTGCGGTTGGCCGTAGGGGCCGGGCTGCGCGTACGGTCCCGGCTGGGGTGGCTGGGCAGGAGGCGGGGGCGTCCCGAAACCGCCCTGCCCGGGCGGCTGTTGCGGTGCGCCGAAGCCGTCCGGCTGCGGTGGCTGACTGGGTGGCTGAGTCATCAGCGATCTTCCCCCGTTACTGATTTTTAGCCACGCCCCGAAGCTCCCGAAGGGCCCCGGGCCGTACTCAGACTGCTCTGAGACGGCCCTTTCTATCACTCGGCAGCGACCGGCGACCGGGCCCCGTCAGCCCCCGTTCCCAAGGAAGAACCGCCCCGTGATGCGCCCGTTACGCGTCCTCCGCCAACTCCAGCCAGCGCATCTCCAGTTCCTCGCGCTCACCGGCCAGGTCGCGCAGCTGGGCGTCGAGTTCGGCGACCTTGCCGAAGTCCGTGGCGTTCGCGGCGATCTGGTCGTGCAGCTTGGTCTCCTTCTCGGAGACGCGGTCCAGCTGACGTTCGATCTTCTGGAGCTCCTTCTTGGCGGCGCGCTGGTCGGCGGCGCTGCGTTCGGCCGTGGGGGCCTTGGGGGCCACCACCGTGGCGGCGGCGGCCTCCTCCATGCGCTGCCGTCGCTCCAGGTACTCGTCGATGCCGCGCGGCAGCATCCGCAGGGTGGCGTCGCCGAGGAGGGCGAAGACACGGTCCGTGGTCCGCTCCACGAAGAACCGGTCGTGGGAGATGACGATCATCGAGCCGGGCCAGCCGTCGAGGACGTCCTCCAGCTGGGTGAGGGTCTCGATGTCGAGGTCGTTGGTCGGCTCGTCGAGGAAGAGGACGTTCGGCTCGTCCATGAGCAGGCGCAGCAGCTGCAGGCGGCGGCGCTCACCGCCGGAGAGGTCGCCGACCGGCGTCCACTGCTTCTCCTTGCTGAAGCCGAACGTCTCGCAGAGCTGACCGGCGGTCATCTCGCGCCCCTTGCCCAGGTCGACGCGCTCGCGCACCTGCTGGACCGCTTCCAGGACCCGCGTGTTCGGGTTGAGTTCGGCGACCTCCTGGGAGAGGTAGGCGAGCTTCACGGTCTTGCCGACGGCGACCCGGCCGGCCGCCGGCTGCTCCTCGCCCTCGGTGCGCGCGGCCTCGGCCATGGCGCGCAGCAGCGAGGTCTTGCCGGCGCCGTTCACGCCGACCAGGCCGATGCGGTCGCCGGGGCCGAGCTGCCAGGTGACGTGCTTCAGGAGCACCTTGGGCCCGGCCTGGACGGTGACGTCCTCCAGGTCGAACACGGTCTTGCCGAGCCGGGAGGAGGCGAACTTCATCAGCTCGGAGGTGTCGCGCGGCGGCGGCACGTCGGCGATCAGCTCGTTGGCGGCCTCGACGCGGAAGCGGGGCTTGGAGGTCCGGGCCGGTGCGCCGCGGCGCAGCCAGGCGAGTTCCTTGCGGACGAGGTTCTGCCGCTTGGTCTCCTCGGTGGCGGCGATCCGCTCACGCTCCGCGCGGGCGAAGACGTAGTCGGAGTAGCCGCCCTCGTACTCGTAGACCGCGCCGCGCTGCACGTCCCACATGCGGGTGCAGACCTGGTCGAGGAACCAGCGGTCGTGGGTGACGCAGACCAGCGCCGAGCGGCGCGTGCTCAGGTGCCGGGCGAGCCAGGCGATGCCCTCGACGTCGAGGTGGTTGGTGGGCTCGTCGAGGACGAGCAGGTCCTGTTCCTCGATGAGCAGCTTGGCGAGCGCGATACGGCGCCGCTCACCGCCGGACAGCGGCCCGATGACGGTGTCCAGGCCCTTGGGGAAGCCGGGGAGGTCCAGGCCGCCGAAGAGGCCGGTGAGGACGTCCCGGACCTTCGCGTTGCCCGCCCACTCGTGGTCGGCCATGTCGCCGATGACCTCGTGCCGGACGGTGGCGGCCGGGTCGAGGGAGTCGTGCTGGGTGAGGACGCCGAGGCGCAGTCCGCCGGAGTGCGTGACACGCCCGGTGTCGGCGTCCTCCAGCTTGGCGAGCATCCGGATGAGGGTGGTCTTGCCGTCGCCGTTGCGGCCCACCACGCCGATGCGGTCGCCCTCCGACACGCCGAGCGAGACGCCGTCCAGCAGGGCACGGGTGCCGTAGACCTTGCTGACGTTCTCGACATTGACCAGGTTGACGGCCATTTCACTCCTGCGCAGGGGGACGGTCAGCCTCCCAGCGTAATGCGCCCCGGGGGGCCGTCCCGCCGCGAGCCGCTTTGCGCCCGCCCGCCAGGGAGCCCCGGCGGCGCGCCGGCGCGTGGGCCGTGGGCTTCACACGCCGGCGTCGGCGCCGCTCACGCGTCCGTGTGCGCGGCGGCACCGAGCGGCGACGGCAGGACCCTGGCGCCCGGTGCCGGGGCGGTCGCGGTGCGGACCGTGCGGCAGGTACCGGAGGCGAGGAGCGCCTCGGACACCTTCTGCGCCGAGGCGCCGTCGCGGACCAGGAACGCCGTCGTGGGCCCGGAGCCGGAGACCAGGGCGGTGAGCGCTCCGGCCGTGCGCCCCGCGTCGAGCGTCTGCGCGAGCTCCGGGAAGAGGGAGAGCGCGGCGGGCTGGAGGTCGTTGGAGACGGCGGCGGCCAGCGCGTCCGGGTCGCCCTCGGCGAGCGCGTCGAGCAGCGCGCGGGAGGCTACGGGCTCGGGGATGTCGAGGCCCTCGGCCAGCCGGTCGAACTCGCGGAAGACGGCCGGGGTGGACAGCCCGCGCCCAGCCAGCGCGAACACCCAGTGGAAGGTGCCGCCGACCTCCAGCGCGGAGAGCCGTTCGCCGCGCCCGGTGCCGAGGGCGGCGCCGCCGACCAGGCTGAAGGGCACGTCGCTGCCCAGTTCGGCACAGATGGCGAGGAGCTCGGCGCGCGAGGCGCCCGCACGCCAGAGCTCGTTGCACGCGAGCAGCGCGCCCGCCCCGTCGGCGCTTCCCCCGGCCATGCCGCCGGCGACCGGGATGTCCTTGGCGATGTGGATGTGCACGGCCGGGTCGATGCCCCGGCGCCCGGCGAGCGCGAGCGCGGCGCGCGCGGCGAGGTTGCTGCGGTCCAGCGGCACCTGGCCGGCGTCCGTGCCCTCGCAGGTGACGCTCAGCTCGTCGGCCGGCGTGACCGTGACCTCGTCGTACAGGCCGACGGCGAGGAAGACGTTGGCCAGGCCGTGGAAGCCGTCGGGCCGGGCGGCGCCCACCGCGAGCTGGACGTTGACCTTGGCGGGGACGCGTACCGTGACGCTCACTTACCGGGCTCCTTGTGTTCGGCGATCCTCGCGAACTCCTCCACCGTCAGCGACTCCCCGCGCGCCTGCGGCGAGATCCCGGCGGCGACGAGCGCCGCCTCGGCGGCCGCCGCTGACCCGGCCCAGCCGGCGAGCGCCGCCCGCAGGGTCTTGCGCCGCTGTGCGAACGCCGCGTCGACGACCGCGAAGACCTCGCGCTTCGAGGCCGTCGTCTTCGGCGGCTCCGCGCGCCGGACGAGGGAGACGAGCCCGCTGTCGACGTTCGGCGCGGGCCAGAAGACGTTGCGGCCGATGGATCCGGCGCGCTTGACCTCGGCGTACCAGTTGGCCTTGACGGAGGGCACGCCGTACACCTTCGAACCGGGTGCGGCGGCGAGCCGGTCGGCGACCTCGGCCTGCACCATCACCAGCGTCCGCTCGATGCTCGGGAAGGTGTCGAGCATGTGGAGCAGGACGGGGACGGCGACGTTGTAGGGGAGGTTCGCGACGAGCGCGGTGGGCGGCGGGCCGGGCAGTTCGGTGACGTGCATCGCGTCGGAGTGGACCAGCGCGAACCGGTCCGCGCGCGCGGGCGTGCGCGCGGTGATCGTCGCGGGGAGCGCGCCCGCCAGGACGTCGTCGATCTCCACGGCGGTCACCCGGTCGGCGGCCTCCAGGAGCGCGAGGGTGAGGGACCCGAGCCCTGGGCCGACCTCGACGACGACGTCGTCCGGGCGGACCCCGGCGGTGCGGACGATACGGCGGACCGTGTTGGCGTCGATCACGAAGTTCTGGCCGCGCTGCTTGGTGGGGCGGACACCGAGCGCTGCCGCGAGTTCACGGATGTCGGCCGCGCCGAGGAGGGCGTCGGGGAGGGGGCTGCTCACGGGACAAGGGTACGGGCCGCCGGGATCCCGCCGGCCGGTCACCCGTGCAGCCGCGCCCCGCAGTGCGGCCAGGGTGTGGAGCCGCGCTTGGTGTAGAGCTTCTTCGCACGGAACGTCTGCTCCTCGGCCGGCGCGTCCTGCGGGCGGCCCTTGCCGCCGAGGCTGTGCCAGGTGTGGGCGTCGAACTGGTACAGCCCGCCGTACGTCCCGGAGGGGTCCACCGCGGCCGGGCGGCCGCCGGACTCGCAGGCGGCCAGGCCGTGCCAGTTCAGGCCGTCGACCCCCTTCACGGAGTCCGGGTGCGGCTTGGTGCCGACCTGCACGAGCTGGGCGCGCGGTTCCCGGACCACCTCGGACCGCTCGCTGCGCGGCCGTTGCCGGACCCCGTTGACGGTCCGCAGGTAGTAGGTGATCCGGCGCAGCCCGGGCCGTCCGGCCCGCTCGATCACCTCGGTGCCCTTGAACACCGCGGGGTCCGGCCGCCGTCGCACCTCGAAGGGGATGGCCTCCTCGCGCACCTCCTTGCCGGCGGTGACGCGCAGCACGGTCACCGTCTGCCCGTCGCGGGGGAAGCCGGCCTGTGACACGGAGGTGGTGTCCTGGCCGTGCAGGGTGATGCCGGCCTCCTCGACGGCCTCGCGGACGGTCGCGGCGTTGGTCCGGATGGTGCGGGTCCGGCCGTCCGCCAGGATCGTGACGGTGCGCTCGGTGCGTACGTCGAGCGCGAGCCCGGCCCGGCCGATGTTCTGGGAGCGCGAGGCCGACAGGAAGGCGCCCTCGGCACGCACCCCCAGCTGGGCGAGCGCCCCGTCGACGGTGCGGGCCGTCGTCCACACCTCGCGCCGCCGGCCGTCCAGCGTGAGCCGCACGGGGCGGCCGTAGCGCACCGCCACCTCGTCGCCGCTGGCCAGCGCCTCGCCGGCGGCGGGCGCCACCACGTCGTGCGCTCCCACCCGTACGCCTTCGTCGGACAGCAGTTCGGTCACGTCGTCCGCGAACGTGTGCAGGACGCGCGGCCGGCCGTCGACGGACAGCTCGATCGCCTTGTCCTTGGCCAGGAACGCGGTGGTACCGCCGGCCAGGAAGGCGACAACCAGCGCCTGCGGCAGCAGACGGCGCACGGCGGAATCCGGGCGCTGGATGTACCGCGTCTTCCGCCTGCGCGCGGCGCGGCGCGCCGCCCCGGCGCCCGCTCCCGGCGTCCCGCTCTCCGCAACGCGCTCGCCCCGTCGCGGGGGCACCGGCTCGCCGGACCCGCCGCGCCGTCCCGCCTCCGCCGAGATCTCGTACGCCGGCCGGTACGTGTCACCCCCGTAGGCGGCCACGCCGTATCCCTGCGTCACGGCGTCGTGCACGCCGGGGACCGTGGGCGGGTCGTACCCGCCCGCGGTCCCCGGCGTGCCCGGGGGGCCGTAGGGGCCGTACGCCTCAAACATCTCGTACTGCCATGTGCTCACGCCGACACCTGCCATGTGCTCACGCCGACACGCTCCAGAGGGGTCCGGATCGGGCCACCAGAACCTAGCGGAGCGCCGGTCACTCTCCAAAGTGGCACGACTACACACAGTCGCGGCCGGGCCCGAGGTGTGCCGGGTGAGCGTTACACGCCGGTTATGATCTGCGCACCCTCAGTAGTCGAAGGCGCGAGCCGTGTTGGCGCCCAGGGCCGTCGCCAGCGCATCCTCGCCGATGCCCCGCACGGCCGCCATCGCACGCACCGTGACCGGAATGAGATACGGGGCGTTGGGCCGTCCGCGGTACGGCGCCGGGGTCAGGAAGGGGGCGTCGGTCTCCACGAGGACCAGTTCCAGCGGGGCGACGGCGAGCGCGTCCCTGAGGTTCTGGGCGTTCTTGAAGGTGACGTTGCCGGCGAAGGACATGAAGTAGCCCTCGCGGGCGCACACCTCGGCCATCGCCGCGTCCCCGGAGTAGCAGTGGAACACCGTCCGCTCGGGGGCGCCCTCCTCCTTGAGGACCCGCAGCACGTCGGCGTGGGCGTCGCGGTCGTGGATGACGAGGGCCTTGCCGTGCCGCTTGGCGATCTCGATGTGGGCGCGGAACGACCGCTCCTGGGCGCCCTTGCCCTCGGGCCCGGTACGGAAGTGGTCGAGGCCGGTCTCGCCGACGCCCTTGACCTGGGGCAGCCCGGCCAGCCGGTCGATCTCGGCGAGCGCCTCGTCGAGCGCGGCGTCCCCGCCGGCCACCCTCGCCCCCTGCCGGGACCGGCCTCCCCCAGCCCCAGGGGGCTGGGAGGTGCCCCCAGGATCCCCGTGCACGATCCGTGGGGCCTCGTTCGGGTGCAGGGCGACCGTCGCGTGGACGCGCGCGTACGTGGCCGCCGTCTCGGCCGCCCACCGGGAGCCCTTGAGGTCGCAGCCGACCTGGACGACGGTCGTCACGCCCACCGAGGCGGCCTTCGCGAGGCCCTCCTCGACCGTGCCGGACTGCATGTCCAGATGGGTGTGGGAGTCGGCGACCGGCACCCGGAGGGGTTCCGGGAGCGGCGGGGCCGCGTTCTTGTCCGCCGCGGCGGAGGCGTTCGCGGGGACGTTCGCGGAGGCGTTCGAAGGCATGCCCCGATCCTACGAAAGGGGCACGCCCCGCCGGACGCGTGACCGGCTCAGCTCGCCCGGCGCTGGAACGGATGCAGCAGATCGGACAGGTGCCAGCGGTGGGCCGCCCTGACCTGCGCGGAGGCCTCCGTCGCCGCCGTGGGACCGGCCGCGGTCGCCTCGGCCCCGTCGCCCTGCACCGGCCGCTGGGACGTCTGCTGTGCGGCGCTGCGCACGGACGAGACCTGCCCCGCGCGCATGATCCGCAGGACATGGCCGTCGCAGTTCTGGCACGAGGGCCGGCTCAGCGGCGACGGGACGACCTGGCCGTTCGCCACATACATGACGAACTCGTGGTTCTCCGCGTCCGTGTGGTGCTCTATCTCGTACGACTGCTCCCAGCCGTGCCCGCAGCGCATGCAGGCGAAGGAATACGACTCGTGGACGACGGCTGTGGCCGCACCGCGGAGGCCGGTCTGCCCTGCGATCTCACTCATGCCAGCTCCTCTTGTCCGCTGGACAAGCGCCTCCGGCTGCTGGGATTCCCCCCGGAGTCCCATGGAGGCGAGGGACGGGAACGTCCCTGCTGACCAGTGGACGCCTTCACCGGCGCGAATGCGACGGACCTGCCGAGTGTTGGATGCGATTTGGAGCCTGCTTGCCAAATCGGCCCGGTCGGGCAGGGCTGGGCTTTGCGTTTCCCGCCCTTGCTTTACCCCGCCGTGGGGCGCGCGCTCAGAAGAGCCGCGCCCCGCTCAGAGGACACATCATCGCAGGTCAGAGGTGCACGCTCAGAAGAAGAGCGACACGCTCATGGATCACGGTGCGCCCCCCTGGCCGCCTGTGGGTCCCGGAGTTTTCGTCAGGGGTGCGGGAAGCTGCGCTCGGCCCCCGGCGACCCGCACAGGACTGCACAGGAGCAACCAGCAGGGCGTGACCAGAACCGCCCTCATCCGTCCGCGCGCTTGGCCGCCACCACCGCGTCGAAGACGACCCGCTTGGGAATCCCCGCCGCGACCGCCACCGCCGCGATCGCCTCCTTGCGGCGCTCACCGGCCTCCTCCCGCACCCGGACCCGCCGCACGAGTTCCGCCGCGTCGAGTTCCTCCGGGCCGCGCTCGGGCGCGCCCTCGACGACGACGGTGATCTCGCCGCGCACCCCGTCGGCCGCCCACACCGCGAGCTCGGCCAGCGGACCGCGCCGTACCTCCTCGTACGTCTTGGTCAGCTCACGGCAGACGGCGGCCCGGCGCTCGGCGCCGAAGACCTCGGCCATCGCGGCGAGGGTGTCGTCGAGGCGGTGCGGTGCCTCGAAGTAGACAAGGGTGCGGCGTTCCTCGGCTGCCTCCTGGAGCCGGGAGCGGCGTTCGCCCGCCTTGCGCGGCAGGAACCCCTCGAAACAGAACCGGTCGACGGGCAGCCCGGACAGCGCGAGCGCCGTGAGCACGGCGGACGGACCCGGGACGGCGGTGACGCGGATGTCCTTCTCCACCGCCGCCGCGACCAGCCGGTAGCCGGGGTCGGAGACGGAGGGCATCCCGGCGTCGGTGACGAGCAGCACGCGCGCGCCGCCGACGAGTTCCTCGACCAGCTCGGGCGTGCGGGCGGCCTCGTTGCCCTCGAAGTACGACACCACGCGTCCCTTGGGCGACACACCCAGCGCCTGTGTGAGCCACCGCAGCCGCCGGGTGTCCTCGGCCGCGATCACGTCGGCGCCGGTCAGCTCGGCCGCGAGCCGGGGCGGCGCGTCCGCGACGTCGCCGATGGGGGTGCCTGCGAGGACAAGGGTTCCAGTCACCCCTCCATCCTCGCAGCCGCCACCGACAGTGCCGTCCCCGCGGGAGACTCGGCAGCCGGATCGCAAAGGAACCCACCGCTAAGCCCCATTGCACGGGACTCACACAGAACGGTTCCCTACGATGGCGCGGTGACCAGTACCGCGTCCTCCACGGACACCCGGCAGGGCCAGGCAGCGCTCGACGAGCGGCCGGCGTGGCAGCAGCGGCTGCGCCGATTCGGCTACCCGGCGAGCCCGGCGCAGGCCGGGGGTGGCCAAAGCGCCGGCGCGCCCGCCGATGTCGTTGACCGTCTGGTCCCGCCGTACGCCGAGCCCAACCCCCGGCTGTGGCTGAGCCTGGGCGTGCCCTCGGTGCTCGCCGAGCGGATCACGCGGTGGTCGGCCTGGGGCGGCCCGCTCCTGGTGACGCTGGTGGCGGGTGTGCTGCGGTTCTGGAACCTGGGCAGCCCGAAGGCGGTGATATTCGACGAGACGTACTACGCGAAGGACGCGTGGGCGCTCGTCCACCGCGGTTTCGAGGTCAACTGGGACAAGAACGCCAACGATCTGATCCTCCAGGCGAACGGCCACGTCACGGTCCCGGCGGACGCGGCGTACGTCGTGCACCCGCCGGTCGGCAAGTACGTCATCGGGCTCGGGGAGCTGGTCTTCGGCTTCGACCCCTTCGGCTGGCGCTTCATGACGGCGCTGCTCGGCACGCTGAGCGTGCTGCTGCTGTGCCGGATCGGGCGCCGGATGTTCCGTTCCACCTTCCTCGGCTGCCTGGCGGGCGGCCTGATGGCGGTGGACGGGCTGCACTTCGTGATGAGCCGCACCTCGCTGCTCGACGGCGTTCTGATGTTCTTCGTGCTGGCGGCGTTCGGCTGCCTGGTCATCGACCGGGACCGGTCGCGGGAAAAACTCGCGGCCGCGCTGCCGCCCGACGCGGACGGCCGGATCCGCCCCGACGCGCGCGTGGCCGACACCTTCCGCTTCGGCCTGCGGCCGTGGCGCTGGGCGGCGGGTGTGCTGCTGGGCCTGGCGATCGGCACCAAGTGGAACGGCCTCTACATTCTGGCCGCGTTCTGTCTGATGGCCGTGTTGTGGGATGTCGGCGCCCGCAAGGTGGCCGGCGCCCGGCACCCGTACAAGGCGGTCCTGAAGTACGACACGGGATTCACGTTCCTGGCGACGGTCCCGGTGGCGGTCGCCGTCTACCTGACGTCCTGGATCGGCTGGATCCTCTCCCCCACCGACGGCAGCGGCGGCTACTTCCGCAACTGGGCGGCCACCGACGGCAAGGGCGGCGACTGGACGTTCCTGCCGGACTGGCTGCGCAGCCTGTGGCACTACGAGCACGAGGTGTACCTCTTCCACGTCGGCCTGTCGTCGCCGCACACCTACATGTCCAACCCGTGGTCCTGGCTGGTGCTGGGCCGCCCGGTGTCGTACTTCTACGAGTCGCCCTCCCCCGGTGCGGACGGCTGCCCCTCGAACGCTGGGGGGAAGTGCGCGCGCGAGGTCCTGGCGATCGGCACGCCGCTGCTGTGGTGGGCGGCCTGCTTCGCCCTCGTCTACGTCCTGTGGCGCTGGGCATTCCGCCGCGACTGGCGGGCCGGCGCCATCGCCTGCGGCATCGCGGCAGGTTACCTGCCCTGGTTCATGTACCAGGAGCGCACGATCTTCCTCTTCTACGCCGTCGTCTTCGTGCCGTTCCTGTGCCTGGCGGTGGCGATGATGGCCGGCGCGATCATCGGCCCGCCGGGCTCCAGCGACACCCGCCGCCTGGTCGGCGCGGCGGGAGCCGGCGTCCTCGTTCTGCTGATCGCCTGGAACTTCATCTACTTCTGGCCCCTGTACACGGGGACGGCGATCCCGATCGACAGCTGGCGCTCGCGGATGTGGCTGGACACCTGGGTCTAGCCCCAGCCGGGCAGAAACGTCACGCGGGCGCGGCAGTCGGCTGCGCCCTCGTGGTCGTCTGAACCTCCTGCCCCGAAGGGGCTCGAGGAATGCTGTGGATGAGCCGCTGCAGGTGATCCGGGTGGCGGCGGGAACGGCCCGCCGCCACCCGGATCACTGGGAGTCGTACGCCTTGACGCTCACGGCCGGACCGCCGGAATACCTGGCCACGGCAGCGGCGGCGGCACCGGTGACCTTGACGACCGCGCTGCCGCCGCCCGGGACGACGACCAGCCCTCCGAGGGGAGTGACGGACACCGCCTGCTGCGTCTGGCCCTCCGCCGGCTGGTCGTAGACGAGGTAGGCCACCCGCATCGTCACCGGATAAGGGTCGATGTTCGTCAGGCGAACGGCGGTGAAGCGGGAAAACCTGCTCACGGTGTGCCCGGCACTGTCCAGCTCCTGAACCGTCACCGGGTGCGCGGCGGCCCGGCTCTTGGCGGCGACGAGACGCTTGACGGTGACGCGAACGTCGTGGACCTGGTGTTCACCGGCGCCCGAGAAGCGCAGGATGTCGAGACCCGACCCGTACGGAACCACCAGACGGCCACTGTCGCTGCCGTAGACGGTTCGGACACGCACCCTCGGCAGGGGGTCGCCGTTCTGGTCGAGCGCGGTGAACGCCAGTACGGGGACGACCGACTCCTTGTTCGCGTTCTTGATCGCCAATGTCTGGCTGATGTAGTTGTCGCCCCCCTCGCGCTGATATGCGAACGACAGCGCGCTCCTGGCCGGCTTGGACGACCAGTGGGTCACACCCGTCATGATCGCGGACAGCGACACCACGACCACCCAGCCCGCGAGCAGATTCTCTCTTCGTATCACGTTCGCCTCTTCCCAGCGTGCAACTGAGCCCCCACCCCTGGAAGCGCCGTCGGATCCTAGCCCGACCAACTGCGCAATGATCAAGCCGATCAGAGGAGCGGTGACCGCGCGCCCAGCGGCGTGAAGTGCCCATTCAGGTGCCTTGACGACCCCCAAAGCGGTGACCTCACCCCCTCCTGGCCTCTGTACACGGGCACGGCGATCCCGATCGCTCCTGGCGTTCACGGATGTGGCTCGATCCGGGGGTGTGAGTCACGTCCCTGATCTCTGTTCAGCCAACAATGGGTCAACATGTGCCACAGGGCCCTCACGACCGCCTACAGTGCGCTTCACGGCATGCTTTTGAACGCGTTCACAAAATGCGGCAAAAGCTCACGGGGAGGGGATTCGCACCATGCGCAAGGGGGTCAGGGCGGCCATCATCGGCAGCGTCTGCACCGTGATGGTGGGCGGGGCCGGATACGGCGCCTACAACGTGCTGTCGGCGTTGCACGGTGACGACACACCTGCCGTACGGACCGGGCCGCCCACCGTGGACGAGGTCAAGGACACCACGCAGAAGTTCTTCACGGCCTGGGAGAACGGGCGGTCGGCTTCGGCGGCGGCGCTCACGAACGACGCGGCCGACGCCGAACCCGTGCTGACCTCCTTCAGTGACGTCGCGCACATCAAGGACGTGCGCATCACGGCCGGCAGGGCGACCGGAGCCACCGTGCCGTTCAGCGTGAAGGGGACGGTGTCCTACGGCGGGAAGTCCAAGCCGCTCGCCTACCGGAGCACGTTGAAGATCGTGCGCGGCGAGACCACCCACCGCGCGCTCGTCGACTGGGACCCCTCCGTGGTGCACCCGGATCTGAAGCGCGGGGACACCCTGTCCACCGGTGAGGCGGCGAGCCCGCCGATCGAGGCCGTCGACCGCAACGGCACGGTCCTCAGCAAGGACAAGTACCCCTCCCTCGGCCCGATCCTGGACGAGCTGCGCAGCCGCTACGGCGACAAGGCGGGCGGCACCCCCGGCGTGGAGCTGGTCATCCAGCACGCGTCCCAGGAGTCCGCCGACACCACGCTGCTGACCCTCGCGGCGGGCCGGGCGGGCAAGCTGCGCACGACGCTCGACGCGCGCGTGCAGGCCGCCGCCGAGTCCGCGGTGACCAAGTACGCCGAGTCGTCGGTGGTGGCCGTCAAGCCCAGCACCGGCGAGGTGCTCGCGGTCGCCAACCACCGGGAGGACGGCTTCAACGCGGCCTTCCTCGGCGAGCTGGCGCCCGGCTCCACCATGAAGATCATCAGCGCCGCCACCCTCATCGACACCGGGATCACCTCGATGAACGGCCCGGCGCCCTGCCCGCCGACCGCGACCTGGCAGAGCCAGACCTTCAGCAACCTCAAGGGACTCCAGCCGGACCTGAAGGCGAGCCTCTCGGACAGCTTCGCGCGGTCCTGCAACACGGCGTTCGTGAAGTACGCGGACTCCGTCCAGGTCGACTCGCTCACCAAGGAGGCCGAGGACCGTTTCGGACTCGGGCGCAACGACTGGAAGGTCGGCATCCCGAGCTTCGACGGTCGCGTCCCCGCCTCCGGCGGCCCGGACACCGCGGCCAACCTCATCGGCCAGGGCCAGGTGCAGATGAGCCCGCTGAACATGGCGTCGGTGACGGCGACCGCGATGACGGGAACGTTCCGGCAGCCGGTGCTCGTCTCGCAGAAGCTTGACGACCGTGAGCTGGCCACCGCGAAGGGCCTGTCGGGGAACACGGTCGGCCAGCTGCGCGCCATGATGAACCGCACCGCGACCAGCGGCACCGCGGCCGGGGTGATGAGCGGGCTGCGTGGCAGCATCGGCGCCAAGACCGGCTCGGCGGAGGTCGACGGGCAGACCAAGTCGAACAGCTGGTTCGCCGGCTACCGCGACGACGTCGCGGCCGCGGCCATGACGCAGGACGGCGGTCACGGTATCGACGCGGCCGGGCCTATTGTCGCAAGCGTGCTACGGATCGGTGGCTGACGTCACTCCCCCGGTGCGGGACTCTAGGCTGTTGCAGTCGTTGGGGTGCGTGAGGGCTACGGGGCGGCGGGGACCCTGGGGAAGTGCGCGGAGGAACGGAACTGTGGGCAAGAGAAGGCGCGTCGTCGAACGCCGGACGAAGAGACCCGCCGTCATCGGCGGGGTGATCGCCGTCGTCGTCGGCGGTGTCGGCCTCGGCGGCTACGCGCTGTACGGCGGCGGGGCGGCCGACGCGGCGTCGAAGGCCGCTTCCAAGCCCGTCAAGACCGGCCCGCTGTCGGCGACCGAGGTGCAGACGACCGCGCGTACCTTCCTGACCTCCTGGCAGCAGGGCAAGGTCCCGCAGGCCGCCGCCGTCACGGACGACGCCAAGGCCTGCGTCAGGCTGCTCACCGGTTACGCCAAGGACGCCCACATCACCGGCGTCAAGCTCACCGAGGGCACGCGCACCGGCGCCAAGGTCCCGTTCTCGGTGAAGGCGACCGTGTCGTACAAGGGCGTCAGCAAGCCGCTGTCGTACGACTCCTCGTTCAGTGTCGTCCGGCGCACCGGCGACGGCGAGCCGGTGGTGAACTGGCACGCCGCGGTCGTCCACCCCGACCTCGCGGACGGCGACACCCTGGCCACCGGCGAGTCCGGCGCCCCGCCCATCAAGGCCCTGGACCGCGACGGCGGCGAGATCACCACGTCCAAGTACCCGTCGCTGGGCACGGTCCTGGACGGACTGCGGGAGAAGTTCGGCAAGAAGGCCGGCGGCAAGGCGGGCGTCGAACTGCGCGTGGTGCGCGGCGCGGCGTCCGAGAAGGCGAAGCTGTCCGACAAGACCGTCCTGGAGCTCAGCAAGGGCACGCCGGGGACGCTGAAGACGACGCTCAGCCCGACCCTGCAGGCGGCCGCCGAGAAGCAAGTGACCACGCAGAAGAACGCCTCGGTCGTCGTGATGCGCCCGTCGACCGGCGAGATCTACGCCGTGGCCAACTCCAGCCACGGCTTCAACGTGGCCTTCCAGGGTTCGCTGGCCCCCGGCTCCACGATGAAGATCGTCACCTCGACGATGCTGTTCGAGAAGGGGCTCATCACCCCGGACGCCTCCCATCCCTGCCCCAAGACGTACAAGCTGGCCGGGTGGACGTTCCACAACGACGACGACTCGGAGATCAAGAAGGGCACGTTCAAGATGGCCTTCGGGGCGTCCTGCAACAACGCCTTCATCAACTTCGCGCCCAAGCTGTCCAACAGCGACCTGACGACCGAGGCGCAGCAGGTCTACGGCCTCGGCATGAACAACTGGGCCATCGGCGTCCCGACCTTCGACGGCTCGGTCCCGGTGCAGAGCGGCGCGCAGATGGGCGCCTCGCTGATCGGGCAGGGCGGCGTGCGCATGAACCCGCTGAACATGGCGTCGGTGGCGTCCACCGTCGAGGCCGGCACCTTCCACCAGCCCTACCTGGTCTCCCCCACGGTCGACAACCGGACCCTCGCCAAGGCCTCCCGCACCATGTCCGCGAAGACGCAGTCCGAGCTGAAGGAGGTCATGCAGTACACGGCGGCGTACGGCACGGCCGCCAAGGCGATGGCCGGTCTCGGGCCTGACTACGGCGCCAAGACCGGCTCGGCGGAGGTCGACGGACAGAAGAAGCCGAACGGCTGGTTCACCGCGTACAAGGGCGACCTGGTGGGCGCGGGCGTGGTCCAGGCGGGCGGCCACGGCGGCGACACGGCCGGGCCGATCGTGGCGGCGCTGCTGAAACTGGGGTCGTCGCTGTAGGCGGCGCTAGCCGGCCACGGGCGTGGCCAAGTAGGTGCGCCTGAGGAAGCGCAGCAGCGCCTTCGACTCGAACTGCACCACCGACGTGCCGTGGTCGGAGTGGAACTCCACGACGGCCTGCACCCGCCCGAGCGGCCACACCCGTACGTCACCGCTCTCCGCCGGCGCCCTGAGCCCCTGCTCCAGCAGGGCGCGCGAGAACGTCCACTCGTCCGTCCCGGGCAGGTCCACCCGCACCGACCGGGGATCGTCCTCGGGGTCGTAGCGCAGGATGACGGGCACCGCGCCCGGGTCCTCCCGCTCGTCCTCGTCCGTGACGATGTGAACTCGCGCGTACTGCTCGACTACAGACATCGGATTGCCCTTTACGCTCCGTTACCTTCGCGAAAGCTGTGCATCCGCTCCCTCTCCAATGTCCCACATTTCACAGAATGCGCTTGCGGGGCCACTGGGCCCGGGCCGGGGACCGCCTCGATGTGCGATAAACGACTCCCTCGCTCTTGCAAAAGCTTCGCAACAACACATTAAAATCGAACGGTGCATGTACCTGACGGATTCATCGACGCCCCCACCTCGGCGGTCACCGCGGTGGTCGCCGCCGGCGCGCTCGCCATGAGCCTGCGCGGCGCCCGCCGGGAACTCGACGAGCGCACGGCACCGCTCGCCGGCCTGGTGGCGGCGTTCATCTTCGCCGTACAGATGCTCAACTTCCCCGTCGCGGCCGGAACAAGCGGCCATCTGCTGGGCGGCGCGCTGGCCGCGATACTCGTCGGCCCGTACACCGGCGTGCTGTGCGTGTCCGTGGTGCTGCTGATGCAGGGCATCCTGTTCGCGGACGGCGGCCTGACCGCACTCGGCGTGAACATCACCGACATGGCGATCGTGACGACCGTCGTCGCGTACGCCGTCTTCCGGGGCCTGCTGAAGGTCCTGCCGCGCACCCGGCGTTCGGTGACCGCCGCCTCCTTCGTCGCCGCCCTGCTCTCCGTCCCGGCCGCCTCCGTCGCGTTCACCCTCATCTACGCGATCGGCGGCACCACCGACGTGTCCATCGGCAAGGTGGCCACCGCCATGATCGGCGTGCACGTCCTCATCGGCGTCGGCGAGGCCGCGATCACCGCGCTGACGGTCGGTGCGGTCGTCGCCGTGCGTCCGGACCTGGTCCACGGGGCGCGCGAGCTGCGGCAGGGGCTGAAGCTGCGCGTGAACGGCGTGCTGGTGGACGCACCCCCGGCGCGGCCTGTGCCCGCGGCGGCGCGCACCTCGCGGCGCACGCTGTGGATCACGGGACTCGTCACCTCGCTGCTCCTCGCCGGGTTCGTCAGCTTCTACGCCTCGGCGAACCCGGACGGCCTGGAGAAGGTCGCCCATGACAAGGGCATCGACGTGAAGGCCGAGGAGCACGCCTCCGCCGGCTCGCCGCTCGCCGACTACGGCGTCAAGGACGTCTCCGACGCCCGGCTCTCCGGCGGCCTCGCGGGCGTCATCGGCGTCGGCGTGACCGTCGTCGCGGGCAGCGCGGTGTTCTGGGCGGTGCGCAGGCGCCGGGGCGCGGCGGCACAAACGCCGTCCGAGGCACTCTGACATGGGCGCGGGACACGCCCACCGGCTCTACCGGCACGCGCACTCCCCGGTGCACGCGCTTCCCCCGCACACCAAGCTCGCCGCCGCCTTCGCCTTCGTGGTCGTCGTGGTCTCGACACCGCGTACGGCGATGTGGGCGTTCGCCCTGTACGCCGTGCTCCTCGCGGGCGTCGCGGGGCACGCGCGCGTGCCCGCCGCCTTCGTCCTGCGCCGGCTGCTGATCGAGGTGCCCTTCGTCGCCTTCGCGGTGCTGATGCCGTTCGTGGCCGAGGGCGAGCGGGTCGACGTCCTCGGCCTCTCGCTCAGCGTGAACGGCCTGTGGGGCGCCTGGAACGTGCTCGCCAAGGGCACCCTCGGCGTCGCCGCCTCGGTCCTGCTCGCGGCCACCACGGAGCTGCGCGAACTGCTCCTCGGGCTCCAGCGGCTCAGGCTGCCCCCGCTGCTCGTCCAGATCGCCTCCTTCATGATCCGCTACGGCGACGTCATCACCGACGAGATGCGCCGGATGCGGATCGCGCGGGAGTCGCGCGGCTTCGAGGCCCGGGGCGTGCGCCACTGGGGCGTGCTCGCGAAGTCCGCCGGCGCCCTGTTCATCCGCTCCTACGAGCGCGGGGAGCGCGTCCACCTGGCCATGGTGAGCCGCGGGTACGCCGGCTCGATGCCGGTCATCGACGAGGTGACCGCGTCCCGGGCGCAGTGGTCCCACGCCCTCACGCTGCCCCTGTCCGCCCTTGTCGTCTGTGTGTTGGGATGGGCCCTGTGACCGACGTTCCCGCCTCCCTGGAGGTCTCCGGCCTCGCCTTCGCCTATCCCGACGGGCACCAGGCCCTGTTCGGCGTGGACTTCGCCGTCACGCGCGGCGAACGGGTCGCGCTGCTCGGGCCGAACGGTGCCGGCAAGACCACCCTCGTGCTGCACCTCAACGGCATCCTGAGCGGCGGCACGGGCACCGTGACCGTGGCCGGACTGCCGGTCGGCAAGCGGCACATGGCGGAGATCCGGCGCCGGGTCGGGATCGTCTTCCAGGACCCGGACGACCAGTTGTTCATGCCGACCGTGCGCGAGGACGTGGCGTTCGGGCCGGCCGCGGCCGGCCTCAAGGGCGCCGAACTCGAAGCACGCGTGCGTACCGCCCTGGAACGGGTCGGCATGGCCGGCTTCGCCGAACGGCCGCCGCACCACCTCTCCTTCGGCCAGCGCCGCCGGGTCGCCGTCGCCACCGTCCTCGCCATGGAACCGGAGATCCTCGTCCTCGACGAGCCCTCCTCCAACCTCGACCCGGCCTCCCGCCGCGAACTCGCCGACATCCTGCGTTCCCTGGACGTCACGGTCCTCATGGTCACCCACGACCTGCCCTACGCCCTGGAGCTGTGCCCGCGGTCCCTGATCCTGAGCGACGGCACCATCGCCGCCGACGGCCCCACCGGTGAACTCCTGTCCGACGACACCCTGATGCGGGCACACCGGCTGGAACTGCCCTTCGGCTTCGACCCGCGCGCGGCGACGGCCGGCCGCGGCGGTGCGTGACGCGTTTGCGTGACGACCGTCCGGCGCGTCCCCGTCTCCGTGACAATGGGCGGGTGACGCATCAAGAGGACACGGCACCGCCACGACTGGACGACCAGCTGTGCTTCGCGCTGTACGCCGCGCAGCGCGCCGTGACCGCCGCCTACCGTCCGCTCCTCGACGACCTCGGGCTCACCTACCCGCAGTACCTGGTGCTGCTCGTGCTGTGGGAGCGGGGCGAGACCACGGTGAAGGAGCTGGCCGGCGTGCTCCGCCTCGACTACGGCACGGTGTCGCCGCTGCTGAAGCGGCTGGAGGCGGCGGGCCTGGTGCGCCGGGCACGCTCGGAGTCCGACGAGCGCTCGGTGCTCGTCGCGTGCACCGGGCGGGCGGAGGAACTGCGGGAGCGCGCGGCGCGCGTACCCGGCACCCTGCTCGCGACGACGGGGCTCGACGGTGCGGACGTCGCACGGTTGCGTGAGGAGCTGCGGGTGCTCGCGGACCGGGCGAGCGGCACGGCCTCGCGCTCCGCCTAGCGGCGCCCCCGCCTCGCCCCCACCTGGTTAGCCGCTGTTACCCGCGGTTTCCTCCCCCCTGGCGGTCCAAAGCCTTCCTACCGGTCGGTACCTTGTGCACGATGTACTTGCACACCATCGTGTTGCCCACCATTGTCACCGCCCTGGGGGAGGTCCCGCCGTGACCGAAGGCGCCACCGTCGACACCCGTCCGACGAAGATCATGTACGTCGCGGAGGCGACCGCGCACGGTGGCCGGGACGGATATGTCACCAGCCAGGACGGCCAGATCGAGCTCAGGGTCGCGATGCCTCCGGAGCTGGGCGGCGACGGCAACGGCACCAACCCGGAGCAGCTGTTCGCGGCGGGGTACAGCTCCTGCTTCCACAACGCGCTGATCCTGGTCGGCAACCGCGAGGGCTACGACCTGACCGGCTCCGCGGTCGCCGCGAAGGTCGGCATCGGCCCCAACAAGCGGCGCGGCTACGGTCTCGCCGTCGCGCTCAGTGTCTCCCTCCCGGTGCTGGACGCGGACATCGCGGCGAAGCTGGTGGACGCCGCCCACGAGGTCTGCCCGTACTCGAACGCGACCCGCGACAACATCGACGTGACGATCGTGCTCGGCTGACCGCGCGCCCGGCCCGCTCCACTGAGGCACAGCTCACGCCCGTACGACCCCGGTGCCGAGGAATCGCGGGCCCCCCGGGGGCGTTGGTCCGAGCGGTGCAGGCGATCTGGAGGGACGTGGCGGCCGTGGCGGACGTGGACGTGAAGGGCACTGTGGCCGAGGGCTTCGAACCGGTCAGGGACGCGTTCGCGAAGAACTTCGAGCTGCTCGGGGACCGGGGCGCGGCGGTCGCCGTGTACCGGGACGGGCACCGGGTCGTCGACCTGTGGGGCGGCGCCCGGGACGTCGACGGGGACGCCGGTGAGGCGCCCTGGGAGCGCGGCACCGCCCAGATCGTGCGCTCGGCGACCAAGGGCGTCGTGGCCGCCGTCCTGCTGCTTCTGGGGCAGCGCGGGGAACTGGACCTCAACGCCCCGGTGGGCGACCACTGGCCGGAGTTCAAGGCGGCCGGCAAGGAGCGGACCCTGGTACGGCAGCTTCTCGCACACAGCGCGGGCGTACCGGTGCTGGACCGGCCGCTCACGCCCGCGGAGGCCGCCGACCCCGACCTGGGCGCCGCCGCGGTCGCGGCGCAGGCGCCGGTGTGGGAGCCGGGCACCGATCACGGCTACCACGCGCAGACGTACAGCTGGCTCACCGGTGAGCTGGTGCGGCGGGTGACCGGGCGCGGCGTCGGCGAGTGGATCGCGGACGAGATCGCCGGACCGGTCGGTGCCGAGCTGTGGCTCGGGCTGCCGCAGGCGGAACAGGCGCGCGTGGGGCGGGTCGGGCCCGTCGCGGCCCCGGAGGCCGCCGGCGCGCTGCGGACCCGGCCCAAGCGGGCCGTCTCCGAGGCGTACGCCGACCCCGGGTCACTGACCCGCCGGGCGTTCGGCGCGATCAGCCCGCTCCCGGACGAGAACGACCCCGGCTACCGCGCGGCCGCCCTGCCCGCCTCCAACGGCATCGCCACCGCCGACGGCCTGGCCCGCTTCTACGCCTCCCTCATCGGCGAGGTCGACGGCGGCCGGCGGCTGTTCACGCCGGAGACCGTGGAACTGGCGCGCGGCGAGCGGTCGGCGGGGCCGGACCGGGTACTGGTCGTCTCCACCCGCTTCGGGCTCGGCTACATGCTGCACGGCAGCGCGTCCCCCCTGCTCTCCGCCGCCTCCTTCGGCCACCCGGGACGCGGCGGCGCGCTCGGCTTCGCGGACCCCGGGTCGGGCGTCGCCTTCGGCTACGTCACCAACGGCTTCCGCAAGAGCGTGACCGCGGACACGCGGGCGCAGGCGCTGGTACGGGCGGTGCGCACGGCACTGGCGTAGGCACCGCCACCGTCACCACCGCGCCCGCCCCAGCACCCCGGGACCGCGCCCCAGTGCCCCAGGACGCGCGCGGGCACCCCCGTGCGCCCGCGCTCCTCACACGTTGATCGGATGCGAGTGCCGTCCGGAGTCCGCGTCGATCTCGCCGTGCGCCTTGCTCAGCAACTGCATGGCCAGTTCGTTCAGAGCGCGGGCTCCCGCGATCTCCTCCCCGACCCTGGGCTGGTTGCTGTCGGATTCATGACGGCTCGCATGCCCGTGCGCGCGAATCTCGGTGCCGTCGGCCAGACGCACCAGGGCCACCGCGCGCGTGTGCGTGTCGTCCTCCAGGAACTCCAGCTCGACATGCCATCCCACAGCGGTCTGCATCATGGGGACCACCTCCGCAATCGCTGCTTCCAGGGTGCTCCCTCAAGGCCGGGGCCGTCACGTCGGCACCGGCCCGCGCGGGTCACCTGTCGTCGAAGCTGGCGAAGTACGCGGCGACCATGTCCTCGTCGGCGTGGCCCTGCGCGGCGGCGCGGGCGAAGCGTTCGGCCGCCGCCTCGGCGATGTCGAGGCGCACGCCGTGGCTCGCGCCGGCGGCGACGATCAGGCGGGCGTCCTTCCCGGCGGTGTCCACCGCGAAGGACGGCGGGGTCAGCCCGCCGTCGAGGATCAGCGCGGCCTTGGCCCGCAGATAGCCCATGTCGAGCGGGCCGCCCGCGATCAGGTCGAAGAAGCTGTGCGGGTCGACGCCGAGGCCCTGGGCGAGGGCCACCACCTCGCCGGTGGCCGCGGTGGCCGCGAGGACCCAGCTGTTGGCGACCAGCTTGAGCCGGGTGGCGGCGGCCGAGGAGCCGTCGTCGCCGGTCCACAGCGTGCGGGCGCCGATGGCGTCGAAGACCGGCGCGACCGTCTCCCGGCCCTGTTCGGGACCGGCGGCCAGGACGGTCAGCTGCCCGGCCTCGGCGGGCTGGCGGGTGCCGAGGACCGGGGCGTCGTAGAAGACCAGGCCGTGCTCGCGGGCGAAGGCGGCCAGTGCGGGGATCTGGTCGAGTCCCGCGGTGGTGGACTGCACCCAGACGGCTCCGGGCCGCAGCGCGCCGGCCGCCTCGCGGACGACCTCCAGGACGGTGCCGCCGTCGTACAGCATGGTCAGCACGACGTCGGCGCCCTCGACGGCTTCCGAGGGGGTGTCGGTGACCTGCGCGCCGTCGGCGGCGAGGGGTTCGGCCTTGGCTCGGGTGCGGTTCCACGCGCGGACGGTGTGCCCGGCCTTCAGGAGGTTGCGGGCCATCGCGGCGCCCATGATCCCGGTACCCAGAAAGGCCACGGTCGGCTTGTCGGTCATGACGTCTCCCTGTGCTCGTACGTTCCGTACGCCAGCTTGGCGTACCCGAGACCGTCCGGCGCGCGGTCCGGCCCCGTTTCGGACGGTCGCGGCACCCGGTGTCTAACCGGCGTGCAGCATCAGCCCGATCCCGACGACCAGGAGCCCGGCCGCCGCGATCCTGGGTGCCCCGAACCGCTCCTTGAAGAACACCGCCCCGATGGCCGCACCCACGATGATCGACGACTCGCGCAGGGCGGCGACCGGCGCCAGCTCGGCGCGGGTCTGTGCCCACAGCACCAGGCCGTAGGCGAGGACCGACAGCAGGGCGCCCAGCAGCCCGAGGGCGGCGTAGGGGCGGGCGGCGGTGAGCAGTGCGGTGCGCCGGGTGGCCAGGGCGTACGCGGGGATCGCCAGGCCCTGGAGGGCCATCAGCCAGGCGATGTAGCCGAGGGAGGAGCCGGAGGCGCGTACCCCGAGGCCGTCCACGACCGTGTACGCGGCGATCGAGAGGCCGGTGGCGAGGGCGGCGCCGATCGCCGCCCAGTCCGGCTTGCGCCCGCGCAGCCCCCACAGGGCGACGCCGGTCAGCCCCGCACAGGACACGGCGATGCCCGCGGCGGCCGGGGCGTCGGGCACCTCGTGGGCGAACAGCGCGGCGAACAGCGTGACCAGCAGCGGTGCGGTGCCGCGTGCGATCGGGTACGCCTGCCCGAAGTCGCCGAGCCGGAAGGAGAGCATCAGCAGCGCGAAGTAGGCGACATGGACGACCGCGGAGGCGATCAGGTACGGCCGGGCGCCGGCCGCCGGGACCGCCGCGAACGGCATCAGCAGCAGTCCGATCAGCACGCCCCCGCCGGCGATCAGCGCCGCGCCGACGAGCTTGTCGCTGATCCGGTGGGCGATCGCGTTCCAGCTCGCGTGGGTCAGCGCGGCCAGCAGGACGGCGGCGGCGACCTGCAGGGTCACGCGGTGGGCTCCCGCACGTCCACGACGGTCGCGCCGGCGTGCTCGACCAGCGCGGCGGGCGGGATCGGGAAGACGGCGTGGGGGTTGCCGGCGGCCGCCCACACCACGTCGTGCCGCAGCAGGGCCCGGTCGGCGAGCACGCGGGTGCGGGTGCGGTGCCCGAACGGCGGGACGCCTCCGATGGCGTACCCGGTGGTCTCGCGGACGACGTCCGCCTTGGCCCGGGTGACCTTCTCGGCGCCGAGTTCCTTGCGGACCAGCTCCAGGTCGACCCGGGAGGCGCCGTCCATCAGCACCAGGACCGGCACCCCGTCGGCCGCGAAGATCAGCGACTTGCAGATCTCGCTCAGCTCGCAGCCGACCGCCGCGGCGGCCTCGGCGGCGGTCCGGGTCGCGTCCGGGAACCGCCGGACCCGGGCGGTCAGCTCCCCCAGCCCCAGCTCCTCCAGGGCGGCGGCGAAACGGGGATGGGCTCCGGAGCCCCCGGCATCGGCACCGTTGGCGGCTGTCGTCGTCATGGGGGCACGCTAACGAACAGGAGGCGACGGCGGCGAACGGATAAGGCGAACGGACAACCCGGGTGCCGCGCACGACGAAGCCGGTGAGGGCGCCCGTCCCCACGGCCCCTCACCGGCGGCCTGTCCCGAGCGGCGCGTCAGGCGCGTACCAGCTGCCGGTCCTCGTCGTCGTTGTCAGATTTGCCGCCCTCGTCGGCGTTCCGGCCGGACAGGGCGCGCAGGCCCTCCCCCTCGACGTCGACGTTGGGCAGCGCGCGGTCCAGCCACTTCGGCAGCCACCAGGCGCGCTTGCCGAGCAGGGCGAGCACCGCCGGGACGATCGCCATGCGGACGATGAAGGCGTCGAAGAAGACGGCGATCGCGAGGCCGAAGCCGATCATCTTGATCATGGACTCGCTGGAGCCGATGAAGCCGGAGAAGACGGCCATCATGATGACGGCGGCGGCCGTGACGACCCGCGCCCCGTGCTTGAAGCCGGTGACGACGGCCTGGCTCGGCTTCTCGCCGTGGACGTACGCCTCCCGCATACGGGTCACGAGGAACACCTCGTAGTCCATGGCGAGGCCGAAGACGACACCCACCATGAAGATCGGCATCATCGACATGACCGGGCCGGTCTCCTCGACGCCGAGCAGGCCGGACAGCCAGCCCCACTGGAAGACCGCGACCACCGCGCCCAGGGCCGCCATCACGCTGAGCAGGAAGCCGAGGGCCGCCTTCAGCGGCACCAGGACCGAGCGGAAGACCACGATCAGCAGCAGGAAGGCGAGGCCGACGACCAGGACCAGGTAGGGGATCAGCGCGTCGTTGAGCTTCTGCGAGACGTCGATGTTCATCGCCGTCGAACCGGTCACCAGGACCTTGGCGTCCGTGTCGGCGGTGATCTCGGTGCCCTGGTCGCGGATCGCGTGGACCAGGTCCTCGGTGGTGGTCGAGGACGGCTTGGAATTCGGGATGACGGTGATGGTCGCGGTGTCGCCGGCCTTGTTGGGGGCGGCCGGGGTCACCGTGACGACGTCCTTGAGGCCCTTGATCTCGTTGTCGACCTTCTTGAACGCCGACTTCGGGTGGACGCTGTCCTTGGCGTCGACGACGACCATGAGCGGGCCGTTGAAGCCCGGGCCGAAGCCGTCGGAGAGCAGGTCGTAGGCGCGGCGCTGGGTGGTCGAGGCCGGCTGGGAGCCGTCGTCGCCGAGGCCGAGCTGCAGGGAGGTCGCGGGGACCGCCGCCGCGCCGAGCCCGACGACACCGAGCAGCAGGACGGCGACCGGGCGCCGTACGACGAAGCTGGCCCAGCGGGTGCCCATGTTGGGCCGGTCGGCGTGCTTCTTCTTCGGGCGGCCGCCGCCGAGCAGCCTGCTCTTCTCGCCGGTGGGCCTGATCCTGCGGCCCGCGAAGCCGAGCAGCGCCGGGATGAGGGTGAGGGCGATCAGGACGGCCACGACGACCGTGCCCGCGGCGGCCACTCCCATCTTGGTGAGCATCGGGATGTTGACGACGGAGAGTCCGACCAGGGCGATCACGACCGTCAGACCGGCGAAGACGACCGCCGAGCCCGCCGTGCCGACCGCGCGGCCTGCGGCTTCCTCGCGTTCGCGGCCCTCGGAGAGTTCCGCGCGGTAGCGGGAGACGATGAACAGCGCGTAGTCGATGCCGACCGCGAGGCCGATCATCGTGGCCAGGGTCGAGGTGGTGGAGCCCAGGTCGAGGGCGCTGGCCAGGGCCGTGATCGTGGAGACGCCGATGCCGACGCCGATGATCGCGGTGAGCAGCGGGAACCCGGCGGCGAGCAGCGAGCCGAAGGTGACGACCAGGACGACCGCGGCGATCGCGATGCCGATGACCTCGCTGGAGCCGGTCTCGGGCGTGGCGCTGAGCGCGTCACCGCCGATCTCCACGGTCAGCCCGGCGTCCCGCGCGTCCTGCGCGGCCGCCTTCAGGGCGTCCCGTGAGGAGTCCTCCAGCTCCATGCCGGACACCTTGTAGTTGACCGAGGCGTACGCGACCTCGCCGTTCTTGCTGACGGCGTGCCCCTTGTAGGGGTCGGCGACCGAGGCGACCTCGGAGTCCTCGCCGAGTTCCTTCACGGTCTTCTTGACGGTGGCCCTGTTGAGCTTGTCGGTCATCTTCTCGCCGGCCGGCGCCTTGAAGACCACGCGCGCGGTGGCGCCGTCGGAGCTGGTGCCGGGGAAGCGCTGGTCCAGCAGGTCGAAGGCTTTCTGGGCCTCGGTTCCGGGGATGGAGAAGGAGGTGTTGCCGGCGGCGGGGGCACTGGCCGCGCCGACTCCCGCGAGGGTCAGCAGCGCCACCCACAGCAGGGCGACGTAATGCCGTCGCCTGAAGGCGAGCCGGCCCAGTTTGTACAGGAACGTGGCCACGAGGTCGTTCTCCCGGTCAGGTCGTGGGGTATGCAGGGCAGGGGTGATCGACCCCGTGGAGGACAGGGGTGATCGGCCCGACGACGTGAGCGGAGACGTCAGGTGGGCTGGGTGTGGGGAAGGGTCAGCCGGTGATGGGCGCGCGGAGTGCGGGGAGCACCACGGCGTCGATGTACGACAGGAGGAAGGCCTGGCTGGGCGGCTGCTCGTCGATCAGGGAACGGGCGGCGAACCCGCCGATCACCATGTGCATCACGAAGTCGATCGCCGGGTTGTCCGCACGGACCTCGCCCCGGTCGATGGCGCGCCGCAGCACCTGGTTGAACTCGGCCATCTCGGGCCCGATCAGATGCTCCTTGAACGCTTCCAGGAGGTCCGGGTTGCCGTGGACCGCCATGGCGAGACCTCGCATCAGCGCGGAGTTCTGCTCCATCTCGCAGTCGTCCGAGCGCAGGGTCATGGCGTGCAGATCGCCCCGGAGCGAACCGGTGTCGATCTTGCTGAAACCCGCGCCCCCCGGCTTGTTGTGCCGTACCGCCTTGGCCACCAGCTCGGCCTTGCCGCCCCACTGGCGGTAGAGGGTGGCCTTGCTGGACTTGGTGCGGGCGGCGACGGCGTCCATGGTGAGGGCGTCGTAGCCGACCTCACGGAGCAGGTCGAGCACAGCCTCGTACAGCTCGGCCTCACGCTCGGGCGTGATCCGACTGCGACGCGCCGTTGCGACCTCAGCCATGCCACTCACCCTTTCCTGTTCCGTCGGCGGCAGGGTGCGTACATCTTGCACCTCACTGCGTACATGTTGAAGATACCCCGCGATCTACAGAAACGAAACCGTTTCGTACGTGTGCTCTCTCACGTACGGCCGCCAGGCGCGCGCGTCCACGAGTTGCTGGCCTCCTGCACCCGGAAAAGCATGGGGAGGTGAGCTATCTGCGCCTGCCGCACCTCCACGGTGACCTGTTGTGCTTCGTGGCCGAGGACGACCTCTGGCTGACCTCGCTGGGAGCCCCGGGCCGCGCCTGGCGGCTCACCGTCGACCGCACCAAGGTCGGCCATCCGCGCTTCTCGCCGGACGGCCGCCGGATCGCGTACACGAGCTGGCGGAGTCTGGTGCCCGAGATCCACCTGACCGACGTGGACGGCGGGCCGGGACGGCAGCTGACGTACTGGGGCAGCGCCGACACCCGGGTGTGCGGCTGGACGATCCCGGGCCCGGCGGGTGACGCCGACATCCTCGCGGTGGCCTCGCAGGGGCAGCCGTTCTCCTACTTCTCGTGGGCCTACAAGGTGTCCCCCGACGGCGACCCGGGCCGCAAGCTGCCGTGGGGGCCGGTCTCCGATCTCCAGGTCGCCGACATCGGGGGCGACCGCAGGACCCTGCTGCTCACCGGCACCCCGCCGCACGAACCGGCCGGCTGGAAGCGCTACCGGGGCGGCGCCATGGGCCGGCTCTGGCTGCACGGGCAGCGACTGCTCGCCGGCATCGGCGGCCATCTGGACTCCCCGATGTTCGTCGCCGGCCGCATCGCCTTCCTCTCCGACCACGAGGGCGTCGGCAACCTCTACTCCTGCGCCTACGACGGCTCCGACCTGCGCCGGCACACCGATCACGACGCCTTCTACGCCCGGCACGCCGCGAGCGACGGCGACCGGGTGGTGTACCAGTGCGCGGGCGACCTGTGGCTCGTCGACGACCTGGGCCCGGGCTCGGTGCCCCGCAGGCTGGACGTGCGGCTGTCCGGACCGCGCGCCGGGCGACGCCCCTACCAGGTGCCCGCCGCCCAGCACGTCGACGGCGTCTCCGTGGACGAGACGGGACGGGCCAGCGCCGTCGTCGTACGCGGCAGCCTGTACTGGCTCACCCACCGCGACGGGCCGGCCCGCACCATCGCCGACACACCAGGGGTGCGGGTGCGGCTCCCCGAGATGCTCGGCTCGACCGGGCAGATCGCGTACGTCACCGACGCCGACGGCGCGGACGCGGTCGAGATCGCCCACCTGCCCCGGGCCAGCGGCTGCCGCCCGCCGCGCCGGCTGGCCTCCGGCCGACTGGGCCGCGTCCTCGAACTGGTGTCGGACCCGCTGGGCGAGCGGCTCGCGGTGGCGGCCCACGACGGACGGCTGCTGCTGATCGACGTGCCCGAGGAGGTCGCGGGCGCCGAGGGCGCCGAGGAATCCGCCGGTTCCGCCGACGGTGTGGTCTCCGACGCCGTGGTCACCGAGTTGGTCCAGTCGGTCAACGGTCCGGTCCGTGATCTGGCCTTCTCACCGGACGGGTCGTGGCTGACCTGGTCGCATCCTGGCATCGGCCGTTCGCTGCGGCAGATCAAGCTGGCCCGCATCAGCGACCGGCTCGTCATCGACGTCACCGACGGCCGCTTCGAGGACGAGAACCCGGTCTTCACCCGCGACGGCCGCTATCTCGCGTTCCTGTCCTGGCGCGGCTTCGACCCGGTCTACGACGTCCACACCGGCGACCTGTCGTTCCCGCTCGGCTGTCGCCCCTACCTGGTCCCGCTCTCCTCGGCGACCCCCTCCCCCTTCGCCCTCAGCCCCGACGGGCGCCCGGCGGCGGGCGGCCTGGACCCGCTCGAGGACGAGGAGTCCGGTGAGGGCGGCACGGTCACCGTCGAGGTGGAGGGGCTGGAGAGCCGGGTGACCCCGTTCCCGGTGACCGCCTCGAAGTACTCGGCGCTGTACCCGGTCGCGGGCGGCGGTCTGGTCTGGCTGCGCTGGCCGATCTCGGGCGCGCTGGGCGAGACCTTCGTCAATCCCGCCGACACCAGCGGCCGGCCGACCCTGGAGTACTTCAACATCAGCAAGGCGAAGAAGTCCGAACTCGTCGACCACCTGGACTGGTTCACGGTCAGCGGCGACGGCAGCCGCCTGGTCGTGGTCGACGAGGGCGATCTGCGTGCCGTGCCGTCGACCGAGTCCGGCGACGCCGACTCGACCGTCTGGATCGACCTGCGCCGCATCCTGCACACGGTCGACCCGCCCGCCGAGTGGCGGCAGTCCTACGCCGAGGCGGGCCGCCTGATCCGCGACTACTTCTGGGACCCCGGAATGTGCGGCATCGACTGGGACGCGGTGCTCGACCAGTACCGTCCGCTGGTCGAACGGGTCTCCTCCCCCGACGACTTCGCCGACCTGCTGCGCGAGGTCCTCGGCGAACTGGGCACCTCCCACGCCTACGTCACCCCCGCCCGCCGCAACGAGGGCCCGCCGCACTACCAGCGCTACCAGGGCCTGCTCGGCACCGACCTCGTACGCCGGGACGGCGGCTGGACGGTCAAGCGGATCCTGCCCGGCGACTCCTCCGACTCCAAGGCCCGCTCCCCGCTCGCGGGCACCGGGATCCGGGAGGGCGCGGTGCTCACGCACGTGGACGGCAGGCCGGTGGACCCGCTGACCGGCCCGTACCCGCTGCTCGCGGGCGCCGGCGGTACGACGGTGGAGCTGACCTTCGTACCCGGCGACGGCGAGCCGGGGCCCGCGCGCCGGGTCGCCGTCCTCCCGCTGATCAACGAGCGGCCGCTGCGCTACCAGGACTGGGTGGCCAAACGCCGGGCCGTGGTGCGGGAGATGAGCGACGGCAGATGCGGCTACCTGCACATCCCGGACCTGGGCGGCTCGGGCTGGGCCCAGTTCAACCGCGACCTGCGCCGGGAGGTCTCGCTCCCCGCGCTCATCGTCGACGTGCGCGGCAACGCGGGCGGCCACATCAGCGAACTCGTCGTCGAGAAACTCACCCGGACCATCCTGGGCTGGGACCTGACCAGGGACGCGCAGCCGGTGTCGTACGCCTCCAACGCCCCGCGCGGCCCGATCGTCGCGCTCGCCGACGAAGCCACCTCCTCCGACGGCGACATGATCACGGCCGCGATCAAGCTGCTGCG
This sequence comes from Streptomyces sp. NPDC026515, assembly GCF_055567595.1. Taxonomy (NCBI): domain Bacteria; kingdom Bacillati; phylum Actinomycetota; class Actinomycetes; order Kitasatosporales; family Streptomycetaceae; genus Streptomyces; species Streptomyces sp. NPDC026515. Next base: position 194,921 of record NZ_JBVHQD010000006.1, read on the forward strand.
GCTCGGCCCGGTCGTCGGGCAGCGCACCTGGGGCGGAGTCGTCGGCATGACCGGCCGGCACCGCCTGGGCGACGGCACGGTGATCACGGTGCCGATGAACGCGGCCTGGTTCGAGGAGTACGGCTGGTCCGTCGAGAACCACGGCGTCGCCCCCGACGTGGCGGTCCTGCGCACCCCGCTGGACTGGGCGGAGGGCCGCCACGTGGAGATGGACGAAGCGATCCAACTGGCCCTGGACCTCCTGACCGACCACCCGCCGGCCCAGCCACCGGACTACAGCCAGGTCCCGGACCGCTCCCGCCCCCGCCTTCCCCCCAGGTGAGCACCCAAGAGGCGCGGGGGAACTGCGCGACAAACCCCCACCGCCCCGCACCCCTCCCCTGGACGCCACCCCAAAGCCGAACGCAGGGCGCCCTCCTGAGAGAAGGACGCCCCACGTAGGTCGCTCCAGCCAGTGCAACGACTAGGCGTCGTAGTCCTGGTCGAACCGGTCCTGCATCTCCTGCTCGGTGTCGTCCGTGTTCCGACGACCGCGCTCAGGCATCTGCCGGCCACGCTCCTGCGTCGCCTGCTGGCCACGCTGCGGAACCTGCGTCGCCTGCTGGCCGCGCTGCGGAGCCTGCTGGGCCTGCTGGCCCCGCTGCTGCGTGCGCTCCTGGCTTTCGTGCATCTTCTGCTTGGCCTGACCCTGCGTCTTGCCGGCCTTGTCCTTCATACCCATGTGGGTTCACTCCCGTGGAGGGTGAGGGGATCGGCCCTCAGTGGGGCCTCGACCAGATTCACACGGGCCGACCACGCACGCATTTCGATCAATGACGGTGCGTAGCGCGCGCCTCCTCGTCAGCCGCCCCACCTGCGCCGACGAGTCCGGTGCGCATGCCCTGCAGGCGGGGTGCGAACCGCTTCATCTCGCGCTGCCCGACCGTCCCGATCAACGCCGGCAGGTACCCGCGCACGCCCTGCATCCCCCGCAGCCACCACTGCCCGTACACATGCGCCGAGCGCCGCTCGATCCCGGCCACGATCCGGTCCACGGCGGGGCCCAGCGGGTACGTCTTGTTCGACGGCCACGGCAGCCGCTGCCGCAACTCCCGCATCACCTCGTCCTGGTCGGCGCCGCGCACCATGTCGGTGTCCGTCCAGGACAGGTACGCGACCCCGACACGCACGCCCTGGTGCCCGACCTCGGCGCGCAGACTGTGCGCGTACGCCTCCACCCCCGACTTGGACGCGCAGTACGCCGTCATCATGGGCGCCGGCGTGATCGCGGCCAGCGACGCGACCTGCAGCAGATATCCCCGGCTCTCCGTGAGCACGGGCAGGAACGCGCGGGCCGTCATCGCCGAGCCGATCAGGTTGACCTCGATCACCCGCCGCCAGGCCCCGGGATCCGACTCGGCGAACGGACCGCCGTTCGCCACTCCGGCGTTGGCCACCACGATGTCGACCTTCCCGAACCGGTCCTTGACCTCCCGCGCCACCCGGCTCATCGCCTCGTGGTCGGTGACGTCGGCGTACCAGTGGGCGCTGTCGGTGTGCAGCCGCCCGGAGACCTCCTTGAGCGCCTCCTCCTCCAGCCCGACCAGCGCGACCTTCGCCCCGCGCGCGGAGAGCTTGCGGGCGAGCAACTCGCCGACCCCGCGCGCCGCTCCGGTGACGACGGCGACCTGTCCTTCGAGACCGACCCTGCTCATGAGCCCTCCTTGATCCGCTCGGGCGCCTCGGCGCCGGCTCGGCCGGGAACGTCCGTCACGTAGGTGGTGACCAGCTCCCGGATCTTTCCGTTGACCAGTTCCGGCGCCTCGACCGGAGTCATGTGGCCCAGGCCGGGCAGCTCGGTGAGACCGAGGGAGTGCGGCAGCGTCGCGACCAGCGCGCGGGCGTGCATCGGCGGCGTGAGCCGGTCGGACGCGCCGCTGATGACCGCCGTGGGCACCCGCAACTCCCTTACTCCGGCGTCGAGGTCGAGGCCCGCGAGGACGAGCGCCCAGGCGTGGCGGACGGCGCGCGGACAGGCGTGCACGATCCGCGCGCACGCCTCCACCATCTGCGGGGCGGAACCGGGGCCCATGGTGGCGTACTTGAGGATGCTCCGGGCGACGGGCGTGACCGGCCCGAGGGGGGCGCGCGAGGCCAGGACCCGCGCCGTGAGACGGGTGCGCGCGGCCCCGGCGCGCATCGGTATGACACGTGCCTCCGCCACCAGCCGTGAACTGCCGGTGCTGCACAGCAGGACGGCGGCCGCGTGCTCACGGAAGCCCGGGCGGGCGGAGGCCGCCATGACGCTCATGCCGCCCATGGAGTGCCCGACGATCACGGCCTGCTCCCCGGGCGCGAGCGTGTGCGCGAGCACCGCTTCCAGGTCGTCGGCCAGCGCCTGGGTGGTGCACACGGGGCTCGCGGGACTGCGCCCGTGGCCGCGCTGGTCGTACGCGATGACCCGGTGGCCGGCGGCCAGTTCCCTGGTCTGCGCCGCCCAGAAGGCGGTGGAGCAGGTCCAGCCGTGGGCGAGGACGACGGCGGGCGCGTTCTCGGGGCCGTGCACCTCGACATGCAGGCGCGCGCCGTCGGCGGAGACGACGGTGAGTTCACGCGCGGGCACGGGCGGCGCGTACGGCCCGGTCGTCACGTGGGTGAGGCGGCTCACGCGCCCACCTCCGCACCGGACTTGGCGTCCTGCGCGCCGCCCGTACCGGCGGCCAGGGGGGCGCGCACCACCTCGTACTCGGCGAGATCCACCCGCTGCGTCGCACGCCGGAACTCGGTCGTCGTGCCGGGCCAGATGGTCGTGTTGCGGCCGTTCGCGTCCAGGTACCAGCTGGTGCAGCCGCCGGTGTTCCACACGGTGCGCTTCATGCGTTCCTGGACCTTGTGGTTCCAGGCGGCCACGGCGGCGGGGCGCGCGTCGAGGGCCGCACGCCCGCCGAGGACACGGAGCTGGCGCAGGTAGTCGGCCATGTAGTTCAGCTGGGACTCGATCATGAGGATCATGGACGAGTTCCCGAGGCCGGTGTTGGGCCCGATGATCGTCATCCAGTTGGGGAAGCCGGCCGCGGCGGCGCCGCGCAGCGCCGCCATGCCGTCCTTCCAGGTCTCCGCCAGGGTCCGCCCGTCCGCGCCAACGACGCGCTCGGCGATGGGCATGTCCGTGACGTGGAAGCCGGTGCCGAAGATGATCGCGTCCACCTCGGCGCTGCTGCCGTCCGCCGCCACCACCGTCGATCCGCGGATCTCGCCGAGCCCGCTCGCCACCACGTCCACGTTGGGCCGCGTCAGCGCCGGATAGTAGGTGCTGGACAGCAGGATCCGCTTGCAGCCGATGCGGTAGTCCGGGGTGAGCCTGGCGCGCAGCGCGGGGTCCTTGACCGCCCGGGCCATGTTGCGCTTGGCGAGGCTCTCGACCAGGCCGAGTTCGTCGGGGCGCTTGGTGAACGCCTGGACCTGGAGTTCCCGGATGCCCCACAGGAACCCGCGCCGGGCCTGGGTGGTGAAGGGCAGCGCCCGGTGCAGCCGGCGTTCGCCCGCGCTGATGGCGCGGTCCACGCGGGGCATCACCCACGGGGGCGTGCGCTGGAAGACGGTGAGCTGTGCGACCTCGGGCTGGATGGCGGGCACGATCTGGATCGCGGAGGCGCCGGTGCCGACCATGGCGACCCGCTTGCCGCGCAGGTCGTAGTCGTGGTCCCAGCGGGCCGAGTGGAAGACCTTGCCGGGGAAGGAGTCCAGCCCCGGGATCTCGGGGATCTTCGGGTCGGACAGCGGTCCGGTGGCGGAGACGACGACGTCGGCGGAGAGCGAACCGGAGGCGGTCTCGATGTCCCAGCGCAGCTTCTCCGGGTCCCAGGTCATGCGCTTGACCTCGGAGTCGAAACGGAGGTGGGGCCGCAGCCCGAACACGTCGGCGACGTGCTCCAGGTAGGCGCGGATGTGCTCCTGCCCGGAGAAGGTGCGCGGCCAGTCGGGATTGGGCGCGAAGGAGAAGGAGTACAGGTGGGACGGCACGTCGCAGGCGCACCCCGGGTAACTGTTGTCCCGCCAGGTGCCGCCGACGCTGCCGGCCCGTTCCAGGACGACGAAGTCGGTGATCCCCTCCCGGCGCAACCGCACGGCCGCGCCCAGTCCGCCGAACCCGGACCCGATCACCGCCACCCGTACCTGCTCGTGCTGGGCCATCCGGAGCCTCCACGCATCGACCATGATTACGCCAGTGAATACTGGCACGATTGGAGGGTAGAGCAGCTCCGTACTGATGGGTAGGGGGCGCGCACAGGAAAGTTACCGGCGGTACAACATAGGCTTCGCACGTGGCAGACGACGGTGGACAGAGCGACGAGGCGCACGAGTACCGCATGGCGGAACTGGCCGGCCTAGCCGGCATCACCGTGCGCACGCTGCGCTTCTACCGCGAGCGCAAGCTGATCCCGCCACCGCGCCGCGAGGGCCGCATCGCCTGGTACGACGACCATCACCTGGCCCGGCTGCGGACGATCTCGGCACTCCTGGAGCGCGGCCACACCCTGAACGGCATCGCGGAGCTCGCCGAGGCCCTCGACCAGGGCCGCGACGTCGCCGACCTCCTCGGCATCGAACCGACGGAGGAGGAACCGGTCCGCCTCACCCCCGAGGAACTCGCCGCCCGCTTCGAGGGCGAGGCCACCCCGGAGAACCTCGCCGCCGCCCTGGACCTCGGTTACCTCGGCACCGACGGCGGCGACATCGTGCACATCAGCCGCCGCCTGCTGGACGCCTCGGAGGCCCTGGTCCGCGAGGGCTTCCCGCTCGCCGAGGTCCTGGCGGCCGGCCGCGGCGTCCGCGAACACGCCGACGCCCTCGCCGAACTCTTCGCCGAACTCGTCCTGCGCCACGGCCCCCGGGAAGACATGGAACGCCTGCGCCCCCTGGCGCGCAGCGTGGTGGAGGCGGAGGTCTCCCTGGCCCTGGACCGCCGGATGAGCAGACGGGAACAGCCGGTCAGAGGTCGTACACGACCGTGACCGGAGCATGGTCCGACCAGCGCTCCGCATGGGTGGCCGCGCGTTCCACGAAGCCCTTGACCGCCCTGGCCGCGAGCCCCGGCGTGGCCATCTGGTAGTCGATGCGCCAGCCCGAGTCGTTGTCGAAGGCCCGCCCCCGGTACGACCACCAGGTGTACGGCCCCTCGGTCTCCGGGTGCAGCGTGCGGACGACGTCGGCATAGCCGCCGTCGGCCGGGTCCAGGACGGTGGTCAGCCAGTCCCGTTCCTCCGGCAGGAAGCCGGAGTTCTTGGTGTTGCCGCGCCAGTTCTTCAGGTCGGCCCGCTGGTGGGCGATGTTCCAGTCGCCGCAGACGACGACCTCTCGCCCGTCGGCGGCGGCCCGCTCGCGCAGGTCCTTCAGATGGAGGAGGAACTCGTCCATGAACCGGTACTTCTCGTCCTGCCGCTCGGTGCCGACCTCCCCGGAGGGCAGGTAGAGGGAGGCGACCGTGACGCCGGGCAGGTCGGCCTCGACGTAGCGCCCGCTCGCGTCGAACTCGTCCGACCCGAAGCCGACACGCACCCGGTCCGGCTCGCGCCGGGTGTACAGGGAGACACCCGCGCGCCCCTTGGCGGACGCGGGAGCGTGCACGGCATGCCACCCGGCGGGCGCGCGCACCCCCTCCGGGAGCTGCTGCGGTTCCGCGCGCACCTCCTGCAGGCAGAGCACGTCAGCGGAGGTCTCCGCGAGCCACTCCACGAAGCCCTTCTTCGCGGCGGCCCGCAGCCCGTTCACATTCACCGAGGTCACAGTCAGCACCCCGGCACGATACCGGCACACTGGACGGTGCCCCGATGTCCACCGCGCTTCCGCTTGCACGAATATACGATGTCTCACATGATTATACGTTCTGTTGCCTTCGACCACCCCGACGCCGTCAAGCTCAACGACGAGGTCCAGGCCGAGTACCACGTGCGCTACGGCGACGGGGGCGACGCCACGGCCCTCGACGCGGCCGACTTCGCACCGCCCAACGGCGTCTACCTGGTCGCCTACGACGAGTCCGACCGCCCCGTGGCCACCGGCGGCTGGCGCAGGCAGGACGAGAACGGCGAGGGCAACGAGAACGGCGACGCCGAACTCAAGCGCATGTTCGTCGTCGAGGGGATGCGCGGCCGGGGCCTGGCCCGCCGCATGCTCACCGCCCTGGAGGACGACGCCCGCGCGGCCGGCCGCCTCCGCATGGTCCTGGAGACCGGCACCAAGCAGCCGGAGGCCATCGCCCTGTACACCTCCAGCGGCTACGAGCCGTGTGTGAAGTTCGGCTACTACCGCCACTACGAGTTGAGCCGCTGCTACGCCAAGCCCCTGCGGGCGGACTTGTAGTCCGCGTCACATCCGCCCGCCCCAACTCGCCTTCCGGTACCCACCGGGCCTCGGGTCGGGGCACTCCGGAAACGACGAGATCCCGGCGATCGTAATGATCGCCGGGATCTCGTTGTGCAGTGGACCTGTGGGGATTTGAACCCCAGACCCCCTCGATGCGAACGAGGTGCGCTACCAGACTGCGCCACAGGCCCTTGCAACGAGTGAAACTCTAGCATCCCCGTCGGGGTGCTTGGAAATCCGTTCCCTGACTGGTCAGGGACGGGGTCCCGGGAGGGACCCCGCGCCGTCCCCGTGTCACTCGTTGGCCGCCCGCGGGCGCTCGCCGTCCTCGTACTGATCGAACAACGGCGTGCGTCCGCGCTCACGGGCCCGGCGCGCGGAGGCCGCGCGGCGGGCGTCCGTACGGCCGTCCGCCGGCCGGTCGTCGGCCGGCTCCGCCGCCTCCGCCTCGCTCTCCGGCGCGGCCGGCTTGGCCTCCTGCTCCGGCGCGACGGAGCTGGACCGTGCCGAGCTCCAGGCGCCCGGCGCCCCCAGGTCCACGTCGGAGGTGGCGCGGGGCGCGACCGGCGCGGTCACGTACGTCGGCAGGGGCACCGGCACCGGGTCCCAGCTGTCCCCGTGCCCGGGCCGGCGCTGCCGCTCGCGCTGCTGGTCGACCCATTCGGCGTGGTCGGTCTGTTCGACGAGGGCGCGCCGGTCGGCGGCTAGCGCGGACAGCCCGGGGTCGGTCTCGGCCCCTGGTCCCTCGGCCGGTTCGTCGGCCGCCGTGCCCGGGTCGAGGGGCGCGCGCCGCCGCGGCTGACGCTCCCGCAACCGCTGTGCGGCGACCTCGGCCTGACGCCGGTCCATCTGGTAGGCGAAGCGCCGGCGTTCCTGCGCGCGCAGGTAGGCGATGTAGGCGCTGAGCATGACGGCGGGTACGCCCGGCACCCACAGGAACGCCAGCCCCCCGACGGCTGCGACGATCGCGCCCATCGTGAACGCGGCGAAGAGCATCACGGTGGTGCGCCGACGGCGCGCCAGCGCCTTCGTGCGCCGGGCTCGCGCCGCGGCGGCCTGCGCCGAGGACGCACGCTGCGCGTCCGGAACCCGCTTGCGCGCGGGGGCGGATGCCGGGGCGGGCGTGACGCCTGCCTGACGGGCGGGTGCGGAGGGGGACTTGGCCGCCGGTGCGACCACGTGGTCGCGCGCCGGTTCGGGACGCCCGGGTGCCTCCGGCTCCGCCTCGGCCCGGACCTGACGGCGGGTCGGAGGCATGGCGAAGGCCCGGACGTCCACCGAGTCGGTGACGGCGCCCGGATCGTCGGCGCCCTGCTCGCCCTCGGGGGCGGAGCGCGCCCGCAGGTCCTTGGCGTATCGGCGCTCCATTCCCGCCCGTCCGGACAGCAGCCGGATGGCGGTGCTGAAGCGTTCCGTCGGACGGGCCTCGTTCAGCTCGTCCTGCCTACGGAGCCACATCGGCACCAAGTAGGCGGCCCAGGCCCCGACAATGACTGCGTAGATGAGGCCGCTGCTGCTCACGCCTCACACGGTAGAGGGGTTTGCGTGGGGCCATCTGCCAATTGCGTCGGTGTGTCGCACGATCTGGCTGATATTTCGAACTTTTTTTGTGACCGATGCGATCAACGGGCCACCGGAGCCGCGAATTCAATGCCCTGAGACGGTCACCAGTCGATCAATTTCGAACACGTATTCCATTTTCGGGCTAGGTGGGATTCCCTGGGGTGTTCCGCGGATTCCAGGGCACGTCCGGGGTACCCGTCGTGCCCGGTGCCTTCGGCGACCCGCTCCGGGAGCGTTCCCGCCGCCAGCGGCCGAGCAACCCCTCGGGCACCTCTTCCGCCGTGAGGGCGAAGACGAGGTGGTCGCGCCATGCTCCGTCGATGTGGAGATAACGCGGCCGCAGCCCCTCCTCACGGAATCCGAGTTTCTCCACGACCCGGCGGCTGGGCCGGTTCTCGGGGCGAATACAGACTTCGATGCGGTGCAGACCAACCGTGCGGAAACAGTGGTCCACCACGAGCGCGACGGCCGTGGGCATCACCCCGCGGCCGGCCACCGACTGGTCCACCCAGTAGCCGACGTGACCCGAGCACATCGACCCCCAGGTGATCCCGGCGACCGTCAACTGCCCGACCAGGCGCCCCTGGTACTCGATGACGAAGGGCAGCATGCGGCCCGAGTTCGCCTCCGAGCGCAGATGCCGGACCATCTGCCGGTAGGTCGGCCGGTGCGCTATCGGGCCGCTGGGCGTGGGCGGCGGGATGGTCGCCTCCCAGGGGCGCAGCCAGTCGCGGTTGCGCCGGTTGACCTCGCGCCAGGCCCGTTGGTCGCGCACCCTTATGGGCCGGAGGACGACGTCGCCGTCCACCAGCACGACGGGCCAGGATGGGCTGTTCAGCTCGCACCCCCGGTGCTGGATCTGGGGTGGTCGCCGCCCCGGATCTGGTCGACGGCGTGCGCCAGCAGCGGTTCCAGGACGGCCAGGCCGTCCCGTACCCCGCCGGTGGACCCCGGCAGGTTGACGATCAGTGTCCGGCCCGCCACCCCGGCCAGACCACGGGAGAGCGCGGCGGTGGGCACCTTCTCCCGTCCGAACGCGCGAACGGCCTCCGCGATGCCCGGCACCTCGTAGTCGAGCACCGCGCGGGTCGCCTCGGGGGTGCGGTCGGTGGGCGAGACGCCGGTGCCGCCGGTGGTGACGACGACGTCGTACCCGGCCTCGACGGCCGCGCGCAGGGCGGCCGCGACGGGATCCCCGTCGGACACCACCCGCGGCCCGTCCACGGCGAATCCGAAGCCCTCCAGGCCCGCCGCGACCAGCGGTCCACCCCTGTCCTCGTAGACACCGGCGGCGGCACGGTTGGAGGCGGTCACCACCAGCGCGCGGTACGGCGTGCGCGGCGCACCACCGGCGGACGGCCCGGCGTTCACACCCGGCTCCAGTCGCCCGACTTGCCGCCCGTCTTCTCCTCCACGCGTACGTCCGTGATGACCGCTCCCTTGTCGACCGCCTTGACCATGTCGATCACCGTGAGGGCGGCGACGGAGACCGCGGTGAGGGCCTCCATCTCGACGCCCGTACGGTCCGTCGTCTTCACGGTGGCCCGGATCTCCACGGCGTCCTCCGTGACCGACAGATCCAGTTTCACACCGGAGACCGACAACGGGTGGCACAGCGGGATCAGGTCCGGGGTGCGTTTGGCGCCCATGATGCCCGCGATCCGCGCGGTGGCGAGCGCGTCGCCCTTGGGGACGCCCTCGCCGCGCAGAAGGTCGATCACCCGGGGCGAGACGAGGACACGTCCGCTCGCACGGGCGGTGCGCGCGGTCACGTCCTTGCCGGACACGTCGACCATGCGGGCGGCGCCGGCGTCGTCGATGTGCGTCAGGCGGTCTGGCTCAGGGCGTCCGGGGGTCTCCCCCCGGGAAGGCTCAGTCATGCTGTGTGGCGCTCCCGGTCCGGGCCCGTCGCGGTGCGGCGCTCGGGCCTGCTGTGCGCGACACGGTACCGCCAAGCCGGCGCGGACGACCGGGCAGGACCGCCCGGCGGACGGGTGCACGTGGGTCAGCCGAGCAGGACGACCTCGACCTCGCTGCCGGGTTCGACGGACTCCACGTCCTCGGGTACGACGATCAGCGCGTCGGCGTGCGCCAGGGCGGCGACCAGATGCGAGCCGGCGCCGCCCACCGCGGTCACCTCGCCGTCGGCGTACGCCCCGCGCAGGAACTGCCTGCGCCCCTTGGGCGAGCCGAGCGCCCGGTCCCCCTTGAGCGTGGCCCTGGCACGGGGGCGGTGCACGTCCGGAAGGCCCATCAGGGTGCGGATGGCGGGGCGGACGAACAGCTCGAAGGAGACGTACGACGAGACGGGGTTGCCGGGCAGGGCCAGCAGGGGTGTGTGGTCGGGGCCGATGGAGCCGAAGCCCTGGGGCTTGCCGGGCTGCATGGCGAGCTTGCGGAAGTCGATCCCGCCGCCCGCCTCGTCCTCGTCGCCGACGTGCGCCAGCGCCTCCTTGACGACGTCGTACGCCCCGACGCTCACGCCGCCGGTGGTGACCATCAGGTCGGCGCGGACCAGCTGGTCCTCGATGGTGGCGCGCAGGGTGTCGGCGTCGTCTACGACCGCACCCACCCGGTAGGCGATGGCGCCCGCGTCCCGGGCCGCGGCGGTGAGGGCGAAGCTGTTGGAGTCGTAGATCTGGCCGCTGCCGAGTTCCTCGTCGGGCTGGACGAGTTCGCTGCCGGTGGAGACGACGACCACCCGCGGGCGCGGGCGCACACGTGCCGTGCCGCGGCCGATCGCGGCGAGCAGGGCGATCTGCGGCGGGCCGAGGACGGTGCCGGCCGCCAGGGCGAGGTCGCCGGCCTTCACGTCGCTGCCCCGCGCGCGTACGTGGGCGCGGGCCTCGGCCGGCCGGTGCACGCGCACATGACCCGCGGCGCCCTCGGGCGCGTGGCTGCGCGCCCGCATCCCGGCGACCGGGCCTTCGCCGAGTCCGCCGTCGGTCCACTCCACGGGGACGACGGCCTCGGCGCCGGGCGGCAGCGGGGCGCCGGTCATGATGCGGGCCGCCTGGCCGGGGCCCACGGGCGTCAGCTCGGCCGCGCCCGCCGCGACGTCCCCGACGACCTCCAGGACGGCCGGGAACTCCTCGCTCGCGCCCGCCACGTCCGCGACCCGTACCGCGTACCCGTCCATCGAGCTGTTGTCGAAGGGCGGCAGCGACAGCGGCACCATGACGTCGTCGACCAGGACACACCCCTGGGCATCGAGAAGTTGCAGCTCGATGGGTTCCAGGGGGCGGACGGTGGTGAGGACGTCCTCCAGGTGCTCGTCCACCGACCACAGGTGGTCCGGGCCGGCGGGACGGATCGCGGCGCTGCTCAACTCTGCTGCATCTCCTCGGCTACGTAACTGCGAAGCCAGGTCCGGAAGTCCGGGCCCAGGTCTTCACGTTCGCACGCGAGCCTGACAATGGCACGCAGGTAGTCACCGCGGTCGCCGGTGTCATAGCGGCGGCCCTTGAAGACGACACCGTGCACGGGGCCGCCGACCCTCTCCTCCGCGGTGGCCGCCGACGAGTACGTCTGGGCAAGCTTCTGGAGGGCGTCGGTGAGCTGGATCTCACCACCGCGGCCCGGCTCCGTGCGCCGCAGTATGTCGAAGACGTGCGGGTCGAGCACGTAGCGGCCGATGATCGCGTAGCTCGACGGGGCGTCCGCCGCGTCCGGCTTCTCCACCAGGCCGGTCACCCTGACGACGTCGCCGTCGACGGTCGTCTCCACCGCGGCGCAGCCGTAGAGATGGATCTGCTCGGGATCGACCTCCATGAGCGCGATCACGCTGCCGCCGTACTGCTCCTGGACCTCGATCATGCGCTGGAGCAGCGGGTCGCGCGGGTCGATCAGGTCGTCGCCGAGCAGGACGGCGAAGGGCTCGTGGCCCACGTGCGGGGCCGCGCAGAGCACGGCGTGGCCGAGACCCTTGGGGTCACCCTGGCGCACGTAGTGCATCGTGGCCAGGTCGCTGGACTCCTGGACCCTGGCGAGCCGGCCGGCGTCGCCCTTCTTCTGGAGCGCCGATTCCAGCTCGTAGTTGCGGTCGAAGTGGTCTTCCAGGGGACGCTTGTTGCGTCCGGTGATCATGAGGACGTCGTCGAGCCCCGCCGACACGGCCTCCTCGACCACGTACTGGATCGCCGGCTTGTCGACGACCGGCAGCATCTCCTTGGGAGTGGCCTTGGTGGCCGGCAGGAACCGGGTGCCGAGGCCTGCCGCGGGAATGACAGCCTTGCTGATCCTGGGGTGTGACTGAGTCATGTCCGCAACCTTATCCGGTGCCTTTGCGAAGAATCCGAGGCTCCGGTTAATTGGCACTCATATGACCACATTAGAGAGGATGCGGGGATGACCTGTGCAGCACGGTGAACCCGGGGGCGACACTGACAAGCGAACGTTGCGGCGAGAATTCCTGGGGGTGAGGAACAGGTTGACGACGGATGTCGTCAGGGAGTCCGCGGAGGCGCTGGCCGAGCACGCTCTGGAACTTCCCGAGCTGGCGCGTGCACGCACGGTGGCGGCGTACGTCTCCGTCGGGAGCGAGCCCGGCACCCTCACGCTGCTCGACGCGCTGCTCACGCGGGGGGTACGTGTCCTGCTCCCGGCGCTCCTGCCGGACAACGATCTGAGCTGGGGCGCGTACGCCGGGGAGGGCTCCCTCGCGCGGGTCCAACACGGCGGGCGGATGGCACTGTTCGAGCCCTCGGGTGAACTCCTCGGGCCGGACGCCGTGCTCCACGCCGACGTCGTCCTGCTGCCGGGCCTCGCGGTCGACGCGCGCGGGATGCGGCTGGGACGCGGCGGAGGGTCCTACGACCGCGTGCTGGCGCGTCTGGAGCGTGCCGGGGCGCACCCGGCACTCGTCGTGCTGCTGTACGACACGGAGGTCGTCGAGCGCGTGCCCGCGGAGGCGCACGACCGTCCGGTGCAGGCGGTGGTGACGCCTTCGGGCGGGCGCCGGTTCACGGACTCCTGAGGGAGCCGCCGCGTGAACGCGGCCCTCCACGCGCGCGTGGAGGGCCGCGTTCACCGGTGTGCGGTCGGGCACCTCAGGGCTTGAGGACGAGCGTGTCACCGGTACTCTTGTCGACCGCCTTGTCCGAGAACGACCACGGGAGCAGCTCGCCGTCCGCCCACTTGCCCGTCTGGTCGGTGTAGTGGGCGCTGAAGGCGTGGCCCGAGGCTCCGGTGAGGTTGATCCACTTGGATTTGTCGAGGTCGTCGAGGTTGACGACCATCCGCATGGACGGCACCCAGACGACGCCGTAGCCGCCGGCCGCGTTCCAGCCGGTCGCGTCGACCGTGGCCTCGCCGCCGCTGAGCTTCCAGGGGCCGCGGTTGAGGACGTACTGGACGATGGCCGGGCCCTCGGTGCCCAGGGTCTGGTTCTTCAGGAACAGCCGGTGCAGCCGGCCCCAGCTCCAGGTGTCGATGTCCTTGCCGAGCTTGGCGGTCAGCTCCCAGCGGGCGTCGACCATGGCGCGCTCGAACAGCTCGTCCATGTTGTTCGCCTTGTTGCGGTCACCCGCACCGGCCGGCGTCTTCCACCAGTCGCTGTCCGGCTTGTCCATGAGGTTGCGGACCACCTCGAACCAGCGGTCGCCGCCGTCCGGCTGGGCCTGGTCGGCCGCGCGCTCGCCGCATTCGCGGACCTTGGAGTCGTCGTCCACCGGGCCGGTGTTGTCGACCCTGTCGACCCACAGGCACTGACCCTTGACCCGCAGTTCCTTCGGCAGTTTGTTGCCGAAGGCGAGCTTGAGGATGTTGCGCCAGACCGAGTTGAAGTAGGCGGCGGCCGCGGAGTCGGCGTCCTGGGTGTAGTCCCAGCCCTCGAGGAGTTTCTGCGCCTCGCGGACGTCCTTGTCGTCGAGGTTGATCTTCAGCAGCTTGGGCACCAGCAGCTTGGCGATCTCACTGCTGTTGTCCACCTGCATCTGGCGCATGTCGTCGGTGGAGATCTTCCCGCCGTCCTTGATCTTCGACTCGATCAGGTCGGTGATGCGCTGGCTGCGGGTTCCGTAGCCCCAGTCCGTCGTGAGCGTGTAGGGGTACTTGTCGTCGACCACCGCCTGGTTGGCGGTGACGATGTAGCCGCGCTTCGGGTTGTACTCGTAGGGCAGTTCGTCCTGCTTGATGAAGCCGGTCCACTTGTACTTCGAGTCCCATCCCGGCGCCGGGACGGACCCGTCGTGTCCCGACGCGCGCGTGGGGATCTTGCCGGGCAGCGTGTAGCCGATGTTGTTCTTGGTGTCGGCGTAGATCAGGTTCTGCGAGGGCACGTCGAACTGCGCGGCCGCGTCGCGGAAGCTGCTCCAGTCGGACGCCTTGTCGAGCGCGAAGACGGCGTCCATGGTGGTGCCCGGCTGGAGGGCGGTCCACTTCAGGGCGACGCCGTACCCGTCACCCCGGTCGGGTGCGGCGGTGTCGACGGAGGCCTTCTTGCCGACCTGGACGAGTTCGTCGTTGCGGTCGGACAGCAGCGGCATCCCGTCGGCGGTCTGGCGTACGACGATCTTCTTCGAGCTGCCGCCGGCGACCTTGATGATCTCCTCGCGCGAGGTGAACGGCTTGGTCTTGCCGTCGTACAGGTAGCCGTCGCCGGAGAGCTTCTCGAGGTAGAGGTCGGTGACGTCGACACCGGAGTTGGTCATGCCCCAGGCCATGTCGGCGTTGTGGCCGATGATCACACCGGGCATACCGGCGAAGGTGTAGCCGGTGACGTCGTACTGGCACTTGCTGGAGACCGTCGTGCAGTGCAGGCCCATCTGGTACCAGACGGACGGCAGCGAGGCCGAGAGGTGCGGGTCGTTGGCGAGCAGCGGCTTGCCGGTGATGGTGTACTTGCCTCCGACGACCCAGGAGTTGGAGCCGATGCCCTGGCCGTTCACGCCGACGGCGGTGGGGACGTCGTCCAGGACGTCGTAGAGGCCCGCCAGCTGGCTTGTCAGCGCCGAACCGCCTGCCGACGAGGTGGAGGAGCCGCTCGTGCCCGTCGAGGTCCCGGAGCCGTCCGTGGAGCCGCTCTGCTGGAACGTCTTGGTGAGCTCGTCGTACTGGCCCTCCTGGACGATCGTCTTGTTGCGGCCGTACGGGTAGTCCGGGTAGAGGTCCTTGATCTGCTGCGGGCCGAGGCGGCTGGTCATCAGGGCCCGGTCGATCTCGTCGTCCATGTTGCCGCGCAGGTCCCAGGCCATCGCCTTGAGCCAGGAGACCGAGTCGACGGGCGTCCACTGCTCGGGCCTGTAGTCGTTGACGAACCCGAGGGCGGCGTACTCCAGGGAGATGTCCTTGCCGTCCTTGCCCTGGAGGTAGGCGTTGACTCCCTTGGAGTAGGCCTGGAGGTAATTCTTCGTCGAGGCCGACAGCTTGGTGTCGTACTCCTCCTTGGCGACCCGGTCCCAGCCCAGGGTGCGCAGGAACTCGTCGTCCTTCACCTGGCCCTTGCCGAACATCTCGGACAGGCGCCCGGACGTCATGTGGCGGCGCACGTCCATCTCGTAGAACCGGTCCTGCGCCTGGACGTAGCCCTGCGCCATGAACAGGTCGGCGTCGGAGGAGGCGTAGATCTGCGGGATCCCGTACCCGTCCCGCTTCACGGTCACGGGTCCGGACAGGCCCTTGAGCGTGAGCGAACCCTTGGTCTGCGGGAAGGACGCGCGGACCGTGCTGATCGACCAGTACGACCCGTAGGCGATGCCCCCGACGACGGCGAGCACGAGCACCAGAACGAGCAGGCGGGCTCGGCGCCCCTTCTTCCTGCCGGACTTGCCAGGCTTGTCACCCGATGAGGCGGTGGTGTTGGGGGGCATCGCTGTCCTTGCTGTCCTAACGCGAGCGGCAGGCGGTCCTGGAGTGCTGGAGCAACCATAGGCGCAGGGCCTGAGGCGCCTTGACGCGGAGTCGGGTACCGGCGGGCACGGGCGTTCGATCTTCCCTCGCGGAACGTCAAGAAAGCGTCAAGAGTTAGGTAAGGTAACGAAGTACCTGGGTGTGGGGTACCGCAGCCTGGGCCCTGTGTACGTGCGCTTCGCGTCTCCCGCGCGCGAGCCGAGGAAGGGAATCGCCACTGACTGTCGAGCACCTCAACCAGCTCCTGCTCGTCTGCTCCCTGGTCCTGCTGGTCGCCGTCGCGGCGGTCCGGATCTCCTCCCGCAGCGGGCTCCCCAGCCTGCTCGTGTACCTGGGGATCGGCGTCCTCATGGGCCAGGACGGCATCGCCCACATCCGTTTCGACAGCGCCGAACTGACCCAGGTCATCGGGTACGCGGCCCTGGTCGTGATCCTGGCCGAGGGCGGACTCGGCACGAAGTGGAAGGCGGTGCAACCGGTCCTGGCGTCCGCGGCCGTGCTGGCCCTGGTCGGCGTCGGGGTGAGCGTCGGGGTCACCGCCGCGGGCGCCCACTATCTGGTCGGGCTGGAGTGGCGGCAGGCGCTCATCATCGGAGCGGTGGTGTCCTCGACGGACGCGGCGGCGGTCTTCTCCGTGCTCCGGCGCATTCCCCTGCCCGCGCGCGTGACGGGCACGCTGGAGGCCGAGTCCGGCTTCAACGACGCCCCGGTCGTCATCCTGGTCGTAGCCTTCTCCACCGCGGGCCCGGTCGCGCACTGGTACGTCCTGCTGGGCGAGATAGCTCTGGAACTGGCCATCGGCGCGGCCATGGGTCTCGCGGTGGGCTGGCTCGGCTCCTGGGGCCTGCGGCACGTCGCGCTGCCGGCCTCCGGCCTCTACCCGATCGCCGTGATGGCCATCGCGGTCACGGCGTACGCGGCCGGGGCGCTGGCCCACGGCAGCGGCTTCCTCGCCGTCTACCTCGCCTCCATGGTGCTCGGCAACGCGCGGCTGCCGCACTGGCCCGCCACCCGCGGCTTCGCCGAGGGACTCGGCTGGATCGCCCAGATCGGCATGTTCGTGCTGCTCGGCCTGCTGGTCACGCCGCACGAACTCGGTGACGACATCTGGCCGGCCCTGATCATCGGACTCGCGCTCACCATGGTGGCGCGACCCCTGAGCGTGATCGTCAGCCTCGCGCCGTTCCGCGTGCCCTGGGGGGAGCAGACCCTGATGTCCTGGGCCGGCCTGCGCGGCGCCGTCCCCATCATCCTGGCGACGATCCCCATGGTGAACGGCGTCGACACCAGCCATCGGATCTTCAACATCGTCTTCGTCCTGGTCGTCGTCTACACCCTCGTCCAGGGGCCGACACTGCCCTGGCTGGCCCGCAAGTTGCGGCTCGGCGACGGCCAGGAGGCGGCCGACCTCGGCATCGAGTCCGCGCCCCTGGAACGGCTGCGCGGGCACCTGCTCTCCGTCTCGATCCCGGAGGGCTCGCGGATGCAGGGCGTCGAGGTCAACGAGCTGCGGCTGCCCGCGGGGGCGGCCGTCACCCTGGTCGTCCGCGAGGGGAAATCGTTCGTCCCGCTGCCCACGACGGCGCTGCGGCGCGGGGACGAACTCCTGGTGGTCACCACCGATCCGGTACGGGACGCCGCGGAACGCCGGCTGCGCGCCGTCGGGCAGGGCGGCAAGCTGGCGAGCTGGCTGGGCACGAACGGGACGACGGGCGCGGGCACGGGTGCCGGCACGCGTTAAGGACGTGTTTCGGGCGGTTCACACCTCGACCAATCCCAGGTGAAGGACCCCTGGGGTGCCCGCTTTCACAGGTGCACGCGGTGCCGTGCCCTGTACGATGAATGCACCTGATCGAACCAACTCTGCCTGACGCAGAGCTGGCGCGACCGTATGGCGGCCGGATCGCTCCTCGCAGTGGACACCGGTATCTACCGCAGTTCCGCGCAAGAGGACAGCTCTCGGCGACGCCCCCGTCCGAAGGGGCCGCGCTACCAGGCGGCAGAAAGGCACGGGCCGTGGAATCCACGGTCACCACCGAGCCGTCGGAGGTCTCGGTGACGCCACCGCGCCCCGGCTACGGACAGCTGCTGCGCACCCGCGGCGCCTGGACGTTCCTGCTCCCCGGTTTCGCCGCGCGCCAGCCGTTCGCGATGCTCACCATCTCGATCGTGCTCCTCGTGCAGCACACCACCGGGTCCTACGGCGCCGCGGGTGCCGCCGCCGCGGTCACCGGTGTCTCCATGGCGCTGTTCGCGCCCTGCGGCGGCCGCCTCGCCGACCGCTACGGTCAGCGCGCGGTGCTGATCCCCGGTGTGCTGGTCCACACGGTGTCGGGCCTCGCCCTGACGGCGCTCGCGCTGGCGCACGCACCCCTGTGGGCGCTGTTCGCGGCGGCCGTGCCGACCGGTGCATCGGTGCCGCAGGTCGGCCCCATGGTGCGCGCCCGCTGGGGCGTGAAGCTCCAGGACTCGCCCCTCATGGCGACCGCCGCCGCCTTCGAGTCCGTCACGGACGAGCTCACCTTCGTCTTCGGCCCGCTGCTCGCGACCGCCCTGTGCACCGCCGTGACCCCGTCCGCCGGCCTGGTCACGGAGGCCGCGCTGACCCTGGTCGGGGGTCTCCTCTTCGCCGCGCAGAACAGCACCCAGCCGCGGGTGACCGACACCGGCCACGCGCGCGTGCGGCACGTCTCCGCGCTCCGCGTCCCCGGCGTGCGGGTGCTGGTCGTCGCCTTCCTCGGCATCGGATCGGTCTTCGGCGGCATGCAGGTCTCGCTCGCCGCGTTCACCGAGTCGATCGGTGAGCCCGGCCTGAACGGCGTCCTGTACGGCACCTTCGCCGCGGGCAACATGATCTCGGGCGTCGTCTGCGGCGCGATCGCCTGGAAGGCCGCCCCGCACCGGCGCCTGGTCGTCGGTTACGCGGCGCTCGCGCTGACCGCGTCCGCGCTGTGGACGTCCCACTCCGTGCTGCTCCTGGCCGGCCTCGGTCTGCTGGTCGGCATGTGCATCGCGCCCGCGCTGATCACCGGCTACACACTGGTCGAGGGCCTGGTCCCGGCGGGTGCCCGCACGGAGGCGTTCACCTGGCTGACCGGCGCGGTCGCGCTCGGCCAGGCGGCCGCGGTCACCGTCGCCGGACAGCTGGAGGACCGCCTGTGGGGCGGCGCCGGATTCCTGGTGCCGATGGCGGGCACCGCGCTCGCCCTGGTCGCCCTTGTGGCGCTGCGCTCGCGACTCGTCACCCGGTCCCGGAACCGTACGGTCGCACGTGGCGTCGGTCACCGCGTACCGGTGACGGTGGACTGATCCTCGGGAATACGTCACTATGGACCGTCGTTAGCACTCATCGAGTGAGAGTGCCAGGAGGAAGACAGTGCCGACCTACCAGTACCAGTGCACCGAGTGCGGCGAGGGCCTCGAGGCGGTGCAGAAGTTCACCGATGACGCCCTGACCGAGTGCCCCAACTGCGGTGGCCGCCTGAAGAAGGTGTTCTCCGCCGTCGGCATTGTCTTCAAGGGCTCGGGTTTCTACCGCAACGACAGCCGCGGCTCCTCGTCGAGCAGCAGCCCCGCGTCGAAGCCGTCGGGCTCCGGCTCGTCGAGCACGTCGTCCGACTCGAAGCCGTCGTCCTCGACGTCCTCGTCGGGTACGTCCTCCTCGGGCTCGGCGGCCTCCTCGGGCTCCACCAGCAGCTCCGCCGCCTGAGGCGCCTCCCCTCGGACTCCGCTCGGACCCCGCCGTCGTGCGACGGCGGGGTCCGAGGCGTTCCCGGGGACCGGATCCTGGGGCGCTTTCGCGGCCAGCTACTGTGCTGAGCATGGTGAACGCAGAGATCGGCGTAATCGGTGGCTCCGGCTTCTACTCCTTCCTCGACGACGTGACCGAGGTGCAGGTCGACACGCCCTACGGGCCGCCCAGCGACTCCCTCTTCCTCGGCGAGATCGCCGGCCGCCGGGTCGCCTTCCTGCCCCGCCACGGACGCGGCCACCATCTGCCGCCGCACCGGATCAACTACCGGGCCAACCTCTGGGCCCTGCGCTCCGTCGGCGTGCGCCAGGTGCTCGGCCCGTGCGCGGTGGGCGGTCTGCGCCCCGAGTACGGTCCGGGCACGCTCCTCGTGCCCGACCAGATGGTGGACCGTACGAAGTCCCGTGCGCAGTCGTACTTCGACGGGCTGCCGCTGCCCGACGGCACCGTGCCCAACGTGGTGCACGTGTCCCTGGCCGACCCGTACTGCCCCACCGGGCGGGCCGCGGCCCTCAAGGCGGCGCACGGCCGGGAGTGGGAGCCGGTGGACGGGGGCACGCTGGTCGTCGTCGAGGGACCGCGCTTCTCGACCCGCGCGGAGTCGCTGTGGCACCAGGCGCAGGGGTGGTCCGTGGTGGGCATGACCGGCCATCCGGAGGCGGCGCTCGCCCGTGAACTGGAGCTCTGCTACGCGTCGTTGACGCTGGTCACCGATCTCGACGCGGGCGCCGAGAGCGGTGAGGGCGTCTCGCACGACGAGGTGCTGCGGGTCTTCGAGGCGAACGTGGACCGGCTGCGGGGCGTGCTGTTCGACGCGGTGGCGGCGCTGCCGGAGAACGCGGCCCGGGACTGCCTGTGCACGAACGCGCTCGGCGGCATGGACCCGGGGTTCCCGCTGCCGTAACACCGGCGGAACGTCCCGTTCGGGTGGCGGAGTTGTCCACAACCCGTGGATGGTCCACCGGCTCCGACGCGTTTCGGCGCGAGGCCTCATCGTGGCCTCGCAAGCCGATTCCCCGTCGCAGGTGGTGATCCATATGTCCGTTCCCCCGCCCTCCTCCCCCTCGTTCCCCTCAGCCCCCGCATTCCCCCCGCCCCTCCGGGTCCCGCGTCCGCTGGGCACGGACGCTCCCGCCACCTGCGTGGTCCCGCAGTTCGACCCGGTGCGCGTACGCGGCGCGGGCCACCGGCTGGGGCACCTGCTCCGGCATCGCAGGCGGGCCGTCGCGGCCGGCCTCGCCGTCACGGCGGCGGCGCTCGTCGCGGCCGGTCCCCGCGCCGCCACGGATCCGCCGCGCGCCGAGCGGCCCCGGAAGCATCCGGTCACCCGGCCGGCACGGCCGCATACCCCGCCCGTGGACATGGTGTCGGCGCCGGTGCGGATCGCCGACGCCGCCACGGTCCGTCTGCTGCGCCCGGGCGACCGGGTGGACGTCGTGGCCGCCGGGGACCCCGCGACGGGCGGTCAGGCCCGGGTGATCGTCCGCGGGGTCCGTGTGACGGAGCTGCCGGAGCCGGTGGAGGGGACCTCGCAGAGCGGGGCACTGGTCGTGCTCTCGGTTCCGCACGCCGCCGCGGCACGGCTGGTCGGCGCGAGCGCCACGGCCCGGCTGGCGGTGACCTTGTGCTGAACGACCTGGGGAGATTTCCTGGCCGAATTCCGTCAAGTCTCTCGTTCCGGCTACCCGGTTGGGCACGATGGCCGCATGGTGACGTAGGTTGCGGAGCGTTTTGCTCCACACCCCGTACATGCGAGGAGAGTCCCCGAGGTGAGCGAGAAGAAGGAACCTGGCATCTGGCAAGGCTTCAAGTCCTTCCTGATGCGCGGGAACGTCGTCGATCTGGCAGTCGCGGTGGTCATCGGCGCCGCCTTCACGAACATCGTCAACTCGGTGGTGAAGGGGCTCATCAACCCACTGGTCGGCGCGATCGGCACGAAGAACCTCGACAGCTACAGCACGTGTCTGAAGGACCCGTGCGCGCTGAACGCGGACGGCAGCGTGAAGAGCGGCGTCCAGATCATGTGGGGCTCCGTCCTGGGAGCCACGCTGAGCTTCGTGATCACCGCTGCGGTCGTGTACTTCCTGATGGTCCTGCCGATGGCGAAGTACCTGTCCCGGGTGGAGGCCCGCAGGAGGGCGAGGGAGGGCACGCACGAGGTCGTCGAGGTGACCGAGCTGGAGGTGCTGAAGGAGATACGCGACGCCCTGGTCGCGCAGCGCGGGAACGGACAGCACCGGACCGGGCAGAACTGGACCGGGCAGGGCGGGACGGGGCAGCACGGCACCGGACAGGGCACGACCGGGCAGGGCTGGCGTTAGCGAGGCCGCCGCAGACGGTTCAGAGGTGGTGGGGGGGCTTCTCGTCGAGGAAGCGCTTGAGGTCGGCCGCGGAGTCCCCCGCCGGCCGCTCGCCCCAGCCGCCGTCCGTGTCGTCCGAGGACTGCCGGTCCAGCGGATCGTCGAAGATCAGCGCGGCCTTCGGGTCGCGCGGCTCGGGCTCAGGGGCGGCGGTACTCATGGCTCAAGGGTACGGCTGCGGGCCCGCACCCCTCGGTGCCGCCTCTCCTCCCAGCCCGCTCGTGATCACGTCCACAAGCTTTTGGTGGCCGTTTCTGCTGTGCTGGACGCATGATGTCGAGTTCCGCTCCGGCGCCCGCCGCGCAGGGCGCCCCCCAGCACCTGCGGCCACTGCGCCGGCTCACCGCGCGCGGTCGCGACGAGGCCCACCGCGTCGCCTCCCCGCTCGAGCTCCTCTTCGACCTGTGTTTCGTGGTCGCCATCGCGCAGGCGGGTGCGGAGCTGGTGCACGCCGTCGCGGAGGGCCATCCGGGCCAGGGCATCCTGAACTACGCGATGATCTTCTTCGCCATCTGGTGGGCCTGGATGAACTTCACCTGGTTCGCCTCGGCGTACGACAACGACGACGCGCTCTACCGGGTCGTCACCCTGATCCAGATCGCGGGCGTACTGGTACTGGCGGCCGGCATCTCGCAGGGCTTCGCGGACCACGACTACATGGGGGTCTGGCTCGGCTATGTGATCATGCGCGTGGCGATGGCCGCTCAGTGGCTGAGGGCCGCGCGGTCGGCCGAGGGCCCGGAGAGAAGGATGGCGCTGCGGTACGCGGGCGGTGTGCTGCTGTGCCAGGTCGGCTGGGCGGGCCTGGTACTGCTCCCGCAGGACGCGCGCGGCTGGGTGTACCTGGTGATGGTGATCGTCGAGATGTGCGTGCCGCTGTACGCGGAGAGGGAACACACCACCTCGTGGCATCCGCACCACATCGCCGAGCGCTTCGGGCTGTTCACGATCATCGTGCTCGGGGAGACGATCGCGGCGGCGACCGTCGCCATGAAGTCGGCCCTGGCCGAGCACGACGCGCTGACCGGTCTGCTGCCGATCGCCGCGGGCGGTCTGCTGATCGTCTTCTCCGCGTGGTGGATCTACTTCGTGGTGCCCATCCACGGCCATCTGCGCTCCAACAGGCAGTCGTTCCTGTGGGGATACGGCCACTACCTGATCTTCGCGTCGGCGGCCTCGATCGGCGCGGGTCTGGAGGTGGCCGTCGAGCAGGCGGTCGGCTCCTCTCACCTGTCGACGGTGGCGGCCTCGGCGGCCGTGACCCTGCCGACGGCGCTGTACCTGCTGACCGTGTGGGCGCTGCACTCGCGGCACTTCAAGGTCGGCATCGCCCAGCAGCTGGTACTGCCGGTGGCGGCGCTGCTGGTGATCTGCTGCACCTTCCTGGGCCACTGGGCGGTGCCGGCGGCGGGCCTGGTGTGTGCGCTGGCGGTGGCGACCGGGACGACCCTGACGGCGCGCATGGCCGGCCGGGAGCGCTCGGCGAAGGCGGCCGCCGGCGCCGCCTGACCCGCCGGAAGCGGGACGGCCTGGGCCAGACTGGCCGTCATGACGGTTGACGCATTGACGGACGTGGCCGGGCTGCGAGTGGGACACGCGTCCCGCAGCGGCGGCGGCTGGCTCACCGGCACCACGGTGGTCCTCGCTCCCGAGGGCGGCGCGGTCGCCGCGGTGGACGTGCGCGGGGGCGGTCCGGGTACCAAGGAGACGGACGCGCTCGACCCGCGCAACCTGGTGCAGCGGGTGGAGGCGATCGTGCTCACGGGCGGCAGCGCCTACGGGCTCGACGCGGCGTCCGGGGTGATGGCCTGGCTGGAGGAGCGCGGCCGTGGGGTGCGGGTGGGGCCGGATCCCGCCCACGTCGTGCCGGTGGTGCCCGCGGCCTGCGTCTTCGATCTGGGGCGGGGCGGGGACTTCCGGGCCCGTCCCGACGCGGCCACGGGGCGCGCGGCGGTCGAGGAGGCCGCGGCGAGCGGGCCCGGCGCTCCGGTGCGGGAGGGGTGCGTGGGGGCCGGTACGGGCGCCGTGGCCGGGGCGCTGAAGGGCGGGGTGGGCAGCGCGAGCGTGGTGCTGGAGTCGGGGATCACGGTGGCCGCGCTGGTGGTGGCCAATGCGGCCGGCGCGGTGCTGGATCCCGAAACGGGCGTGCTGTACGGGGAGTTGTTCCAGGGGCGCGTGGAGTATCCCGAGGAGCGGGTGCACGAGGCCGCGCGCCGGCGGCTCGCCGAGGCCGCCGCCGGCAACGGGCTCCCGCCGCTCAACACCACCCTCGCGGTGGTGGCGACCGATGCCGACCTCTCCAGGGCGCAGGCACAGAAGCTGGCCGGGACGGCACACGACGGGATCGCGCGCGCCGTGCGGCCGGTGCACCTGCTGCACGACGGGGACACGGTGTTCGCGCTGGCGACGGGGGCCATCCCGCTGGACGGCGGCCCGCTCGCGCTCAACGAGATCCTCGCGGCCGGCGCGGATCTGGTCACGCGCGCCGTCGTGCGCGCCGTGCGGGCGGCCGAGTCCGTGGCCGGGCCGGGCGGCGTGTGGCCGTCGTACGAGGAGTTGTACGGGGTGTGAGGGCGGCGGCGGGCGGCGCGCCGGACGGTCGCGCGCCCTCACCGATTGTCCCGGTTCTGTCACGTGATGGCGTTCGCGACCGCGCGGGGGAACCCGAACCCGCGCCGGCGCCCTCTCTCTCCACGCACTGGAGCGGATCACGCACATCACAAGAACCTGGAGCAGCCCGTGACAAGGCCGGACATTGCAGCGCGGCGCGCACTGGGGGCCTGTGCCGCCCTGATGGTCGGCGCCCTCACCCTGACCGCCTGCGGAGGCGACGCCAACGCCACGAGCAACGACAGCAAGGGCGGGCAGGACAGCGCCGCCAAGACGTCTGCCGCGAAGATCGCGATCTCGGCGAAGGACGGCTCGACCGGCGCGTCCGTCAACACGACCGGCGTGCGGGTCAGCGGCGGCAGGCTGACGGTCGTCAAGATGACCGTGGCAGGGTCGGGACAGGCCGTGGACGGCACCCTCTCGGCGGACGGCAGCACCTGGAAGCCGAAGGAGCAGCTGGAGCGCGGCACGAAGTACGAGATATCGGCGACCGCCAAGGACCCCAAGGGGCTCACGGCGGCGGCCAACTCGATCTTCACCACCGTCAATTCGTCCAACAGCTACATCGGGACGTACACGCCGGACAACGGGACGACGGTCGGCGTGGGGATGCCGGTGTCGTTCACCTTCGACAAGGTCATCAGCGACAGGAAGGCCGTGCAGTCGCACATCACGGTCACGTCCAGCAGCGGCCAGCAGGTGGTGGGGCACTGGTTCGGCTCGCAGCGGCTGGACTTCCGGCCGCAGGACTACTGGAAGGCCGGCTCCAAGGTCACGATGAAGATCGACCTGGACGGGGTCGAGGGCGCGAACGGCGTCTACGGGGTGCAGAAGAAGACGGTGACCTTCACCGTCGGACGAGCGCAGGTCTCCACGGTCGACGTGAACACGCAGACCATGACGGTGGTCCGGGACGGCACGACGCTCAGGTCGGTGCCGGTGTCGACGGGCAGCCCCGAGCACACGACGTACAACGGGCAGATGGTGATCTCCGAGAAGTTCACCCAGACCCGGATGAACAGCCAGACGGTGGGCCTCGGCGGGGAGTACGACATCCCGGACGTGCCGCACGCGATGCGGCTGACGCAGTCGGGGACGTTCATCCACGGCAACTACTGGTACAACAAGGGCAACCCGCCGTTCGGGCGCGAGGGCACCAGCCACGGCTGCGTGGGGCTCGCGGACGCGCAGGGCGCACAGGGCGACACGACGGCCAAGTGGTTCTACGACAACTCCCTCATCGGGGACGTCGTGGTCGTGAAGAACTCCCCCGACAAGACCGTGCAGCCGGACAACGGGCTCAACGGATGGAATCTGTCGTGGAACGAGTGGACCGCCGGAAGCGCCGTCTGACCGGCCACTTTTGACGGATCATCGGGCCGCGCGGGAACTTTTCGCGCGGCCCGGGTGTTTTCCAGGCGTACGTTTTCTCGGTTCCCGGACATGATGTCCGACCGAGGGGCTACGGTATGCACCCACAAGGTGACATGCAGCAACGCCGGGAGAAACCTTGAGCGTTCCGTACGAGACTGCAGCGTACGAACCCGCCGAGTCGCCCGAGTCTCCGGAGGAGCATCTCGCGCGGCTCCTGGGCCGTGCCCTGAACTCCTTCGAACTGCCCGACGAGGCGATCAGGCAGCTGGACTGCGCGCTGGCGCACGACAGTTCGCTGCACTCCGCGCACCACAGCGCGGGGCTGCACCGGGAGACCTACCGGCACACCTGGCTGCTCGCCGACGGGTCGGCGGTCACGCTGTGGGAGCTCGTGCACAACACCGCGCCGGGCAGCGCCCCGCAGGCCGAGGTGTACGTGGACGAGGAGGAGCTGAGGGCCGCGACGGCGCGGCTGCCGTTGCCGCCGGACGCCCCGGACTTCGAGCTGCCGGTGCTGACGACGCTGGCGGCGGTCCCCGAACCCCGGCACGTGTATGCGCCGGACGACTCCGCGGACCACGCGCGCCGGCTGCTGCGCCGCGCGGAGAACGCCGACCGGCCGGGCACGGACACGGCGCACACGCTGGCTACGGCGTCCGCGCACCAGATCACCCAGGCGTTCGGGCGGCCGGGGCGGGCGGGGCGGGCGGGCCGGACCAGACTGAGTTTCTCGCTCTACGAGCACGCGTTCCTGCTGAGCGACGGCCGGGAGCTGTCCCTGTGGGAGGTCGAGCACACGGCGACGCCGGACGGCCGGCACATGTGCGAGGTGTACCCGTCGGAGAACGCGGCCCGGGAGGCCATGGAGCGACGGGCGGCGCGGCGGCCCTGAGCCGGGCCCGGCCGCCCACCGGGCCTCAGCGGCCGCCGAGTCGGCGTACCAGCCCGGCGAAGGCGTCCTGTTCGGCCGGGGTGAGTTCCACGGCCTCCCGTGACGGGCCGGACCGGAGCTGGTGCGGACGGCCGGGAAGCAGCCGGCCCGCGCGCCAGGCGGTGGCCTCGCGGCGGGTGTGACGCAGCACGCGCATCAGGACGGCCACCCAGGCGACGGTCGCCAGGGCGAGGGCGGTCACACCGATCAGCTGGAGGGGCGCGAGATGCTCGGACATGCGTCCCAGTACACATCACGGTCCGGGACTTCGGCCCCGGACCGTGACGTATCTCGCAGGTGCCGTGAACGACTCACAGCACGTCAAAGGGACAAGAGGGTGCGGGCGATCAGGCCGCGACGGGCTGCTTGGCCTCCTTCGCCGCGGCGGCCGGGCCGGCCGCGGAGCCGTCCGCCGGGGTCTGCCGGCCCGGCTTGCGCAGGCCCTTGAGGAGGACGACCAGGGCCGTGGTGACCACGACGCCGGCGGCGATGGCGATCAGGTAGAGGAACGGGTTGCCGATCAGCGGGACCACGAAGATGCCGCCGTGCGGGGCGCGCAGCGTGGCGCCGAAGGTCATCGACAGGGCGCCGGTGATCGCGCCGCCGACCATCGAGGAGGGGATGACGCGCAGCGGGTCGGCGGCGGCGAACGGGATCGCGCCCTCGGAGATGAAGGAGGCGCCGAGAACCCAGGCGGCCTTGCCGTTCTCGCGTTCGGTCTCGGTGAAGAGCTTGCCGCGCACGGTGGTGGCCAGGGCCATCGCGAGCGGCGGGACCATGCCGGCCGCCATGACCGCAGCCATGATCTTCATCGCGGAGTCACTGGGGTCGGAGACCGCGATACCGGCGGTGGCGAAGGTGTACGCGACCTTGTTGACCGGGCCGCCGAGGTCGAAGCACATCATCAGGCCGAGCAGGGCGCCCAGCAGGACGGCGTTGGTGCCGGTGAGGCCGTTCAGCCAGTCCGTCATGCCCTTCTGGGCGGACGCGATGGGCTTGCCGATCACCACGAACATCAGGAAGCCGACGATCGCCGAGGAGATCAGCGGGATCACCACCACCGGCATGATGCCGCGCAGCGCCGCCGGGATGTTGATCTTCTGGATGCCCATCACCACCGCACCGGCGATCAGACCGGCCGCCAGGCCGCCGAGGAAACCGGCGTTGATGGTGAGGGAGATGGAGCCGCCGACGAAGCCGGGGACCAGGCCCGGCCGGTCGGCCATGCCGTAGGCGATGTAGCCGGCCAGGACGGGCACGAGGAAGGCGAAGGCCACGCCGCCGATCTGGAAGAACAGCGCGCCCCAGCTGTCGGCCTGCGTCCACATGAAGTGGTCCATGACCGACGGCGCCTTGTTGATCCTGTATCCGCCGATCGCGAACCCGATGGCGATCAGCAGACCGCCGGCCGCGACGAACGGGACCATGTAGCTCACGCCGGACATGAGCCACTTGCGCAGCTTGGTGCCGTAGCCCTCGCCGGCGTCCCCGGCGCGTTCGACCGGCGTGGCCGGGGCGGAACCGGAGGTCACCTCGCCGCGGGCCGCCCGCTCGCGGACCTCGCCGATCAGCTCGGCGGGCCGGTTGATGCCCGCCTTCACGCCGACGTCGACGGTCGGCTTGCCGGCGAAGCGGTCCTTGTCGCGCACGGGCACGTCGTGGGCGAAGATCACGCCGTCCGCCGCCGCGACGACCTCGGGGTCGAGCCGGGTGAAACCCGCCGAGCCCTGCGTCTCGACGACGAGTTCCACGCCCGCCGCACGGCCCGCGTTCTCCAGGGACTCCGCCGCCATGTAGGTGTGGGCGATGCCGGTGGGGCAGGAGGTGACGGCGACGATGCGGAAGGGGCGCCCGGCCGTCGTGTCCGCGCCGGAACCGGCGGCGGGTGCCTGCGCCGTGGGTGCCGCTGCGGCGCCGGCGGAGGCCGCCGCCGGCGCCGCAGCGGTGCTCTGGGAGTCGCTCGCGTCCTTCGAGCCCGCGGAGGTCTGCGCGGGGGCCTGGGCGGGGGCCCGGTCGCCTCGGATGAGGGCCGCGGCCGCCTCCGCATCGTCCGCCGACCGCAGCGCGTCGGTGAACTCGCTGTTCATCAGCTGGCGGGCCAGTGCGGAGAGGATCGTGAGGTGGGCGTCGTCGGCACCGGCCGGGGCCGCGATCAGGAAGACGAGGTCGGCCGGGCCGTCCGGCGCGCCGAAGTCGATGCCGGCGGCGCTGCGACCGAAGGCGAGCGTCGGCTCGGTGACGTGGGCGCTGCGGCAGTGCGGGATGCCGATGCCGCCGTCGAGGCCGGTCGGCATCTGGGCCTCGCGGGCGGCCACGTCGGCGAGGAAGCCCTCCAGGTCGGTCACCCGGCCCAGGGCCACCATGCGCTCGGCGAGGGCGCGCGCCGCCGCTTCTTTGGAGTCGGCGGACAGGTCGAGATCGACCAGGTCCGCGGTGATCATGTCGCTCATCGCGGGCTCCTATGCACGCGTATCGCCCGGGGTGTGGGGTGGGCGGTTTCGGGGACGGGGGTGCCGTGGGGGGCGGGGTGGGAGGCGGGACCGGGGAAGCCCCGCCTCCCGGGGACGCCGGGGCGGCTCAGGGTGCCCCGTCGGCCTGACGCGGCGGCGAGTAAGGAGGAGGAACCTCGCCGCTCGTGGGCCGGTTGTCGGCGGGCGGCGCCGGGGAGGAGCGCGGCCGCGCGCGGGGTCGTAGAGGCGTTCATGACACCGGCTCGCTCAGTTCGCGGTCGACGGGGACACGGTCGGTGACGGTCACCGCCGTGGGGTCCAGGTCGGCGGGGGTGGGCATCACGCTGCCGGGCAGCTGGACGGCGGCGGCGCCGTGGGCGACGGCGGAGGCGAGGGCCGTCGGGCCGCTGCCGCCGGCGACGAGGAATCCGGCGAGGGAGGAGTCGCCGGCGCCGACGTTGCTGCGGACGGTGTCGACGCGGGCGCTCGCGAACCAGGCGCCGGTGTCCTCCACGAGCAGCTGGCCGTCGGCGCCCAGGCTCGCGAGGACGGCGCGTGCGCCCATGCCGCGCAACTCCTCGGCCGCCTTCAGCGCGTCGCCGACCGTCGCCAGGGGACGCCCGACGGCCTCCGCGAGCTCCTCGGCGTTCGGCTTCACCACGTCCGGGCACGCGCGCAGCGCTTCAAGGAGCGCACGCCCCGACGTGTCCAGCGCGATGCGCGAGCCCCCGGCGTGCGCCCGGGCGACCACATCGGCGTACCAGGACGGCGCGAGACCCCGGGGCAGACTCCCGCAGCACGCGATCCAGTCCGCGTCCCGGGACTGCTCGCGCACCGTCTCCAGGAGCAGTTCCTGCTCCGCCCGCGAGAGTTCCGGACCCGGCGCGTTGATCTTGGTGAGCACCCCGTCGGACTCCGCGAGCGCGATGTTCGAGCGGGTGGCACCGGCGACCGGGACCGGCGCGACCTCGATGCCCTGCGCGTCGAGCAGATCGGCGACGAGCGCGCCGGGCGCGCCACCCAGGGGCAGGACGGCGACCGTGCGCCGGCCGGCGGCCGCGACGGCGCGGGAGACGTTCACACCCTTGCCGCCGGGGTCCATCCGTTCGCCGGTGGCGCGGATGACCTCGCCGCGCTCCAGGGCGGGGACCTCGTAGGTACGGTCGAGGGAGGGGTTGGGGGTGACGGTGAGGATCATGGCGGTACCGCTCGTGCCGTTCGTCGCGTTCGCGCTGTCCGTGGTGCTCATGCTCGTACTACTTCCGTGCCGCCGCGCTCGATGGCGGCGGCGTCCTCGGGGCTCAGCCCGCTGTCCGTGATCAGCAGGTCCACGTCGCTCATGGCGCCGAAGCGGGCGAAGTGTTCCTGGCCGTGCTTGGCGGAGTCGGCGAGCAGGACCACCCGGCGGGCCGCGGCGACCGCCGCCCGCTTGACCGCCGCCTCGGCGAGGTCGGGGGTGGTGAGGCCCTGGCCGGCGGAGAAACCGTTGGCGGCGACGAACAGGACGTCGGCGCGGATCTCGCCGTACGCGCGAAGTGCCCAGGCGTCCACGGCGGCGCGCGTGCGGTGCCGTACCCGCCCTCCGACCAGGTGCAGCTGGATGCCCGGGTGGTCGGCGAGGCGGGCCGCGATCGGCAGGCTGTGCGTGACGACGGTGAGGGACGCCTCCAGCGGGATGGCCCCGGCCAGCCTGGCGACGGTCGTGCCGGCGTCGAGGATCAGGGTGCCCTCGGTGGGCAGTTCCGGCACGGCGGCCCTGGCGATGCGGTCCTTCTCGTCGGCCGACGTGGACTCGCGTTCGGCGAGGTCCGGTTCGAAGTCGAGGCGCCCGGCCGGGATGGCACCGCCGTGCACCCGGCGGACCAGGCCGGCGCGGTCGAGGGCCTTCAGATCGCGGCGGATCGTCTCCGCGGTGACCTGGAACTCCTCGGCGAGCGACACGACGTCCACCCGCCCGCCGTCACGGGCGAGCCGGAGGATCTCCTGCTGCCGCTCCGGTGCGTACATGCCCTGCGCCTCCACTTGAACGTACGTCCGACTCATGTCCGATCGTTTCCGGCTCATGCCCGGACTTGTGGTTTCGCTGGGAGGCTACGCCCGGATTTCCGGAAAGTAAACAGGTTCGGACCTCAACCGGGCACGGTCGGACTTCTCTCGCGCCATCGGACGTCCCCCGCGCACACGGAAGGGCCCGGCACCGAGTCGTGGTGCCGGGCCCCCGGCCACAGGCGCGCCCCGGGGGGCTCGCTCAGTGGACCAGCGCGGGCTCGTCCTCCGGTCGCGCCGGGAGCGGCTCCTGCGCGTCACCGCCCTCCAGGTGCTGCGCCGGGTGCTTCGGCAGCGCGGACATCAGCAGGAACATCACGGCCATGACGGCGGCCACCCAGAACAGCGCGTGCTGGAAGGCGTTCACGAAGGCCGGGCCGATCCTGTCGTCGGTGAGCGGGTCGTCGATGACGCCGAAGAAGACGACGGAGACCAGGCCGAGGCCGAGCGCGTTGCCCATCTGCTGCACGGTGTTGATCAGACCGGAGGCGGACCCGGCGTGCTCGCGCGGCACCTCCGACAGCACCGCGTCGGTCAGCGGGGCGACGATCAGGCCCATGCCCGCGCCCATCACGACCAGCGGCAGGGCCATCTGCCAGGAGGCGATGGCGAGGCCGTAGCGATCGGACTCCGCGACGTAGAGCAGCACGCCGAGCCCCATCACCAGGGCGCCCGCCTGGAGCACCTTGCGGCCGAAGCGCGGCACCAGTTTCTGCACGGACAGGCCGGCCGCGACGGAGACGGCGATCGAGAACGGCACCCCCGTCAGGCCCGCGTGCAGCGGGCTCCAGCCGAGGCCGACCTGCATGTAGAGCGTCCAGACCAGGAAGAAGATGCCGAGGGCGACACCGAAGACGGTCTGCACGGCGATGCCCGCGGCGAAGCTCTTCACCTTGAACAGGGACGGTTCGATGAGCGGGGAACCGTCACGGGCCGCCTTGCGGCGCTCGTACGCCACCAGCGCGCCGAAGACGACCACCGCCCCCGCCATCGACACGTACCCCCACAGCGGCCAGCCCAGCTCCCGGCCGCGGGTCAGCGGGTAGAGCAGCATCAGCAGGCCGAGGGTGACCAGGGCGACGCCGACGAGGTCCAGCTTCAGGGCGTGCGGAGCCTTGGATTCGCCGATGTAACGGCGGCCGAGGAGAAGAGCCGCGATGCCGACCGGGAGGTTGATGAGGAAGATCGGGCGCCATTCGAGGCCGAGGACGTTCCACTCCGTCAAAAGGGCGCCGAGCAGCGGGCCGGAGACCGCGCCCAGGCCGACGATCGCGCCGAACAGGCCGAAGACCTTGCCGCGCTCGTGCGCCGGGAAGGTGGCGTGCACGATCGACAGGACCTGCGGAACCATCAGCGCGGCCATGCCGCCCTGCAGGATGCGGGCGGCGACCAGCATCTCCGGATTGGCGGCGAAGCCGCACAGGGCCGAGGCGAGGGTGAAGCCGGCGACACCGACGAGGAAGATCCGTTTACGGCCGTGAATGTCACCGAGGCGGCCGCCGGTGATCAGACCGGCCGCGAACGCGAGGGCGTAGCCGGCGGTTATCCACTGGATCTGGCTGAAGGAGGCGTGCGCGGTCCGCTGGATGGACGGGATGGCGATGTTGACGATCGTGACGTCGACCAGGTCCATGAAGGCCGCGGTCATGACGATGGCCAGGGCGAACCAGCGGTGCCGTGCGCCGGGGGCGGCCACCGTCCGGGGCGCGGCCGGGGCCGGTGCGGTGTGGTCCGTGGCGGAGCCGCTGATCGATACGGACCCGCGCCCCTTCAGGTTGTCGTTGTCGACGTCGATGGAAGTCATGACCTCAACCTAGGGATCCATTAGGACAGACCACGTCCTACTTCTACGGCATCCTCGGACACATGACGACGGACACCCCGGCTCGGCTCCTCCATCTGCTGTCCCTGCTCCAGACGCCCCGTGAGTGGCCCGGTGGCGAACTCGCCGAACGGCTCCAGGTGTCCCGGCGCACCGTGCGGCGGGACATCGACCGGCTGCGGGAACTGGGCTATCCCGTGGAGGCCAGCAAGGGGGCCGACGGCGGGTACCGGCTGGTCGCCGGGAAGGCGATGCCGCCGCTGCTCCTGGACGACGAGGAGGCGGTGGCCATCGCGGTCGGGCTGCGCGCCGGGGCGGGACACGCCCTGGCGGGGGTGGACGAGGCGTCGGTACGGGCGCTGGCGAAGCTGGAGCAGGTGCTGCCGGCCCGGCTGCGGCACCGGGTGACCACGCTTCAGGCCGCGACCACGCCGTTGACCAGTGGGGACGGGGCGAGCATCGCTCCGGAGACGCTGACCGTGATGGCGTCGGCGGTCGCGGGGCGGGAGCGGCTGCGGTTCGCCTACCGGGCGGCGGACGGCAGCGAGACGCGGCGGCAGGCCGAGCCGTACCGCCTGGTGTCGACGGGGCTGCGGTGGTACCTGGTGGCGTACGACCTCGATCGCGACGACTGGCGGACGTTCCGGGTCGACCGGGTGAGCGAGCCGTTCGCGACCGGCGCGCGGTTCGCGCCCCGGGAGATGCCGACGGGGAGCGCGGCGGAATTCCTGCGCCGGTCGATCCAACGGCAGAAGGAGACCTACGAGTTCACGGTCGCGTTCGCCGGGACGGCGGCGGACGTGGCGGCCCGGTTGCCGGGGTGGCTGGGGACGCCGGTGGACGAGGGCGACGGGTGGTGTGTGGTGCGGGGGGCCACCGGGGATCCGATGGAGTGGCTGGCGGTGCGGCTGGTGATGGCGGGGGGCGAGTTCGTGGTGCGGAAGCCTCAGGAACTCGCGGCGTGCGTGCGGGAGTTGGGGGGACGGCTGGTGCGGGCCGGCAAGGGCGCGTGAGCGGCCGTACCCGCTACGCCCGGTCCGTCCAGGCGAACCCGCGCAGATCGGCCAGGTTCCGCAGCGCGAGCGCCGCCGGTCCCTCCGCGTCCGACGGCGACGCCGTGCCCGCCGCCCAGGACTCCACCGCCACCCGGACCGCCGCGCCGGCCACCGCTGCGGTGAAACGGAGGTGGGGGGTGGGGGCAACGTTGTCGGGCGCGACGCGCTCCGCCAGGATCCTCGCCAGCAGCTCCTCCGAGGACTGGCAGACCTCCGCCCACACCTTGCGCAGGGCCGGACTGGTGTCGGCGAGGTGGATCAGGGTGCGCACCCATTCCCAGGAGGCCGCGGAGACCCCCACGCCGGGGGTCAGCGTGTGATGGACGGCGTGTTCGAGCGCTTCGGGCACCGAGAGGACCGCCGGGGCCGCCCGTACGGCCTCCGCCCAGCACCGGGCGCCCGCCGCGTACAGCGGGGCGACCGCCTCTTCCTTCGTGGCGAAGTAGCGGTAGAAGGTGCGGGGTGCGATACCGGCGGCGTGTGCGATGTCCTCGGCGCGGGTGGCCCGCAGACCCTGCCGTACGAACAGGCCCGCGGCGGCCCGGGCGATCTCCATCCGGGTCTCCGCCTTGCGCCGCTCCGTCAGGGAGGGGCCGGGAGGATCCTGGCGGGGGTGATCCTGCCGGGGGGTGTGGCCGGCGGTGCTGGGGGTGCTCACCTCGGCAGGCTATGCCGCTGTGGCAGAATCTGCCATCCGGTGGTTCACCCCGTGGTTCAGGTACGGGGTGGGCCACCGTTCCGGCATGCCGGGAGGTTCCAGCATGCCTGGCGGGAGACGGGACCGGCGAACGCGCCGGACAAAGGCCGGGCTCCGGCACCCGGGGGGGGTTTGGGCGCCGGAGCCCGGTCTGCGAAGGTCCCGGCGCCGGGGGGATGGCGCGTCGGGACATGGCTCACCGAAGGGGTGTCACACGTCGTCGTGACACATCGTCGTCGTACGTCGTCTCAGGGGTCCGAGTCACCGGCCCCGAATGGTTGTTCCCTACACGCCGGACCTTGAAGCGGCGGTACCGCGCCATGTTTGCGCCGCCTTCCCTCACCCGGCGCACGCACTCGGCCTGAACCGTTCCACGTGCGCCCTCCGGAGCCCCCGCGGACACGGGGGCTCCATGCGCTCGGGTTTCCCACAACTCCCTTACGCCGCCGGCTCGAACCCCGTGCTGCGGGCCAGCTTCTTCAGCTCCAGCAGCGCGTGCTTCTCGATCTGGCGGATGCGCTCACGGGTCAGGCCGTGCTCCTTGCCGACCTCGGTCAGCGTGCGCTCGCGGCCGTCCTCGATGCCGTACCGCATCTTGATGATGGAGGCCGTGCGCTGGTCCAGACGGCCGATCAGGTCGTCCAGTTCCTCGCTGCGCAGCAGGGTCATGACGGACTGCTCGGGGCTGACCGCGGACGTGTCCTCCAGGAGGTCGCCGAACTGGGTGTCGCCGTCGTCGTCCACCGACATGTTCAGGGAGACCGGGTCACGGGCCCAGTCGAGGACGTCGATCACGCGCTCCGCGTTGGAGCCGAGCTCCGCGGCGATCTCGGCGGGCTCCGGGTCACGGCCGTGCTCCCGGTTGAACTCGCGCTGCACACGGCGGATCCGGCCCAGCTCCTCCACCAGGTGGACGGGGAGCCGGATGGTCCGGGACTGGTCGGCGATGGAACGGGTGATCGCCTGACGGATCCACCAGGTCGCGTACGTGGAGAACTTGAAGCCCTTGCGGTAGTCGAACTTCTCGACGGCACGCACCAGGCCGGCGTTGCCCTCCTGGATCAGGTCGAGCAGGGGCAGACCGCTCCTCGGGTACCGGCGGGCGACGGCCACGACCAGGCGGAGGTTGGAGCGGATGAAGACGTCCTTGGCCCGCTCGCCGGCGTCGACGAGCGCCTCCAGCTCCTCGCGGCTGGCGTCCGACGCGGACTCCTCCTCGCCGTCGAGGACCTGCCGCGCGAACACACCCGCCTCGATGGTCTGGGACAGTTCGACTTCCTTGGCGGCGTCGAGGAGCGGTGTGCGCGCGATCTCGTCGAGATACATGCCGACCAGATCGCGGTCGGCGATCTCGCCGCCATGGGCGCGGCGAACACTGCTTGCCGAGTCGGCCGTCTCGCCGGTGGCGGACTGACGACGGGCGACGGCACGGGTTGCCATGCGGTGCTCCCTTGCGATGGTGGGCGGGCGGGGTGGTCCTATCCGGTTTTCTCGGTCATCCGGTGGATGCCCGGCTGTCGGCCGGCTGTGCCGCGGAGCCCGCTTCCGAAGCTCCCGGCGCCCTGGTCGTGTGCCCGGCATCCGAAGGAAACAACGACTGCAATCCGGACAGAATTCCCATGCCGCCCCCCGATTTTTCTGATCATGCAGTACCCTGTGCCGCCAACCGAGGGGACACGATGTCGTCGGAACGTACAGAGGTGCAGGTCAGACCGGGAGTCGAGGCGGATCTCGAAGCCCTCACCGACCTCTACAACCACTACGTACGTGAGACGCCCATCACATTCGACACGGTGGCCTTCACAGCGGAAGAGCGTCGTGCGTGGCTGCTCTCCCACCCGGAAGACGGCCCGTACCGCCTGATGGTTGCCACGTCCGCGGACTCACAGGAGATTCTCGGGTACGCCACATCCAGCCCCTTCCGCGCGAAACCCGCCTACGGGACCTCGGTGGAGACCACGGTCTACGTCGCCCCGGACGCCGGCGGGCGCGGCATCGGCACGCTCCTCTACCAGGCCCTCTTCGAGGCGCTCGCCGACGAGGACCTGCACCGCGCCTACGCGGGCATCGCCCAGCCGAACCAGGCCTCCACCCGGCTGCACGAGCGCCTCGGTTTCCGCTACGTCGGCACCTACCGCGAGGTGGGCCGCAAGTTCGGCCGCTACTGGGACGTGGCCTGGTACGAACGCCCGCTCTAGCCGGCGGCCCGCCCCGCCGGGATTCAGCCGAACTGGACCGACCGCTTGGCCATCCCCATCCAGAACCCGTCGATCACCGATTTCTGCGCGTCCAGCTCACCGCCGGCCTCCGCCGCGCCCATGGTGACGAAGAGCGGGGCGAAGTGCTCGGTGCGCGGGTGGGCGTAGCGGCCGGCCGGCGCCTTGTCGAGGAAGTCCAGCAGGGCGTCCCAGTCACGGTCCTCCAGGGCCCGGTGCCCCCAGTCGTCGAACTCCGAGGACCAGGACGGCACGCCCGCCCCGGCGTGGCGCAGGGCCGCCAGGTTGTGGGTGAAGAAGCCGGAGCCGACGATCAGCACGCCCTCGTCGCGCAGCGGCGCGAGCCGGCGGCCGATCTCCATCAGGCGGACCGGGTCGAGGGTGGGCATGGAAATCTGGAGGACAGGGATGTCCGCGGCCGGGAACATCTCCACGAGGGGCACGTAGGCGCCGTGGTCCAGTCCGCGGTCCGGGATGTCCTGCACGGGGGTGCCGGGGGCGCGCAGCAGCTTGCGTACGGACTCGGCGAGCGCCGGCGCCCCGGGGGCCGCGTACCGCACCTGGTAGTAGTGCTCGGGGAAGCCCCAGAAGTCGTAGACGAGAGGGACGGTCTGTACGGCACCGAGGGCGAGGGGGGCCTCCTCCCAGTGGGCGGACACCATCAGGACGGCCTTGGGGCGGGGCAGGCCGGCGCTCCAGGCGGCGAGTTCGCCGGGCCAGACCGGGTCGTCGGCGAGCGGCGGCGCGCCGTGGCTCAGATAAAGGGCGGGCATGCGCTCCCGGGAAGCGGCGGATCGTTCCTGTGCGACGGCGGCCATGACGGCGGCTCCCTCCACGGACGGGAACCGCCCCGCGGTCCCCACGGTCTGGCACTTATGTTTTAACTCTCAAGCTTTCCGTGGAACACCCTACGCCCCACTTGTTTAACCTTCAAGGAGAGGCCTCGTACAGTGGGATACATGAACACGGCACCCACGTCCGCGACCGCCGCCGGCAACCGCTGGCTCAGCGACGAAGAACAGCGCGTCTGGCGCTCGTATCTGCACGCCACGACCCTCCTGGAGGACCATCTGGACCGTCAGCTCCAGCGGGACGCGGGGATGCCGCACATCTACTACGGCCTGCTGGTCGGGCTCGCCGAGGCGCCCGGACGGCGGCTGCGGATGACCGAGCTGGCCATGGGGGCGAAGATCACCCGGTCCCGGCTCTCGCACGCCGTCGCGCGTCTGGAGAAGAACGGCTGGGTACGGCGGGAGGACTGTCCCGACGACAAGCGGGGCCAGTTCGCCGTCCTGACCGAGGAGGGCTCGGAGGTACTGCGGCGCAC
Organism: Streptomyces sp. NPDC026515; assembly: GCF_055567595.1. Taxonomy (NCBI): domain Bacteria; kingdom Bacillati; phylum Actinomycetota; class Actinomycetes; order Kitasatosporales; family Streptomycetaceae; genus Streptomyces; species Streptomyces sp. NPDC026515. Next base: position 233,316 of record NZ_JBVHQD010000006.1, read on the forward strand.
CGCACCGGGCCATGTGGCCGCCGTGCGGCAGGCGCTGTTCGAGCGGCTGACCCCCGGACAGCAGCAGGCCCTCGGCGAGATCATGCAGATCGTCGCCGAGGGCCTGCAGCCCGACGAAGCGGGCGCGGACCTGCCCTGGCTCCGCTGAGGAGCTCAGAACAGGCCCGCGTGCGGGTACCCGGGCGGCCGGTGGCCGCTCAGAGGCTCAGTGGGCGACCACCGGGACCGGCAGGTCGTCCTCCGCGCCCTCACCGGAGGCCACCGGAGTGGCGTCCGGCGTACCGGCGTTGACGAGGGTCACCACGATCACCGCGGCCAGCACCAGCATGCCGACGGCGAACCAGATGGCGTTGGTGTAGCCGTGCACCGCGCCCTGCATCTGGACGAGCTGCGCCTGCGACTTGGAGGTCGCACCCGCGATGTGGTCCTTGATGTACGCCGTCGTCGCCGACGCGGCGATGGTGTTCAGCAGCGCGGTGCCGATGGCGCCGCCCACCTGCTGCGAGGTGTTGACCATCGCGGAGGCGACACCGGCGTCCCGGGGCTCGACGCCGAGCGTGGCCAGGGACATGGCCGGCATGAACGCCGTACCCATGCCGAGACCGAGCAGCAGCATCGCGGGCAGGATCGTCGAGGCGTACGACGAGCCGATCTCCAGCTGCGTCATCAGCAGCATGCCGACGGCCGCGACCAGGAAGCCGGGGCCCATCAGCAGCCGGGCCGGGACCCGGGTCATCAGACGGGCGCCGATCTGGGTGGAGCCGATCATCATGCCCGCGATCATCGGCAGGAAGGCGAAGCCGGTCTTGATCGGCGAGAAGCCCTGGATGACCTGGAGGTAGTAGGTCAGGAAGAGGAAGGTGCCGAACATCGCGATGATCGCGATGCCGAGGGAGAGGTAGATACCGCCGCGGTTGCGGTCGGTGACCACACGGAGCGGCAGCAGCGGCGCCTTGACCCGGGTCTCGGTGACCACGAACGCGAGCAGCAGCACCACGGAGGCGACGAACAGGCCGATGGTGGTGGCGTCGCTCCAGCCGTCGGACTCGGCGCGGGTGAAGCCGTACACCAGGGCGACCAGGCCGAGGGTGGACAGCAGCACGCCGGGGATGTCGAGCGGGTTGCGGTTGCGGCCGCCCTCCGGCTCACGGATGACGAAGTACGCGCCGAGCGCGGCGACGATGGCGAACGGGACGTTCACGAAGAACGTCCAGCGCCAGTCCAGGTACTCGGTGAGCACACCGCCGAGGATGAAGCCGACGGCGCCGCCACCACCGGCGATCGCGCCGTAGATGCCGAACGCCTTGGCGCGCTCCTTGGCGTCCGTGAACATCACGGCGAGCAGGGAGAGCGCGGCCGGGGCGAGCATGGCGCCGAAGACGCCCTGCAGGGCGCGCGCGCCGAACATCATCGCGCCGCTGGTCGCGGCGCCACCGAGCGCGGAGGCGGCGGCGAAGCCGGTCAGGCCTATGACGAAGGCCCGCTTGCGGCCCCACAGGTCGGCGATCCGGCCGCCGAAGAGGAGCAGGCCGCCGAAGGCGAGGGCGTAGGCCGTGACGACCCATTGCCGGTTGCCGTCGGAGATGCCCAGGTCGGTCTGGGCGGAGGGCAGTGCGATGTTCACGATGGTGGCGTCGAGGACGACCATCAGCTGGGCGAGCGCGATGAAGACGAGCGCTTTCCAGCGGTTGGCGTCACCGGACTGCGCCGGTGCGCCGGGAGCCTTGGCGGCTGTTTCGGACATGGGGGTACCCACTTCTTGACTTCGTGAATGCGTGACGGAAAGTCAGTACTTCGTTACGGAAGGTCGCCGGAACGGGCCGGAAGGCCGGCGCGCGTGCCGGAAAAGGGATCGGCGAGGAGATCGGACAAGGGATCGTGGAGCGCGGGACGGTGTTCGGTGTGGAGCCGGGGGCGCGCGAGAAGAAGGACCGGCGCTCGGTCCGAAACTGATCTGCCCCCCGTGGGACGGTGCGGTCGCTCTCGGTCGTTCAGGCCTGGCGGAGGTCCTCCATGGTCACGGCCGTGCCCGGCAGGGCGGAGCGGGCCGGTGCCCGCAGTCCGTCCAGGAACAGCTGCAGATGGCGGTGGACGAAGCGGTCGCCGACCAGGCAGTCGGTGCCGAACGGGGGCCGGCTGAGCTGAGCCACGGCGATCATCACGTCGCCGACCCCCACGTCCGGACGAAGCTGCCCGGCCACCTTGGCGCGGTCCATGAGCTGCCCGATGAGCTGCTCACACCGTTCGCGCGCCGCTTCCAGGTCCGGGTGGTTCTTGTCGAAGGTGCTGGAGACCATCGGGCACAGCGCGCTGACCCGCTCGTCGGCGGAGGCGTGCACGAACCGCTCCAGCGCCCCGTATGCGTCCCCGGTCTCCGCGAGCGCGAGCTCGGCCGCTTCCGACGTCCGGTCCATCACGGAGCAGACGACCTCACGGACGAGCGCGTCACGGTCGGGGAAGTTGCGGTACACCGTGGCGTTGCCGACGCCGGCCCGGCGGGCGATCTCGTCGAGCGGCACGTCGGGGCCGTACTCGGTGAACATCTCGCGGGCGGCGGTCACGATCCGCTCCCGGTTGCGCAGGGCGTCGGCGCGCGGCCTGGGCGCCTTGCGCACGGTGGGGGTGGCGGTCGCGGTCTGCACGGCGCACTCCTGGTCTGGTCGGTCTGGGTGTTGCTCTGGACTTCCACGATCCGGGGATCCGTTCCCCGTTTCGCGCGGACACAGGTCTAAACGGGGAACGGGTCCCCGGTTATTTCCACACCCCCTCCTCATTTCATGTGACCCGCATCACATCTTCTGATCCGAGGAATCCCACGATCGGCCCCTCCAACGCGCGCCCACCGCCCCGTGGACACAGGGTGATCGAAAGGGTGCAGTCGGAAACCGGCGGCTGCCGTGGCGCGAAAGGTCCGTGCATGCAGCCGCAGCAGCCCAGCCGCTCCATACCCGCGCACCGTGACACCCCCCGCGCCCCGCGCACGCCGCCCGCCGCGCACGCTCCGCACACTCCCCGCGCGCCCCACGCCACGCCCGCCAACCGCGCGATACGCACGTCACGCGCCCCGCGCACGCCCTCGAACCGCGCGATACGCCACCGCCGTGCGGCCTCCCTCGCCGCCGTGACCGTGCTGGTCCTCGCGGTCGGCACCTCGGCGGGCTCCGGAGACCTCGCGGCGGCGCCCACACCGGCCGGCGCCGGCCCGATCGCGCTGGCCCGCTCCTCGGCCTACGGCCCCTGTCTGATCAGCGGCGCCCACGAGATCCAGATGACCGAGGGCATCCCCACCCCGGGCGGCTACTCCCGCTCCACCGGCACCGTGCACGCCCTGGCCCTCATGGTCGACTTCTCCGACGCGCCCGGCGAGGGAGACCCGCTCGACCGCTACCGCGAGTTCTTCCCGCAGACCCAGGAGTGGTTCCGCACCGCCTCCTACGGCAAACTCGACTACCAGCCCGCGGCCCCCGTCGACCACTGGCTGCGGATGCCCAAGCCGTTCGCGGACTACGGCATAGAGCGCGGCGCCCCCTTCGACCCCGGCTACCGGCAGCTGGTCCAGGACATCGTGGCCGCCGCCGACCCGGACGTGGACTTCCGGTCGTACGACCTCCTGAACGTGCTGATCACCCCGAACGCCGGCCCGTCCGCCCTGGACACCGTGCTGTCGGTGACCTTCGCCGGCAACTCCGACGCCCCGGTCGCCGACGGCGTCCCGGTCGCCAACGCCTCCTTCGTCTACTCCCGCCAGGACGACGGCTCCGGCTCCTACCAGCAGACCGGCTACCGGGTCCTCCCGCACGAGAACGGCCACGTCTTCGGCCTGCCCGACCTCTACACCCAGGAGGGCGGGGGCGCGGTCGGGCACTGGGACATCATGAGCGAGGACTGGGGCGCCGACAACGACCTCCTCGCCTGGCACAAGTGGAAGCTGGGCTGGCTCGACGCCGACCAGGTCAGCTGCGCGGCCGCCCACGGCGGCACCGACTACACGCTGACCCCGCTCTCCCGGGCCGGCGGCCACAAACTGGTCTTCGTCCCCATCGACGCCCGCACCGGCTACGCCCTGGAGGTCCGCACCAAGGGCGGCAACGACGAGGAGGTCTGCCGCCCCGGCGTCCTCGTCTACAAGGTCGACGCCAACATCGACACCGGCCGCGGACCGATCAAGGTGTACGACGCCCACGGCGACACCGGCGGCTGCACCCGGAGCCCCAACGTCCAGGCGGAACTCTCCGACGCCCCGTTCGGCCCGGGCGAGTCCTTCAAGGACCCCGAGCACGGGATCGAGGTACGGGTGGCGGACGTGGACACGGACGGGAACTACCGGGTGCAGGTCACACGGCGCTGACCGGCCCGGCCGGGGTTTACGGTGGGCGTGCCCTGATCGCCGTACCGGAGATCGCGGCCGGGTCCTGAACGCCGTACCGGAGATCACGGAAGCCGCCGACCCAGCAGTCGACGTAGCAGCCGCCGTACCGGAGAGTCCGCACCGGAGAGTCGATGACCACCCCGCTGTCCCCCGCCGCGCCACCCCACGACCCGCCGGCCGAGGCGGTCGCGCCGCTCGTCCGGGGTGTGGCCGTACTGACGGCGCTGACCGAGGCGGGCGGGACACTGAGCGCGAGCGCGCTGGAACGGCGTACGGGGCTGGCCCGTTCCACGGTCGACCGGATCACCGCGACCCTCGCCCGCACGGGATACGTCCGTCAGGACGGCCGGGACGCGGTGCTCACCCCGCGCGTGATGGAACTCGGCAACGCCTACCTGGCCGCCCTCCGCCTGCCCGCCCTCCTCGGCACCCACGCCGACGCCCTCGCCGACGACCTGGACGAGTCCGTCTCGCTCGCGGTCGCCGACCGGGACGGCATCCGTTTCATCCACCAGGCGACCCGCCGCCGCGCGATGTCCGTCAGCTTCCGCATCGGCGACCTGCTGCCGGCCGAACGCACCGCCCCCGGCCCGCTGTTCGCGGTGGAGTGGACGCGCCCGGAGTGGACGCACTGGCGAGCCCGGCGCGCGACGGACCCGACCGACGCGGGTTTCCCGGCCCTCCCGCCGCGCGGCACCACCGCCGACGACGACTTCGAGGCCCGGGCGGAACGGGCCCGCCGGGACGGCTGGGCCCTGGACGACCAGCTGATCGAACCGGGCCTGGTGGCCGTGTCCGTCCCCGTACGCGACCCGCACACCGGCCGGGTGGCCTGCGTGGCCAGCATCGTCAGCCACACCAGTCGCCACACGGCGGCGGACCTGCGCGCCACGCTCCTGCCCCGCCTGCGCGAGGCGGTGACGGCGATGGAGACGGAACTGCGCGAGGCCGCGCCGCCGCGGCCCGGCCCACCGCCCTCCGGCCTGGCCGGCTGGACCACGGCTTCCAAACACGAGCTGGGCCGCGACTTCGTGGAGTCCCTGGCCCGCGGGCTGACGGTCCTCACGGCGTTCGGCGAGGGCCGCGCGGCCCTGACCCTGACGGACGTCGCGAGGGCGACGGGCCTGGCCCGGGCCACGGCCCGACGGGCCCTGATCACGTACGAGCACCTGGGCCTGGTGACCGCGCGGGACCGCACCTTCGCCCTGACCCCCCGGGTGCTGTCCCTCGGTTACCCGCCGCTGTCCCGCACCACCCTCGCCGGCCTGGCGGCCCCGCACCTGCGCGCCCTCACGGACCGGCTGCACGAGCCGACGGCCCTGGCCGCACCGGTGCCGGGGACGGACCCGGCGGAGATCCAGTACCTCGCGGTGGCGACCGCGAGCCGCGTCCTGACCGTGGACATCACGGTCGGCACCCGCCTCCCGGCCGCCCGCACGTCCCTCGGCCGTGCCCTCCTCACCCCCGACGAGCCACCCGGCTACGCCCTCGCCGACGAGGAACTGGAGTCGGGCCTGCGCTCGATCGCGGTACCGGTACGGGACCGGAACGGCCGCCCGGTCGCGGCCCTCAACGTGGCCACGCACGCGGCCCGCCGCACCCTGGCGGAGTGCGTGACGGACGTCCTCCCCCACCTGCGCACCACCGCGGACCACCTCGAGACCGACCTCCGCCTCACCTCCCGCTTCACCCGCGTCCCCCTCACCTGAACCGGCCCGAGGCGCCGCCGAACCGACGGCCAGCCCTCGCCGACTCACATCCGCTACCCTGTCCTTGGTCGGACACCGCCACACCGCGTGGTCCGCCCCGCCTTCGTAGCTCAGGGGATAGAGCACCGCTCTCCTAAAGCGGGTGTCGCAGGTTCGAATCCTGCCGGGGGCACCAGGCAAAAGGCCCCGGACCGATCATGGTCCGGGGTCTTTGACATCCAGTTTTGACATCAACGCGGGCGGTCAGCCGCGACCGGGACGCCGCTTTCGCAGTAGCCGGTCCATGTGGCTCATGGCCTCGCGCTGGGTGTCCTGGACGACGTGGGTGTACACGTCCATGGTGATGCTGATCTGGGAGTGCCCGAGGATCTCCATCACGACGCGGGGCGCGACCCCTGCCGCCGTGAGGAGGGTGGCGGTGCCGTGGCGAGCGTCGTGCAACCGGATGACGCGGAGGCCGGCGGACTCGGCGACGCGGGTGAAGGAGCGGTAGAGGTTGCGCGGCTCGACCGGGCGGCCGGTGCGGGTGGCAAAGACGTAGTCAGACTGCTGCCACCTCTCCCCCGCCTTGGTCCGGGCGGCTGCTTGCCGCATGCGGTGCCAGCGCAGGGGCGCGATGCAGAGGGCGGGCAGCGGGACGGCTCGACGACGGCGGCTCTTCGGGTCGTCGTCGTAGAGGACGCCGCGGCGGCGCTGGACCTGGTGGCGGACGTAGAGAACGCGGTTGTCGAGGTCGAGATCAGACCAGCGGAGGCCCACGATCTCTCCTCGGCGGAGGCCCATGGCGATGGCGAGGACGAAGGCAGCGTAGAGAGGGTCCTTGCGGGAGGCGGCGAGGAAGTCGAGCGTTTCGTCCAGGGTCCAGGGGTGCAGTTCGGGTGTGTCCGTGCGGGGCGGCTCGACGAGCTTGGCGACGTTGCGCGTGATGAGTTCCTCCCGGCAGGCCGAGGACAGCGCCGAGCGCAGAACTCGGTGCGATTCCTTGGCGGTTGCGGCGGTCGTCTCCTTCTCCAGGCGGACGAGGAACCGGCGTACGTCTGCGACACCGAGCGATTCGAGGCGCTTGGAACCGAGGAGCGGTACCAGGTAGAGCCGCACGTGTGCCTCGTACTTGTCGAAGGTGCTGAGCTTCCGTCGGGGCTTGATGACGTTGTCCAGCCAGTACGGCAGCCACTCGGAGAGCTTGGCGGACTTGGTGGGCACGGGGATGCCCTGATCCACCTTGTCGAGCAGCTCACGGCGCTTGGCGTCGCACTCGGCCCACGTCTTGCCGTAGGCGAACTTGCGGGCGCGGGTGCCGTCCGGCTGGAGCACGTAGACCGCGCACTGGAAGCGTCCGTCCTTGCGCTTGGTGATGGTGCCGGCGCCGTTCGGGTTGCGCTTGCGCTGCTGGGCCATCAGGCGGCCGCCTCCAATTCGTTGGTGATGTAGTCGCGGACGGCACGCGCCGGGATGCGGCGGCACCGGCCGATGGTGAGCGAGGGCAGGCGCCGGGAGCGGATCAGGTCATAGACCGTGGAGCGGCCGAGCTTGAGCCGGGCCATGACGTCCGGGACCGTGAGTAGCTCTTCGTCAGCCATGCGTTGGCTCTCCTTCCGTTCCGGGGGCGGGTTCGAGGGATGCGGCAAGCCAGGTCTCGGCGGAGCTGAGGCCGGTGCCGGCGAAGACCCAGTGGGCGAGGACGTACGTGGTGTCCGGGCGAGGGCTGTTGGCCGCTGCCGCTTGTGTTCGGCGCCATTCGGCGCGGGCGTCGCGGAGGGCGCCGAGGGTGGTGGAGTAGCGGCGGGATTTAGTGGAGAAGTGGCCGCGGAAGCCGAGCATGTGGGCCCAAGCGCGCAGGCGGAGGTGTTCGAGGTCCTTGCGGGCGCCGAGGGTCCAGGCGGTTCGGATGAGGCGGCGGGCGTGGTCGCTGATGTCGAGCTGAGCGAGTTCGGCGGCGAACTTCAGCGGCCGGTCGAGGGCGCCCGTGGCTGTCTCTGCGCCCTTGGTGGCGTACTTGGCGATGTAGGCGGCGACGGCGCGTTCGGTGAGTTCCTGGCCGTCGTTGAAGTCGGCGGACCGGATGGTGCGGACGTCGAGTTGGCGGCCGAAGGTGAAGGAGTGGGTACGGCCGTCGAGGGTCGGGCCGTCGACGCGGACCTTGGCGGCAGCAGCACGGATGGCGTCGGTGAGGAGTTCGGCGGTGGCCCAGTGCGGGGGCGGGGTGTCGCCGCCGTTTGGGCCGTCAATGCGGATGACGGCGTGGAAGTGGACGGCACCGCGCTTCTGGTATTCGGCGACCTTGGCGAAGGAGACGCGGGCATGGTCACGCAGGCGGCGCTGGGAGAGACCCGCGCGTTTTGCTACCTCCCGACGGAGATAGATCGAGAAGCGCCGCCACAAGGCGCCCGCGTGGGCGTTCCAGAGCACGGCCGCGTCGTAGTCGTAGGTGTCGGGGTCGAGCGGGGTGCCGAGGGCATCGTCGTCCTGGTCGTGGTGGGTGCCGCAGCGGCAGGGGCGGCTGTCGGTGCGGCGGTTGTGGACGGGACCGCAGCCGGGCGCAGTGAAGGTGGCGAAGACGCGGGGGTGAGCGACGACATCTTCAGGGGTGCCCTTGCCGCCGCGTAGGCCTGCGGTGATCAACTGGAAGGTGTCGCGGCGGTAGACCTCGGCACAGGCCGCGCAGCGGGTCGTACGGCGGTTGTTGCAGCGGACGAGGAGTTGGCCGGCGGGCAGGTCGGTCGAGTTGAGGTGCTGGAGAACCGGCCGATCTCGCCGGTCGTGGTGTCGACGTCGTATTCGGTGCGGTGGCCGTCGAGGCGGATGGGGTTGGTGCAGCCGCCGAGGCCGGAGAGCTGGCGGAGGATACCGGGCAGGGTGCCGCCCGAGGCCAGGTTGGTGAGTTCGCGGAGCGGGGGCGGGGTGGTGCGGGTGAAGATGGCGGGCTCCTTCTGGCTGGCTCGGTCAGGAGTGACGGGCCCCGGGGCGGCCGGATGCCTGGCGGTGTCGTGGCCGCCCCAGGGGTCGGGCAGGGTTCAGCGCCGGTTGTGTTCGCGCAGCAGGGAGCGCAGGACCACGGCGGCGATGGCCACGGAGATGGCCGACACGGCGACGGCGGTCAGGAGCGCGGTGAGGACCACGCCGCCCGTGAGAACTGCGACGACGGCGCCGGTGCTGACGGAGACGGCCGGGAGCGCGGAGCGCCGGGCGGGGTCCGGGTCGGTCGGGGTATGGGTGTGTGCGGGCGGAGGGGTGGGGCTGTCGGGGTACCTGGGCAGGAACACGGCCGATAACTCCTCATCTACTCGTCTAGGCATGTGAGCCGTTTATGACGGTCACGCCAGAACGTGTGCCGGATTCGATGGCGGGGGCCAGGAAGGTGTGGGAGAGCCAGAAGCCGAAGAGCGCGACCAGGACGACGATCCAGGTGCGGACGCCGAGGTATTTGACCGCCGCCCAGGCGAAGAAGCCGAGGACGACGACGAGCGGCAGGTTGAGGGTCACGGGGTGCGGGTCCTTTCAGCGGACGGGGCAGCGGTGGGTGCGGGCGGCGAGTTCGGCGGCGGCTCGGCTGTCGTAGTCGGCGGAGAAGCCGCAGCGCGGGGCGGTACAGGCGGCGGTGTGCTTCTCGCGGCCCCGGTTGTCGTAGGCGGTGCCGACCTGGACGGGGCCGATGCGGGTGAGGTGGCGGAAGCGGCGGTTGGCGGTCATGGGTCCTGGTTCTCCTTTCAGAGCTGGGCGGCGATGGCTTCGGCCATGGGGGCCGGGACGCCGAGGCGGGCGCGGAGAGTCGGGGTGTCGATGGGGTTGCCGGTGCGGGTGTGGTGCTCGGTGGCGACCTTGCGGGCGTGCGCGACGAGAGCGGCCGGGACCGGGACGGTTGGGAGTGCGGGTGGTCGTTCTTCGGTCAGCTGCTCGGGCGTCGGTTCGGTCTCCTGCTCCTGGTCGTCGTCGAACTCTGCGGCGCCCTGCGCGTGGGGTGTCGTGTGGGCGAGGAGGGTGCCGCCGAGGAAGGCGACGGCTGGCCATCCCGCGACAAGGATCCGGAGCCAGGCCGGGACGTTGCCGAGGTCGAGGAGGCCGGCGGTGGCGACGTTCGCGCCGAGGGATGCGACAAGGGCGATGACGAACCAGCACCAGGCGGCGGCTTTGGTGGTGCCTGTGCGGAGTCGGCGCCAGGCGGCGACGAGCAGGAGGTCGACGGAGATGGGGTAGGCCCAGGCTTTCCATCCGTCCTGGCCAGCGGCCGAGGCGACGTCGTGAAGGTGGGCGAAGGATAGTGCGGCAGCGATGAGCGCCTGGACGAGCACCGCGTCGACGCGGGCCAGCTGGGCGCGCATGATGCGGCTCCTTCCGGTTTCGGGCATGGAGGGGTAGGGGCATGGCGCGGAGGGGCCAGGGTGGGTCAGTCGGTAACAGGGTGCGGCTGTACGACCGGGTCCGCGGGTGTGGTGAGTGGTCGTGCGGGGACGTCGGGCCGGAAGGGCTTGAGGGCGGGGACGTCGGGGACCAGGTCGGCCGAGTCGTGGCAGATGGCGGCCGCGTCGGCGAGGGAGAGGTAGGGGGTGCGGATGCGGGACCAGCCGCCGGAGGTGTCGCCCGCGACGGCGAGGCCGGGGGTTTCGGGGGCGATGGAGCAGGCGGCGTTGACGGCTTCGGGGGCGATGTCGCCGAGGGCCATCTTGGCGGAGGCTTCGTCGTTGACGCGGTGGCAGACGCGGCCGGTGAGCTGGGCGCGGAGCATGGTGGCGCCCTTGCCGAGTTCGGCGCCGAAGCGCTGGCCGCAGACTTCGAGGTAGATGCCGGCGGCGCGGCCGAGCTGGGCGAGGCGGATGAGCTGGGTGACCATCTCGTCGCGTCGGTCTTCGTCCTTGCGGGTGGCGGTGAGGAAGAGTTCGGCGACCTCGTCAATGAACAGGACGACGGGGGTGGAGCGTTGGGTATCGGGCAGGCCCCAGATGTCGGAGGTGATCTCCTCGTCGGGGGTGTTCGGGGCGATGCCCTGGCGGGCCTTGATCAGGTCGTATCGGTCCTCCATTTCCTTGATCAGCACGGGCAGCAGTGCGGCGGCTTCGTCGGGGTCGGTGGCGAGGGCGGAGAGGCGGGCGGCGAAGGGTGCCAGTTCGACGCCCCGTTTGCAGTCGATTCCGACGAGTGCGACGCCGTCCTGACGGGCGAGTCCGGAGATGAGGTGGCGCAGGTACATGGACTTGCCGGACAGGGTTGCGCCGAGGGTGAGTTGGTGGGGAACGGTGCGGTAGTCGCGGACGAAGGGCATGGCGTCCTCGCGCAGCGCCACCGGCACCTTGAGGAAGCCGTCGCCGGTCTTGCGGGGCATCCGGACGCGGCGCAGTACGTCGTATCCGACGAGGCGCAGTTCCACGACGCCCGGTTTGACGGTGGTGACGTAGACGGCGTGGACGCCCCAGGCGTGCCGCAGGCGTTCGGCCGAGGCGGCGACGTCGGCGGGTTCCTGCCCGGGAGCGAGCCGCAACCGGAGTCGTAACCCGGTCGAGGTGGGACGGAGGATGCCCCGGCGGGGCGGGACCGGCCGGATCTCCCGCCGGGTGGTGGCCTTGACGGCGAGAACCCGGAGTCGGGGGGGCGCCACGGTCAGGCCGCAGGCTTCCATGACGGATCCGTACGAGCTGAGCAGGCGGACCGTGGATATCGGGCCGCCGACTGCGGACCAGTAGACCGCCGGGTGCTTGGCCCGGGTGTAGGCGGCCCCACCGCCGAGCGCGGCGAGGGGGCCACCCACCTCCAGGAGCGTTGTCAGGTCGGACATCAGGCGGCAGCCCCGGCGCTGGCCGGGAAGGCGGCCGGGGTGACGGCGGCGGCGCGGTAGGCGATGCCGTGGCGCTGCTGGCCGTTGAACACGGACTCCCACGGCCGGGCGATGAGCCCCGGCAGCGAGACGGGCGAGCCCAGGACGAGCCCCTCGGAGACACCGCCCTCGGGAACGGTGACCTTGATGAGGGCGGATTCCCCGTCCTCGATGTAGACGACGCCGATGGTCATCAGCGCCTCCCCGCTCACCGCGTCCTTGGCGATCTCGCCGGTCTGGCGGTCGCGGACCTTCGGCTCGGGGGCCTCGGTCAGCAGGATCGTGGCGGCGGTGGTCTCCACACGGATGGTGCGCACAGCACACTTTCTATCTACTCGTCTATACATGTAGCGATCCGCGAACCCGATCTCCCGGGCTCACGACGATCACCCTGCCACACAACTTGCCCACTCGTCTATACGAGTATGTGTGTTGGGGTGTACGAGTCCGGGAAGCGTGCCCGCGCACCGCCGCAAACCCTGACGATCAGGTCGCAGGAAGCTGGTACGACAGGACGTAGGCGTCCGCTGCCATGACCGTGTCGCACACCTCCACAGCCCGCCCCTCTGTGTCGAAGGCGGTCCGGACCAGATGGATCACGGGCACGCCGGCCGCGAGGTGGAGCGTCTTGACCTCGGAGGGCGAGGGCATCCGGGCACGGATCTCTTCCTCGAAGTGGTCGAGGCGGTGGCCCAGCTCTTCGAGGCGGGCGTAGATGCCGCCGGGGCCGGGGTTGGGTTCGGCGATCTGGGTGCCGCGGGCGATGTCGAGGGGGAGGTAGGAGGTGGCGAACTCCACGGGTCGCCCGTCCAGCAGGTACCGGCGGCGCCGGGCGAGCACGCGCCGTACGGAGCCGAGCCGGGTGGAGACGTCCTGAGTGGCCTTCTCTTCCTTGACCTCAAGGCTGTCGACCTGCGGGTGACTGCCGGCGGCGTCGGCTTCCACGATGAACGCGGACTTGCCCTGCTCGCGGTGGCGCCGGGCGAACCGGTCGGAGGCGAGGCGGCGCACGGGCGGCCGGGGCCGGACGAAGACGCCCTTGCCGTGCTCGGCGTGGACCAGGCCCTCGCCGGTGAGGATTGAGAAGGAGTTGCGGACGGTCATCCGGGAGACCCCGTAGTGCTCGACCAGCTCCGCTTCGGAGGGCAGTTTCTCGCCCTCGCGGAATCGCCCACGGTCGATCGCCTCGCGCAACTGGTCGGCGATCTGCCGGAAGACCGCACGATCGCTCGTGGGGTCGAGATCGCCGAGGAGGCCCGAAGAAAGAGGACTCACTGTGTGTACTCCTTTAGGTATCTAGACGAGTGGGCGAGTGAAGTTGCTACGGTGGAGAGCCTAGCCATCCGGGAGGGCCGAGGAACGTGAGCACAGAACGCCCGCACTCCGTGAGCGTCGCCGGGGTCGTCGTCGACGCCCAGGGCTGTGCCCTCCTGATCCAGCGCCGTGACAACGGCAAGTGGGAGCCGCCGGGCGGTGTCCTCGAACGCGAGGAGACCATCCCCGAGGCCCTGCAACGCGAAGTCCTCGAAGAGACCGGCATCAAGATCGCCCTTCCGGCGACCTTGACCGGCGTCTACAAGAACATGACGGGCCTGATCGTCTCCCTGGTCTTCCGCTGCGAGGCCGCCGACGGCACGCCCACGACCGGCGACGAGACCCGCGCCCTGCGCTGGGCCACCCGCGAAGAAGTCTCTGAGCTTGCCGACGAGGCCTACGCGATTCGCGTCCTGGATGCGCTCGACGCCATGACCCCGCCGGCAATCCGCGCCCACGACGGCGTGAAACTCGTCTAGCCCGAACCCGCTGCACATGGCGGCCTACCAGCACGAAGGAACTTGTATGCACGAGTATACGAGTCGAGTCCGAGTCTGGGGACTGACTTGCCCAGGATTTCCGGAAGAGGTCAGCCGGGCCCGCCGCTGGACGAGAGACATCCTGCGCGGATCGCCCCTGGCGGACGACGCGGCCCTGATCGTGAGCGAACTGAGCACGAACGCGCTCCTGCACACGAGCAGCGGCGGGGAACGCGGGAGTTTCCACCTGGCCTTAGCGGTGGCACCACAGGTCATCGCACTGTCGGTCACCGACAACGGAGGAGGCGGCAGCGCCCCGAAGGCCGAGCACCAGGACCAGGACGCCGAGCACGGCCGAGGCCTGGGCATGGTCAGCGCCCTCGCGCACAGGGTCGTCGTCCAAGGGGCCGACGGCGGCTACACGGTCACCGCGGAACTCTTCGTGCAACCTCGGAGGGGAGGCCACCCGTGCTGACGGACAAGCCCCGACGAGGCTTCTGGTGCGAGTGCTGGACCGAAGACCTCACCGACGGGATGCAGTGGCCAGCACTCCGGGCATCCTTCGACGCCTACTCCGCACCCCAGGCAGACAGATGGGTCGCCATCGCACTCCGTACCATCTCACCGGCACTCGACCCGGACGCCTCGGACGAGGTATGGGCATGGCTCCACGACGGCCGCGCAGAAACCCGGCGAGCCCTGCTGCGCTTAGAGCCCCGCACCGTGTCAGTCACCCAGGCCAGCACACGCATCACCTGGACGATCCGCCCGGTCATCTTCCTATCGCTGGCCCACCGCCAGGACGTCGAACTCCCAGCCTGCGCATACGCCTTCAAGCCCCACAGGCCCGAGTGAGTTACAACTTTCTCTACTAGTTCAAGGCGGCTCGCTCCGCTCACCGCGCGCGGCCCGGCCCCCGGCCGGGCCTGCGCTCCAGTCTCCGCCCCGCTCCAGCCCGGCCGGCGCCCGTGCCGCGCTCAAAGCAATCAGCCGCTTGACGTGAGAGAAGGAGTACGTCGTGGCTGGGGCGGTCGGCTCCACGGCTTTAGGCAGCCACTTTGGCACGCGAGCCTCGAAGATCATGGCCCAAAATCGGGCACTAACGGGCAGGCTCACAAACCTGCCCGAACCGCGGGCTAGCGTAATTGGCCATGATCACTCGCGCCAAATCAGCTCCAGCCCAAAGCCGCTGCACCGACCTCTCAATCAAGGCTAGCGCACCTCGCCACTAGGGTGGGACATTTGCATAAGACGATAGGTCGTTTTCCTTTCGCCGACCGTCTCATCGATAACAGTAGTGCCAAGAATGAGGACGTCATAATTCTCTTGAGCTGTTGCATGCGAAGCCTGGGGCCAGGCCGCATCATCAATAGCACCCTCATAGTCGACATCAGTAGATTCATTCCTGAAGCCGAAAGTCCTACGATCAGTGTCAATCTTGAAGAGCCGCATCCGCCCACGCACGTCTTCGACTTGCTCTTCAGGAACAAGTCGTTTCAACGTCTTCGCAAACTCCTCCAACTTTTCAGCAGGAAGTTCGCGAGCGGTATAAGTCAACCGAGTCCCGGCAGCAGCAACCGTCACATCACCGCCAGTCTCAGCGAATCTCTCAACGAGTGACCGGAAGCTCTTGGCAGCCCGGGGCTTGATCTCTGCCAGCTTCTCAGAAAGCGCTGGGTATTCTAGGCTCAAGTCCAAGAGTTCAAGCAACTTCAATGTTGTCCGAGTAAATAGAGAATCCCCAAGCAGATCATCTAGCTCATTTGAGGCGAGCTCAAGAACAAAGCTCGATGCTGCCGCTCCAACCATCGCTATGGCTGTCTGACCTGTAATTTCGGCAGGAATCTTTCCCTTTGGTGAAGGATTTTCTTCCGTAAGAGCATAGCCGAAGTTGTCATAGACGGACTGCGTTTGCAGCAACAGGCCACCGATCGCGCGAGCCGGCGCCTCACTGCGAGCGAATCTGGGCAAAGCTACACGCAGTCGAAGTCGCGTGCGGCTTTCTTGGTGCGCCTTGTTCTCAATGACCTCTTCCGGTTCAGCCACCGGAAGTGTGTGAGTCGGCAGATCTAAAGAGAAATCAGTCTCGGGAAGCCATTCTTCCGGGATATCAACCACGCGGATCGGCTTGACCGCGTCTTGCTCTTCCACGTCATGCGGCAAGGACACTTGGAAGACGAAGCCTTCTGGCGACCCAATGGCAGATCGAAGCGCAATTCCTCCAGATCGAACCATATTGAGACGCGCCTGAGAAACAGGAACGTAGAGCCACTCATCACCTTCATCGCCTTCCTCCGCCCAAACAGCTAGATACGTCTGGTCGGTAAGCGACGTGCAACTGAACACGCGGGGACCGTCGTAATAGACATACGGTTCCTGCATCTTCAGCTCACCAAGAATCGTGTTTCTTGGCATCCAATTCACGGCACTACCTCAAATCCCTCCCACGCCGTATCATCCGCAGTGCGCCACCACGTATGGTGAGTGCACTTCGAATGCCTTGGCGTGTGCTTCATCCTTCCTGCCCCTGTTATGTCCCCTACCGCTATCTTCTTCTTTCTAAGTGGTCCGACAGCAGCCCGAGTCTTCTGAGCATCTGCCACATCACCGAACACGCTCAGCCCTGCTGCGATGCAGTCATCCGGCCAGAACCTCGACCTGAGTCGTCCCGCCGCGAGCAGCTCATGATGGTTCATGAAGTCTCTCTGCGTCGGCGGATCCGAGTCCACCAACCGGTAGAAGCTACCGGAAGCCTCCTCTGTATCGCTTGGAGGACATGCGTCCGGGAAGCTGTCAGGCCACGTCTCCAAGGTCCCCCCTGGCACCTCGTATGTGATTGTTACCTACCCCACTGACAGTGGATCAACAAATGATCTTGACTCTCAGTGAACCCCTGAGTTCATTGTGTCGAACAACTACCCATCGCGCCTAGTCAACGAACAACTCCTTATCCAACAGGGCTGCAGCAGGACGAACGAGAGCGCCAGGGTCTATCACTCCAACCACCGCACCGTGAAGTACCCCGTCGTCCGCCGATAGGACGACGAGTGAGTGTCTAACTACGTGACAACGCCGACGAACAGCAGCGGACGAGCGCGAACACGTCCACGGACCATCAGCGCAGGCGAGAGACCTACCAGCCCAAGGCAGCACACCCACCCAAGTTGCTTCGGGACGATGGTCATCACGCAAGGTGGCCAGCCGCGCGCTTCCCCAGTCGGGGCTTGCTCTGGTCGACGGCCGACAGCGTGGCTCAGGCTGGTGGGTGTACAGGGAGGCACACGCGCGCCTGCACGGTCGGCTGGCCCGCCATCGTGGCTAACTGTCGTCGGCTGAGGCTCAGACACCCAGGTGGCCAGCTCGGCGGAGACGCGTTGACGCGGGGGGACCGTGCCATTCGCGTGCCAGATCCCACGGGGAACAGCGGGGAATCACGGGTACTTGCCCCGGTTGCGGTCCAGGCTCCAATACGGCTCCGCCGCAGGTCAGCGCGACAACGACCGACAAGAAACCCGAGCTTCCCAAGCTCAGGGCTTCGGCCACCGGATACGCGGTGGCCACCGGACGCGTGATTCTGTAGCTTGCCCCCATGACCGACAACCGAAGGGGCAATGCCGCGTAGGCGCCCGTCAGCCCTGCGGGGTGATCTCCCTATCCGCCACTGGAGGCGGCGACGGTACCCGTTCATTGATCGCCTGTCCGGCGGCTGCACAGCTGACCTGCGTCGGCTGGAGCGAACTCGCTTCTGGCCCGAAGCCACGGAAGAAGCGTTCTGGCACTGGCAGGCCTATGCTCATGGCCCCCTCAGGCACCTTGTAGACCCCCTCACGGGTCCCGATTGCGGAATCCCTGAGTGCGGGTGTTACGGCGCCGGCTTCCGTGAGCACCTCGAAGCCGTGCTTCACGCGCTGCCCAGGAAGAGCGCGCGTGAGTTGCGTGCCCTTGTGTGGGCCCTCGACGGGAAGATTCTGGCAAGGGCCAGGGTCATCCCGGCTGACAGCCTGGACGTGCCATGGTGGCGAGGTCAGCTCTAGGACCGTGGGCGGCCGTCTCAGTTTCCGTCTCATTCAGCCCCGTTCACGGCCGTTCAGGCGAGACCCGAAGCCGTCTCCGCACCGGCAGCCAGCCGTCCATGAACGCAGGTGAACGCCCCTGCACTCGCGCCAGCACTCCGCCACCACAGTTGAACAGCGTGTTGGCGGAGGTGCAGGCACGCAGGACACGACGACCGGCAAGCACGTCGTGTGAGGCTCTGAAGGGTTGCTGCCAATGTCCGCGAAGAGGCGCACCACAGCCCCTTGCTGCGCTAAAAGTCTTCCGTGCGTAGTCTCCTGCAAAGGCTCGTCGAGAGCCGCGCTTGGCGGGTCGCTCGGGTGGTGGCCTACTCCCTGGCAGGCCTTATCGGCGTGGGGATCTTCGTTGTCCTCCCGGTTACAGCACAACTCAGTGGGTGGAACGATGATGACGAGGATCCGCCCGTCAGTTCTGGAACACCATCCGCCACGTACACGCCAGTTCACTGGACGTATCAGGGCTACGAGTGCGAAGACGGGTGGCTGTCAGACTCCATCGGCCGCCAAGGAGCCTGTAGCCATCACGGAGGCGTTGTCTCCGTATTTGAAGGAGACGACGGAACATTCCTCAGGTGTGGAGACGACGAGCACGCACCTCGCCCAGACGAACAACAGCAGCAGATCGAAGACTATGGGCACGTCGTCTGCGTGTTCAGGTGACGTCGGGTCTAGCGCGGGTGATCACGGCCGCACCACAAGCACACCAGATCGAGCGGGGAACAACGGGGAACCACGGTGAAAGCCGCCGAGGCCGAGAGGACAGCGCGCAGGGCGTTCGCCCAGGTCAGCGGATGAGCGGGCCGCAAATGCCTGCAGCTTCCCAAGCTGATGGCGCCGTCGTCTGAGGACGACAAGGCGCGTTGTCAGGTGTCCTCGGGGCTGTCGCCGACACTGCCGGAGTTCGCTTCGGTGGTGGTGCCGGTGACGCGGTCGTGTGCCTTCCCTGCGGCGACCATCACGAGCGCCACCAATCCGCTTAGCTCCAGGATTTTGCCGAGGATGCCGTCCGCGGTCTCGCTGGAAAAGGTCACCGTCATCAAGGACGTCATGACGACGGCGCCGATGAACAGAGAAAAATGCTGACGGCTCACCTCGACCGGGAGGTACTCGACGGCTTCCGAGGCGGTGAAGCTACGGACGCTGTCCTCCAGTTCGGTCAGCAGTTCCTCGGGGACGTCGTCCTCGGGCGTGGCCCGGTAGGCCTCTTCCACTGCGGATGCGGCCGTCGTGAGCTGAGCCTGACTGAGGATACGGAACCCCTCCACCGTACTCATCAGCTGGGGCAGGCCGCTCATGTCGAGGTTGGCCAGCATCTGCCGCTGGGCCTCAGCAACAGAGACCAAGGTCCTGGACAGGTTGGCCATGTCGAGGTTGGCCAGCATCTGCCGCTGGGCCTCAGCAACAGAGACCAAGGTCCTGGACAGGCCGCTCATGTCAAGGTTGGCCAGCATCTGCCGCTGGGCCTCAGCGACAGAGACCAAGGTCCTGGACAGGTTGGCCAGGGCCGGGGAGTCGGCCCGAAGGAGTTGCAGCGACGCCTCGGGCATCTCAGGTGTGGTCACCATGACCGCCACCTTGCCACAGTGCGGGCGGGCCGGGATGTGGGGTCTGCAATTCGCGAGCGGCGAGACGGCAGAGTGTGCTCGCTCAATGATCGATCTCCCCAGAGCTACGCGTTCTAAAGGTTCTGACATCCACTGCTGACATCAATGACGCCGGACGGGGGCGTACACCAGCGGCTCTGTCCGGCCGCCGCACCAGCCGCCGACCACAGTCGAAGCGGGCCCGGATCGAACTCCTAAAGCGGGTGTCGCAGGTTCGAATCCTGCCGGGGGCACAACGCATTACCGCTCTGACCTGGGGTTTATCCCCCAGGGAGGGCTCCTACTCGGCCTCGGACTCCTCGTCCGGGGCCGTTTGCGTGAGCGGACCGATCGCCGGGCTCCGGTATTTCTGCTTAAAGATCAGCACCATCCGGCACACACTTCGGCCGAGATCCTCTGCATCGTCGGGCTCGGGCTCCGCTTCGGGTACGGCGTTCTCGGAGAGGCCTTCCCTGAGAGGCCTTCTCCAAGACTCGGATGCGGTCAGGAACCGCAGCACCCGGCCGGACACCTATCAGGCTGACGCGGAGTCGACGCGGGCTCCCGCGGCTGTTCCCGGCCGACGTCATACCGGGCCGAGTTGACAGTCGATGCGGCTGATCAGCTCGGTTCGGCGGGCGCGCAGCTCGGTCGGGGCGCAGGTGACGGCGATTCGGTGGGCTTCGACCAAGGGGCCGAGCTCGGGTGGGGGCTCGACCACGCCGGAGAAGAGCGGCGCCACCCACGCGGCTGTCGGCGCCTGCGCCTCCACTCCGCCCGGCGAGGCGGCCGGGGCGGGCGGGAGGTGGCCGGCCTGTCCGTGGAACATGCGGGCGGTGAGGATGGCCGCCTCCCAGACGCGCAAGCAGCTTGGTGCGGACGGGTTCCGACAGGCCACCGAGGAAGCTGCGGGCGGGCCACCCCTCCAGGCCCTGGGATGGGGACTGCGGCGTCAAGGGCGCTCCTCTCCTTCTCCGCACCACTTTGATCTGTTTCTGATCCGTGCGAATCAGCTGTTCCAGAGAAGCAGTTGTCAGGGGACCAGGGCAGAGTGCGCGGAGGGTCCACTTGATGCGCTGGGCGCGCGCCAGGGGCGCACACCAGATCGATGAGCGCCCATGCAGCGGCCTCGGCTACTACGCGGATGCCGGCCGACGGGGAAAGGCGTGAGCGAGATCAGCGTTCCGGGCGGATGGCAGACAGTACGCTGAATCGAGCGGGATCGGGCCCGCAGCACAGTGTCCGGGAGGTGCTTCATGACGGCCGAGATGGTGGCCCCGGCGTGGATGCATGAGCAGATCACGGCGGAAGAGTACGAGTCCTGGTCCGACGAGCAGTGCGCCGGCATCGAGATCGTGGACGGGATGGTCGTCGTGAGTCCGAGCGCGTCCAAGCGGCACAACCGGCTGGCCCGTATTCTGGCGAACGCCCTGGATGCCGCCGCGGGCCCGGAGTGGAACGCCGACACGGACTTCGACGTCCGGCTCCAAGACGTCCCGCTCACCAATCGGCGACCGGACGTTGTCGTGTACCGCGCAGACACTATCGACATCACCCCCACCCGGCCTGAGCACGTGCTACTGGTCGCGGAAGTAGTGTCGCCGGGTTCGGAGACCACCGACCGGATTGTGAAGGTCGACCAGTACGCCAAGGCGGGCATCGGCTTCTACTGGAGGATCGAGCAGGCCGCGACAGGCGTCCCTCTCGTGTACACCTACGTTCTCGACCCCGCGACGAAGAGCTACCGGGACGGAGACGTGTTCACCGGCGTCCTCAAGGTAGTGGCCCCGTTCCCGGTGGAGATCGACCTCGGGCAGGTCTGACCTGGCGCTGCTCAGCAGCCGGCAGCGTGTGAGCGATGCGTGAGCGGACGGTCCGACACAGGGCGGCATGAGCCGGATCAAGTGACTCGCCGTGCCGTTCCGACCAGGGGAAACAGCACCGCGCGGCAGCGCCAGGCACCCCCCGGCAGGGATTCGATCCCACTCCTAAAGCGGGTGTCGCAGGTTCGAATCCTGCCGGGGGCACACGATGAAGGGCCGGCTCAGGAAGGGTTTCCCCCTCAGGCTGGCCCTTTATTCTGCGTGCACGCGTGCTACCAATGGCACGTGGATCGTGTGCTGATAGATCAGCGCGCCAGCGAGCTCTTGTGTCCCGGGCGTGTCATCAGCTCCAGACCTGTTGCCTGCGCCTCGAAGGTTGTGGAGGTCCCGCCTGTGGCGCCCACGGGCCTCAGGAACGGCCTGACACAGTCGTCCCGCAAGTTGCTCGTCAAGCCGCCCGGCTGCCACCCGAGCAGACACGTGACCGGTTACGGTCAGGCGCAGCGAACCGCTTCAGGTGGCACGTGTTGCACGCGAGGCGCGGTCGGTCAACTTCCGGTCCCGGACGCCGAGCGCCCCCTTGGCGGGGACCGGGCTCCTTGTGTGTCACTGCCTGACGGTGAAGTACTGCCATGCACCCCAAGTGCTGAGGTTGCCGGTGTCCGCGCTGCTGTGGACGTACTCGGCCCGCATACGGAACTTGCCGGTGACCGCATTGGTCAGGCTCAGCGTCGCATAGCCGGCGCTCGTCGTGCTGAGCGTGTGACAGGAGGATGTGCTCTGCGTGTGCCAGGCACCGCCGTAGTACCGCTGGGTCTGGAATCGCACGCACTGGCCGGCCTTGTCGGGCGTGACCGTGGCGTTCAGCTTGGCCTTGGCGGTGTGGTGGTAGACCCGGTAGAGGAGGCTGCCGTAGTGGGTGCTCCCGTAGTAGCCGCTCAGCGACTCGGACACCTTGGCGTAGGCCGACGCGGTGCTGAAAGCCGTGTTGGGGGCGTAGCGGTAGTCACCGGCGAAAGCTGCGGTGAAGGTGGTCTTGCGGGTGAGCTTGTAGGTCGCGGCCAGGTTGCCGTGGCTGTCCACCGTGCCAGTCGTGACCAGCGCCTTCTTGCCACCGTAAGGCTGGGCGTAGACCGCGAGAGTGCGGCCGTTGTAGGTCGTGCCGAGGTGGGCGGTGACCTTTGCGGTCGCGCCGTAGGCGTACGACGGAGCGTTGGTGGTGACGGACACCGCGGTGGCACTGCGGGAGACCTGGACGGTGGCGGACGCGTTGACGGTCTGGTGGGTGGAGTCACCCGGGTAGGTCACGGTGTAGGTGTTGGCTCCCCCGACCTGCGGGACGTCGGTGATGCTGAAGGTGCCGTCGGAGGACAACGACGCATCGGGCAGCGCCATACCAGCGGGATGGGCCAGGTCGCTCTTGACCACGTGAACGACCTCACCGGATGGGTACGGAGCCGCCGACAGCTGCCCCGAGACGGCCAGTTGGGCCGCCCGGCCGACTGTCGCCGGGGCGGTGAGGTCGAGGGCGGGCAGAACCGGGGGCGGGAGCTGCCACGGAACCGTGAACGTGTACGCGGCCGGCGACTGCGACCGGTTCCCGGCCGCGTCGGCCCCAACGACGTAGAGGGTGTGGACACCCCAGGACAGGGCGACCGTCACACTGCCCTTGCCCTCCGCGTCGACGGGAACCCGGGCCGCGCCGATGCCGGGCTGCTGGTCGAAGGCGTACTCGAAATGGTCCAAGCCGCTGGCCTGGCAGTCCGGAGTCCCCGCCTCGGTGCACCCGGCGGGCAGGGGGTCGCCGGTGGAGCTGAAGCTGAACGTGGTGGGCTGCCCGGCGGCCTTCGTGGGCGTTCCCGGGCTGCCCGCCGGGGGGAAGTCCGGGTTGGTGACGACCGGGGTGGGGGGCGGGCTGCCGTCCAGCCTGAAGTAGCAGGGTGCGGTCGGATTCGAGTACGCCGTCCCGTCGTACGTCGACGCGTGCCAGCCGTAGGTGTGCCCGTCCGCCAATGGCAGCGGGACGTACACGGATTGGGAGAGCACCGGCAGCCCGGCGGCGGACCCGTCCGCCGCCTGCGAACCGTCCACGTCCCACGCGTGGACGACCCCCTGGTACGTCACTCCGTTCACCGTCGGCCGCGGTACGCCGATGGAGACGGTCATGCCCGCGGGCGGCGGACTGGACACGGTGGCCCAGGCCGGGCTGCTGTCGCTGGCGCAGTTCGCACCTACCGGCACCGTGGGCGTCGGCAGTGCCGGGTCGATCGGGGTCTCGTCGGCGACTGCTGCCGCCGGTAGCGCTACCATCACCGCGCCGGCCAGCAGAAGCGCGAGCCAGCCGCGTTGGTGCACGGTTCGATTCACAGGTGTCTTCATTTCAGGCTGGGCCGGGACGGTCGGTGTCGAGTGCCTGTGCTCGCGGCGGGGTCAACGCGCATGGATCCGGTCGTGCACACGGCGGTTGCCCGTCTTTCCGGCACACCCGGCCGTCCGTCCCCCGTTGCTGCGGCACAGAACCGCAGAGCACGCGGAGCGTAACACCGCCTCGGACGACCTCGGCGTTCCTTGATCAACCATTTACTGGACGGGGTACTTGGCTGTCCACACGTCTTCCGCGGCGACCCTGCCGATCGTCTGGCCGGCCAGGCGGTCTCCCTGGCGCTCCGCCATGCAGCAGCCCACGGCGTTCCGCTACGGCGGGTCCGTGTCCGTCGTGGCGGTGGACGGCACGGCAGGGCTCGGGAAGACCGCGCTCGTCGTATGCGCCGCTCATGAGATCCGCCCCCACTACCCGGACGGCTGCCTGTTCGTGGATCTGCGACACAGCATGCGAGGGCAGAAGTTCTCGCCACCGTCGTCGGCCATGCGGTGGAACTCGGCGAGACAAACCATGCCTGCTGGACCGCCGAGATGCCGACTCGGCCGCGCCTACCTCAAGGCAGGCCGCGTCGCCGAGGAACACGAGCAGTGCCGGGCCGCGCAGGCGATCGAGAGGCGCGAGGACCGCGCATAACTCGTCACTGAGTCGGCTCATGTGGTGTCCCCGCGGAACGGATTCAGCACACATGGGGACGGGAAACCCCGTGAACACGCGAGAACTACGGAGGGGTGTTTTCCCAGGCCAGACACCCCGCAGCCGACGTTTCCGCAGGTCACAGCCCTGTCCAGGGAAAACTCCTAAAGCGGGTGTCGCAGGTTCGAATCCTGCCGGGGGCACAACGCATTACCGCTCTGAACCGGGGCTCCTCCTCCGAGGAGGCTCCCCGTTCGGCCCCGGACTCCTCGTCCGGGGCCGTTTGCGTGAGCGGATGGGGAGTTGATCTCCCGAACATCACCCGCCGGATCGGCGTCATCCGGCACGGACTCCTCCGCGCTGTGGGGTTCGGGCTCGGCTTCGGGCTGGGTTCTGGGAGGCGGCGCGGGCGCGCAGTACGAGCCGGGCTACGGCCTCGGCGACCGCCGGGTCCGCCTCGGGGAGCAGGCGAGGACCCGCTGCCACCAACGGCTGAGCCTCGTGGCTCACAACAGAAGTGTCGGTATCCACGGGGTCACCTCACATGGGTGACGACACCCCGCGGACGCCCGCCGGGCCGCGAACTCACGGCGACCCGGCAAACCGTCAACCACGCGATGCCTGCGGCACGGGCACCGGTCGAGCGTGGCGTCACCCGCCTGAAGTCCTGGCGCTTCTTCCGCCGGTCCCGGAGCAGCCCGAATCGAATGACGTCAAATCGCCACTGCCGTCCTCACGCTCCAGCAGTAACGCCGAACGGGCTCGATGCCGTGGGCACGGGCCGCGGTCATTGAATGCCGGAGCGGATTTCCTCAGCGCGGGGAATCCGTCAGAGTCGCACGGCGACCAGAGCGATGTCGTCGGGGGCTCCGCCGGACAGGCCGAGGCGAGCCAGCAGTGAATCGGCCAGAGCCTCCGGAGCGAGGGTGGCGCAGCGACCGAGGGCGTCGGTGAGGCGTTTCAGGCCCGCGTCGATGTCCTCGCCGCGGCGTTCGATCAGTCCGTCGGTGTACAGCACGAGGGTGTCGCCGGGGGTGTAGGACAAGTCCGCCTGGGGGCGGGGGACGGGCTGGAGGCGGGCGCCCAGGGGGGGATCGGTGGCCTGGTCCAGCAGTTCGCAGGCCCCGTCCGGGTGCACCAGGATCGCCGGGGGATGACCCGCATTGCTGTAGATGATCAGGCGGCTGCGGGGATCCACCACCGCCTTGATCACGGTCGTGTTCAGCGCGCCCTCGACCGACCGGGCGTACAGCCCCAGCGCCTCCACCACCAGGGCCGGCCGCTCCAGCGCCCGGGTGGCGGCGCTCAGTGCGCTGCGCAGCATGCCCATGACGGCTGCGGCCTCCAGGCCGTGCCCGACCACGTCACCGACCGCCACCGCGAAGCGACTGTCGGGAAGGTCAACCACGTCATACCAGTCGCCACAGACGTTCAGCGATCCCGTCGCGGGCAGATAGCGCACCGCGATGTCCTGGTGGTGGGCCAGGTCCGGCGATTGGAGCATCGCCTCCTGGAGGGTGACGGCCACCTGACGCTCGCGGTCGTGGGACTGGCGCAGCTCCTCGTTGAGGCGCTGCAGCTCGCGGGCCCGCGCGTACAGCTCGGCCTCCAGCGCCTCCCGCTCGGTCAGCCGCTCCGCCGGCGGCCGCTTCCCGGCGGCGCGGGCCTTGATGAACGCGGTCACGTCCTCCACCCGGTGGATGATCCACTCCACCGTGCCGTCCGGAGCAAGGATCGGTGTGTTGATCGGCGACCACCACCGCTCCTCGAACGCCCCTGGTCGCCCCGCGACAGGGATGTCGTACTTCTGCAGGGCCATCGTGTCCGGTTTCCGCGAGACCAGGACCCGGTGCAGGGAGGCGTTCAGGTTGCGGACCCCGTCAGCGTCGGGATCGGTCGGATTGTCCGGGAAGGCGTCGAAGATGTGCCGCCCGAGCAGGTCCTCCCTGGTGCGGCCGGTCGCCTCCAGATAGGCCCGGTTGACCTCCACGATCACCAGGTCCGCACCCAGCACCAGATACGGACTCGGCGTGGCCGCGAACAGCGCCGCGTAATCCATCCCCGCCATCGCCCTCCGCCTCTACGACCTGCTCCTCCTCCCCTCTCACGCTACGGCTCGCCCCAGCCGGATGCCTGCGCGTCGAGGCCGGCATCCGCGCCTCCGGCCTTCTGCCACGGCAGCGCCCGATGCCTCTCGGAGGACCCCAGTCGGCACGGACTCAGCACATACGAGGCCGGGAAGCCCCGTGAATATATGAGAACCACGGAGGGATGTTCGCCCAAGCCGAACACCCTGCAGCGGGCCTTTCCGCAGGTCACAGCCACGCCCAAGAAGAACTCCTAAAGCGGGTGTCACAGGTTCGAATCCCGCCGGGGGCACCAGGCGAAACGGCCCGGACCGATCATGGTTCGGGCCGTTTTGACGGCAGGCTTTGACGGCAGTCGCCTCTACGTCGCAGTGGCCGATCAACGCCCGGGCTTCATAACGTGTCCCAAAGCGACGAACCCGACGCCGACCGCGCGAAGCGACGGGGAGCGGACACTCCAGCTCACCAGCATGAGCAGGGCCCCGGTGCCCCACAGCCGGGGTTGTCGCACCAGCCGGGAAAGGCGTCGGCCAGGCATCCGTCCGAGCAGCAACGCGTGCACCCCCAGCACAGCCCAACTGATGGCCAGCCCACCCGCTTGGTCAGCTGCTGCAGCAGGCCACCCTCCCCGGTGAGCTTCACCCCACCAGCCTGGGCCCGGGCAACCAGCTCGGCCACCAGCCCGTCATCCACCGCGTTCGTCCCACTCACAGCGGCCTCCACGGCCTCGGAGCCACTCGTCACGTCAGTCATCAACTGTCGCTTCCAGGCCGGGAGTTACACCGCTCCTCGTACAGACCCGCCGCGCACCTTCGCCGTCCTGGAAGAGCAGATGACGACGTGCGTCGGCGCGTCGGAGGTCGAAGAGAAGTCGCCGGACTTGCTCGACTCGTGCGTGTGGGCGTTGACGGACCTCTTCCTCGACGGCTCCGTACCGGGTGCGCCGTCACGCCCGTCCGACAATCGCCTGACCGGTCGTCGCTGACCCGCAGCGACCGTTTGTGGAGCGTCTATGAAATGCGACCAAGCTGCCGTAGTGCCGTTAGCCAGGAATCATCGGGATCGTCGCCGGCGATGTTCTGATATCCGCTGCCGAAGGCTTTGTCGAGCAGGAAGTCGTTGAGTTCGTCGGCGAATTTCTCGAAGACTTCGCTCTGCCACCAGATCACGCCGGTGTCAGGGAATCCCCAGATTTCTCCGGTCGACCGGCGGAGAAACACGGGGTCCTCGTTGATCTTGCCGATGCAGAACCATTCTTCCCGGTTCAGCTGGACCGGTGTCCCTTCCCTGGGATCCGCGTAGAACTGCGAGTCCACGACGACCTTCGCCTCGAAGAGCACCACCGAGCCGAAGATTCCCCCGTCCGCTCTGCTCAGGAAGTCCGCGTAGGCGGCAGGCACGTCAGAGGGGAGGGGGCGCCCGGAGTACCCGGCAGGGACATCGTTCATCATGCCCAGCTCGAAATCATCGGCGAGCAGGGTGCGTGCTGCCGCCAAGAGTTCTTCCAGTTCCGGGGAGATCATTCGGGGCCCTCGATTCTGATCTTCAGAGGAGTGCGGTCAGGAAGGTTCCTGATTTGTTGCCAAATCTGGTTTCCTATGCGCTGGTTGGTGAACGCATCCAGGATATGCAGGTTGGTTGCGGCATCGGTCCCTCCCAATTGCAGCTCCCACACGTGATCCGGGTTCATCCTCTGGAGGGGTCGGTCACGTCCCGGTGGAGGAATACCGGCGGACCGGCCGGGCCCGGGCGGGCAAGTGATCCCGCCCCGGAAGGCGCTGTGCGATCCACGAGCTGGCAATTCGCGTACGCCTCCCGTTGCCACCGCTGTGCGGTGTGCCGGTACCGCCGCCGAGTTCCTCGGTGACACTCGGCGGGTGCACCACGTGGCTCGCGTCGAAGCGCGAGGAGCGTGCGATGCTGGAACCCCGGAGCCCGCCGGGTCTGTGGACCCCGCGTTCTCACCGGCCGGGACGGCATGACACCCAGGACGGCGATGCGCATGACCAAGCAGCAGTGCCGGGATCGTGAGACCAGCCGGCGCCCCACGTCGAGGAACGTGCCACCCGCCTCCGAAGGCTGGGCAGGGTGAGCGTCTCCGCTCCGGCGCAGCCGTCCGTGCTCGCGGGCGGGGTGGTGTCGGCGGCGGCCGTGTCGGGGGACGAAGTCCTTCGTGCGCTCGGTGTCGTCGCCGGGGAGGGCCTGGGCAGTGAGGAGGCCGCGCGACGGCATGCGCAGTTCGGCCCCAATGCGGTCGCCACGCACCGTGCCCGGGTACTCCCGGTGCTGTGGCATCAGCTCCGCTCGCCGTTGCTCGGGCTGCTGGTGGCGGCCGCTGTGGCGTCCTTCCTGGTGGGCGAGCGAGGCGATGCGGTGATCATCGGGCTGATCGTGAGCGCGTCCGTGGGTCTGGGCTTCGTCAACGAGTATCGCGCCGAGAAAGCCGCCGAGGCGCTGCACTCCCAGATCCGCCATCAGACCGTGGCGCTGCGCGACGGCCGGACGACCCTGGTGGATGTCACGGCGCTGGTCCCCGGTGACGTGGTGGACCTGCGTCTGGGTGACATCGTCCCGGCGGACCTGCGGCTGCTGGAGGTCATCGGTCTGGAGTGCGACGAGTCGGTCCTGACCGGCGAGTCGCTCCCGGTGGACAAGACCACTGCCGCGGTCCCGGCCGGGACCCCGCTGGCCGAATTGTCCGGGTGCGCTCTCATGGGCGCGGTCGTTCGGACAGGCGCTGCCCGCGGCGTAGTGGTGGCCATCGGAGCACACACCGAGTTCGGCAAGATCGCCGCCGGGCTCGACACCCACCCTCTCGACACCGAGTTCCAGGTCGGACTGCGGCGCTTCTCCCTGCTGCTGGTCTACGTGGCGGGCGCGTTGACCAGCTCGATCTTCGTGATCAACGTAGTGCTTCACAAGCCGATCATCGACGCCTTGCTGTTCTCGCTGGCCATCGCGGTCGGTATCACCCCGCAGCTGCTGCCCGCCGTCGTGTCGACCAGTCTGGCCGCCGGGTCGCGCCGGATGAGCCGGCGCAAGGTGCTGGTCAAGCGGCTGGTCTGCATCGAGGACCTGGGCGATGTCGATGTCCTGTTCACCGACAAGACAGGCACGCTCACCCTGGGCCGTATCGAGTACATGCGCGCCGTTCCCGCCAGTGACCTCGATTCCGGGACGGTGGTGAAGTGGGGGCTGCTCAGTACCGACAACGCGGCGCGGGATGCGCGGGATGTCGGCGGGAACCCGTTGGACCAGGCCCTGTGGCGGTCTCCGGCCGCCGCGGGCGAGCGGGCCGCGCTGGACGGGTACACCCAGGTCGCGGTGCTGCCCTTCGATCACGAACGGCGCATGATCTCGGTCCTCGTGCGGGACAGGGACGGCCGTTCGAGCCTGGTCACCAAAGGCGCTCCGGAAACTGTCCTGGACCGCTGCGTCGACGTCCCGCCCGAAGCCCGCGACGCGCTGGCGGCCGAGTTCGCGGCAGGAAACCGCGTGATCGCCGTCGCCACCCGGCCCGTCGCCCCCGGAACGCAGGCCGTCGAGCCCGGGGACGAGAGGGAGCTGAGCCTGGCCGGGCTGCTGGTGTTCCTCGACCCGCCCAAACCGGGCGCCGCCACAGCGCTGCGCAGACTCGCCGACCTGGGCATCGCGGTGAAGGTCGTCACCGGCGACAACGCCGCGGTCGCCGCCAAGGTCTGCCATGACCTCGGCCTCACCGACGCGGGCGCGATGACCGGCAGCGAGGTCGATGCCCTGGACGACGCGCATCTGGCCGAAGCGATCACCGGGACCACCGTCTTCGCACGCGTGAGCCCCGAGGCCAAGGCCCGTATCGTGCACGCGCAACGGCGCAGCCGCGGCGGCGTGGCGTTCCTGGGCGACGGAGTCAACGACGCACTGGCACTGCACGCGGCCGACGTGGGCATCTCCGTCGACTCGGCAACCGATGTCGCCAAGGACGCGGCCGACGTCATCCTGCTGGAGAAGGATCTCGACGTCCTCGCGGACGGTGTGGCCGAGGGCCGCAGGATCTTCGCCAACACCATCAAGTACGTGCTGATGGGCACTTCCAGCAACTTCGGCAACATGGCCTCCGCCGCGGGCGCCTCGCTGTTCCTGTCCTTCCTGCCGATGCTCCCCTCACAGATCCTCCTGAACAACCTTCTCTACGACAGCAGTCAGCTGGCCATCCCGACCGACAACGTGGACGAGGACCAGCTGCGCAAGCCCTCGCACTGGGACATCGCCTTCATCCGCCGGTTCATGATCTCCTTCGGGCCGCTCAGCTCGGTGTTCGACTTCGTCACCTTCGGCGTCATGCTCTGGGTCTTCCACTCCGGCCCGGCCCAGTTCCGCTCCGGCTGGTTCGTCGAGTCGCTGGCCACCCAGACCCTGGTGATCTTCGCCATCCGCACCCGGCGCATCCCGTTCTTCCGCAGCCACCCCAGCCTGCCGCTGACCCTCGCCGCGCTCGGCGTCGTCACCATCGGCGCGGTGCTGCCGGCCACCCCGCTCGCCCACACCCTGGGCTTCCAACCGCTTCCGGGAGGGTTCTTCGCCACGCTGGTCGGCATGATCCTCGCCTACCTGGCCCTCATCGAAATCGGCAAACGGCTCTTCTACGGGGCCGCAGGCGCGCCACCTCCGGTTCCCAGGCACTATGCGCGCCATCGCCACCTGCGGCGCCGTGCCGGCCGCTTCAGCACTGCCGCCCCCCACCGCACGCCGGTCGACGGCCCGCCGTGATGCGGACCGTCAGCCGTGCGGCGAGCGGCGCACAGGGACGCCGGATCACCACGCGGTGGACCGCCGGGCGCACGTCCGCCTGGCGGTCCACCGCGGGCTTGCCCCCACAGGAGCGCTCACGTGGTTTCGGTCCCTCCGTTCGGTGCCGGCACGCGAGCAGAACCGGCCAGGTCGAGGGGCGGTGCGAGCGTGGGGGACGGCGGCGCCGTTGCGCCGGCCGCGTTCGCTTCGCGGGCGAGGAAGGAGCCGAGTTCGCCTATGGTGCTCATCAGCGGTGCCGGGAAGACGACGGTGGTGTTCTTGTCCACACCGATCTCGACCAGACTCTGCAGATTGCGCAGTTGCAGGGCGAGCGGATGGGCCATCATCGTGTCGGAGGCGTCCCCCAGGGCGGCAGCGGCCAGCGACTCACCCTCGGCGTTGATGATCTTGGATCGCTTCTCCCGCTCGGCCTCGGCCTGCCTGGCCATCGCGCGCTTCATGGATTCGGGCAGCTGGATGTCCTTGAGCTCGACCAGGGTGACCTCCACGCCCCATTCGGCGGTGGTGATGTCGAGGATCTGACGGATGTCCAGGTTGATGCGGTCGGTCTCGGACAGGGTCTCGTCCAGGGTGTGCTGACCGACGACCTTGCGCAGGGTGGTCTGGGCGATCTGGTCGATCGCGGAGTTCACGTTCTCGATCGCGATGACCGACTTGACCGCGTCGACCACGCGGAAGTAGGCCACGGCGGAGACGTCGACGCTGACGTTGTCCTTGGTGATGATGCCCTGGGACTGGATCGGCATGGTGACGACCCGCAGCGACACCCGGTGCAGGGCGTCGACGAACGGGATGATGAACCGCAGCCCGGGGGAGCGTGTTCCGACGAGGCGGCCGAAGCGGAACAGCACTCCGTTCTCGTACTGCTTGACGACCTTCACGGCCATGGCGAGCACCACGAGGGCCACGAGGCCGACCACGACGATGAGAACGATCAGGAGTTGCATGCTGGGCTCCTCGGGACGAGGACCGGGGCGTTCGCGCGAGGTCCTGGCAATGGGTCGGCGGAGCACGTGACGCCAAGGGGAGCGAGCACACCGTGATGTGCTCGTGGCCGTCGCGAGGGCGCGATTCACCGGGACCGGCGCCTGAGGCGTGAGAACCCGATGAGGACCGGCCGTGTGTCCAGCATCGCTCGTCGCGGACCACACCGCATGGGCCGAACGGTCCCCACCGTGCCGGCCCCCGTAACGGGCGCAGGGGTCAGCCCTGTTCCGCGGGGAGGGGGGCGGCCCAGTCAAGGGTGGTGCCGGTGGGCCGGTGCGGGGCGATGGTGAGGGTTCCGCCGAGTTCCGTGGCACGGGTGCGGAGGTTGGCCAGTCCGCTGCGACGCGTGCGAGCCGGGTCGATGCCGCGGCCGTTGTCGGAGACCCGCAGCATCAGATGCGTGGCGGTGGCCTCGACCATGACGTCCACGGTGGTGGCGTGGGCGTGCCGGGCGGCGTTGGCGAGGGCTTCGCGGAGCACGGCGAGCAACTGGTCGGCGATGTCGTCGGCTACGCGGGTGTCCAGCAGGCCGGTCATGCGCAGGGCGGGAGTGAAACCCAGGGTCGCGGCGGCCTCGCCCGTCTCGGCGACCAGGCGCGACCTCAGGCGCGTGTGCCCGGTGCTGTCGCGCTGCCCCAGAGCGTAGATCGTCGACCGGATGATCTTGATGGTGTCGTCGAGGCTGTCCACGACCTGTTGGATTCGCTCCGCGGCCTGCGGGTGGTCGGAGACCTGCGCGAGGACCGATTGCAGGGTCATTCCTCCGGCGAACAGGCGCTGGATGGCCAGGTCGTGCAGGTCGCGGGCGATGCGGTCACGGTCGCCGAGGAGCAGGAGCTGTTCGGCGGCGCGGCGGTGCTCGGCGATCTCCAGGGCGAGTGCGGCGTGGTTGGCGAATCCGGCGATCATGGCGACGGTCGCGGCGGTGAAGGCGGGACGGCCGGGGAGACCGGCGACCTGCAGGACGCCCCGCACGTGCTCGGGGGTGCCGAGCGGGACCAGGAAGACCGGCCCCAGGGCCACGGGGAGGGTGTCGTGTTCGGTTCGAGGGTCGGAGTTCCAGTCGTCGGTCGTGATCGTCTCACCTGAGGTATAGACCTTCGCGGCCAGCGCGGTGGCCGGCAGAACCAGCCCGCGTACGCGCTCGGCGTCCGGACCGGAGGTGGCTTCGACGACCAGGCCGCCAGTGCGGGGGATGGGCACCGCGAGAGCGACCAGATGGGCGTCGGCCATCTCGCAGATGGTGGCGGTGAACGTGTCCAGGGCCTCGGCCGGGGAGGTGCCGGACAGCAGGCTGCGGGTCAGTTCGCTGCTGGCCGTCAGCCAGCGTTCGCGGCGCTGTACCGCCTCGTACAGCCGGGCGTTGTCGACCGCCACCCCGGCGGCCGCGGCCAGCGTCGCCAGCACCGCCTCGTCATCGGTGCCGAACTCGGCACCACCGCGTTTGTCGGCCAGGTACAGATTTCCGAACACCGCATCACGCACCCGGACGGGAACACCGAGGAAGGTTCGCATCGGCGGATGCCCGGCCGGGAAACCAGCGGCGTCCGGGTGCTCGTTGAGATCGGCCAACCGCAGCGAGTGCGGCTCGCGGATCAACAGCCCGAGGATTCCCCGGCCCTCCGGACGGTGCCCGATCGCGGCGCGGGTCTCCTCGTCCATCCCGTACGTGATGAACTCTTCGAGACCGCCTTCATCGCCCCGTACGCCCAGCGCCCCGTACTCGGCGTCGACCAGGGTGACCGCGGACCGCACGATCTGCCGCAGCACCGCACCCAGGTCCAGCTCGGTCCCGACAGCCAGAACCGCCTCCAGCAGTCCGACCACCCGCTCCCGGGCGGAACGCACTCGCGTGATCTGGGCCTGTACCTCCTCCAGTTGCTCGTCCAACCGGATGCGGGGCGCCACCCGATCTCCGGTACGCCGCGTAGCGCCCGTGTCCTCGTCCACGCCGACTCCCCTCGGGAGGCCCCCGATCCCTCCAGCATGCACCCGAGAAGCCTCCATCGACCCGCCACGGAGGAGCACGGCGCTTGCACGTTCGAATCGAGCAGGTAGCCGACAACCGACTCGGCCGACGCCCCACTGCCGGCCCCGACAGCGAGCCGCGGGCCTTCCTGTGACCGAACGTGTGCGCCTCCTGCGGCGGGGACAGCCAACGTGCGGAGGGCAGGTCAGGAGCACAAGAGCGGTGGGGAGGAGTCCGGGGAGGGCCGCCTGACCGACTGCGTGAACCAGCCGGAAAGGACCGGCCGCGGCATCCGGGCGGTGACGCGATCCCTGTCCCAAACGCTCAAGCGGGCGCGGGGCGGACAGACCAGCGATGACGTGACGCTGCTCACGGTGGAGTGGCGCCGCTGACCTCTCGCCCCCGCCGTCCCACAGTGCGGTCACTGCTCCTCGCCGCCGGGAAACGCGGAGTAGCGTGGACGGTACCGAGGGCATATCGCACACGGCTTTCACGCCGGGTCGTCCCCGGCGAAGGATGAAACCCGGGTCGCCGCAGGTGGCCCGGAGACGGGTCCGCACGATGTCGGCGACCTTGTACCCCACCCTGCCGCACCCCGAGCCCGTCGCAGCCCGTTCGCACGTCTCGCGTTGAAGACCGACGGCACCTCCCGCGGCCTGCTGGACGGAGCCTGCTGGCCCCGGTCCCGGGATCCGAGGGAACTGCCGGCGCTCACGGACGTGTTGGACCGTCCCGCCCGTCCTGTCCTTCCGGACCGCCCCCTTTTCACGCCACTGTCGAAGCGGTTGTGGACGGTCGGCCAGGTACCGAACTCCTGCGGCATCTCCCGCCACCGCCCCGCCGTTCTGACCGCCAGATCACGCCCTCGAACTGCTGCCGCAGCCGCGCGGGATACGGGCCGTACTCGCCGATCGTCGGCAACGGGCCCTCCCGCTCGACATGGCGCCCGAATAGCCCTGAACAGGCTAAACCAACCGATCTTGACCACGCCGCCGTAAACAAATCCCGCGACGATCACCATGATCCGAAACGATCACTGCAGTCACAGGTCAGAACACCGCCAACTCAGTGGTCAACAGCGTATTTGTCAGAGCGAGCGGGGCTTCACGGTCCGTGCCGGTCCCGACTGCCCTGCGATGGGTGGCAGGCGTTGACGTCTCGGCCTGTCAGCGGGTCGACGGCCGCGGCGGGCTGCTGCCCGCCGGTGGGGGCGAGGGAGGTCAGCAGTTGGAGCTTCTCGGCTGCGTCGCTGTCCTGGTCCGGGTAGTAGAGCACGAGCAGCAGGTCTCCGACGGCGAGCTTCTCGCGGTTGAGGTGCAGTTCGCCTACGACCGGATGATTGACGGTGCTGGTGTAGCCGAGCGCTTTGATGTCGTGCCGTGCCCACAGGGTGCGGAAGCGGTTGCTGGCCAGGGACAGCTCGCCGACGAGTTCGACTGAGCGCTGGTCGGTGACGCTGTCGTCCACCGAACGGCGAAACGCCGCGACGGAGTCGACGACCGCCGCCTCCCAGTCGTGCTGGAAGTGGCGTTCCTCGGGGTCGAGCAGCAGGGAGCGCAGCCGGTTCCCGCCAGGCCGCAGCCGCGGCGACAGCGCCATCGCGAGCCGGTTGGAGGCCAGGACGTCGAAGTGCCGGTCCTCGACGAACGCCGGCACGTCCACGGCCGCCAGCAGATGGTGCAACCGGGCGGGCAGGCGCGGTGTGCGCTGCTTGCGGCGGGCCGGCGGGCGGGCCACGTTGAGTCCGAGCAGGTACTCGGTTTCCAGGTCGTCGAGGCGCAGGACACGGGCGATGGCCTGGAGCACCTGCGGGGAGGGGTTGTGATCCCTGCCGCGCTCCAGCCGCAGGTAGTAGTCCGCACTGATACCTGCAAGCATCGCGACCTCCTCGCGGCGAAGCCCTGGGACGCGCCGGTTGGCGCCACCGGGGATGCCGGCCTGCTGGGGCGTGACCAGGTCGCGGCGGGCGTGCAGGTACTCGCCCAGCCGGTTCGCGTCGTCTTGAGGCATACCTCCCACGGTAGCCGCGGCCGACGGGCGCAGAGGGGGTCCTGGCACACCCCGGATCGGCAGGGCCTCTCCAGTTCCCAAGCATGTGACCGAGCCTGCTTGTGGAAGATCCGGTAGTCGCTGGACGGCTACGAACGTCACAGGGAGATTCTGGTGAAGCTCACCAATCGCACAGTGTTCATCGTCGGTGGCACCTCTGGCATCGGGCTCGAACTCGCGCACCGGTTCGCGAAGGACGGCAACACGGTCGTCGTCGGCGGGCGCCAGCCCGAGCCACGGGACGGCCTGCAGTCCGTTCGGATCGACGTCACCGACCCCGCCTCGGTCCTGCGGGCCCGCGACGAGGTGCTCGCGGCGCACCCCGGCCTCGACGTCGTTGTCACGATGTCCGGAGTCCTGCTCACCGAAGACCTGCGCGACCCCGCGCACATCACCGACGCCGAGAACATGGTCGCCACGAACCTGCTCGGTACCATCCGGGTGATCGACGCCTTCACGCCGCACCTGATCGGCCGCGGCGCCGGAACGATCATCACGGTGAGCTCGGGAATCGCGTTCCTGCCCTTCCCGCTCATGGCCACCTACGGCGCCACGAAGGCCGCGGTCCACTCCTACACCGAGTCGCTGCGGGCGCACCTGGCCGGGACCGGCGTGGAGGTGGCCGAGCTCGTGCCGCCGGCCGTCGCCACCCCGGCGATGGCGCAGCTCAACCCGGCGGCCGTGCCGGTCGACGATTACCTCGACGAGGTGATGGAGCTGCTGGCCGTGGAGCCTACGACCCGCGAGATCATTGCCGAGGCCGCGCTGCCGCTGCGCTGGGCCGAGCGGGA
This sequence comes from Streptomyces sp. NPDC026515, assembly GCF_055567595.1. NCBI lineage: Bacteria > Bacillati > Actinomycetota > Actinomycetes > Kitasatosporales > Streptomycetaceae > Streptomyces > Streptomyces sp. NPDC026515. The sequence continues at coordinate 270,162 of NZ_JBVHQD010000006.1, forward strand.
CGGCACCTACGCCGAGCTCCTGGAGCGCCGCTCCGCGCCGCTGGACCACCTGCCCGGCCGCTGATCGGCCCGGTTCCCGGCCCGGCTGCTGACTCCGCTGTCGTGGCTGTCGAGACGAGCTACGGAGATCGACATGACAGAGTTCCTGAACGTGGAAGGCGGCACCGTCGCCTACGAGGTGACCGGCTCCGGGCCGCTGATGGTGCTTGCGCACGGGATCGGCCAGAGCCGCGACGCCTATCGGTTCATGGTCCCAGAGCTGGTGGCCACCGGTTACCGGGTCGCGGCCGTGGACCTGCGAGGCAGCGGCGAGTCGACCGCGACGTGGCCCTCCTACACCCGCACCGACATCGCCGGCGACCTGATCGCACTGATCGAGCATCTCGGCGGTCCCGCGGTGCTGGTCGGCCACTCCCTCTCCGGCGGTGCGGCGACGATCGCCGCTGCCAAGGCGCCGGCGCTCGTGAGCGCCGTCGTCGAACTGGCGCCGTTCACCCGCAAGGTGGAGTATTCGCTGAGCGCCCTGGGCGTGTCCCGCTACCGCAAGGCCGCGAAGGCGATCTCCGCCGTCGCGATGTTCGGCAGCCACAAGCAGTGGCGGAAATACCTGGAGCTCGCGACCCCGGAGCCGCGCCCGGCGGACTGGGCCGCGAGCCTCGAGCGCACCGACGCGATGCTGCACGAGCCGGGCCGGATGAAGGCCCTGCAGAAGCAGATGAACAGCGCCGCCGACGCCGGTGCCCAACTCGGCAGCGTGCACTGCCCGGTCCTGGTCGTCATGGGCACCCTCGATCCCGACTGGAGTGACCCGAAGGCCGAGGGCGAGGCCATCGTGGCCGCGCTGCCGGAGGGCGTCGGCCGGCTCGAGATGCTCCCGGGGGCGGGCCACTACCCGCAGGTCCAGTTCCCGTCGGCAGTGGTCGGCCTGGTGCGCTCATTCCTGGAGACGGCCCGTGCCTAGGGCCGGACTCGACCGGGCCACGGTCATTGCGGCCGCGTCGCAACTCGCCGACGAGGTCGGCTTCGCCGGCCTGACGATGGGCCTGCTGGCCGAGCGGGTCGGCGTGCGGACACCGTCGCTGTACAAGCACGTCGATGCGCCGGACGCCCTCCAGCGGGGCGTCGGCCTCCAGGCCGTCGGCGACACCGACGCGGTCCTGACCCGGGCCAACGGCATCCGTGCCCCGCGCCCCGAAGACGAGGAGTACCAGGCCGTGGCCTCCGAAGCGGTGCGGATCCTGTTCGACGCGGTCCGAGCGCCGCACACCGTCATCCACGGCTTCGTCGGCCTCGAAAGCAACGATGCCTTCCAGATGGAGCGCGACCCCGCCGACAGCCACCGGTTCGTCGTCGACACGCCCATCAACGGCATGCGGGCCGCGGCCGCCGGCGGCGGGCCCGACACGGCGCCGCTCCATGCCGGGGAGGGACCATGACCCAGGCCGCCGACTCCCCGAACCGCACCAACACCGCCTCCGGGCTGCGGTTCCTGACCGAACTGATCGGCTGGACGGCCACCCCGTGGGCGCTGCACCGGATCGACTGGGCGGTCGCGACCACCGTGCTGGTCCTGCTGATCGGACTTCCGGCCGTCGTCGGAACACCCGGCGACCGCCCCTTCGACCCGCCGGTGGCGGTCCCCGGCGCAGCGATGCTCCTGCTCGTGCTCCTCGAACTGGCCGCCGCATCGGTGGCGCCGTGGTTCGCGTGGCCCACGTGGGCGGCGGTCGTCGCGACCGCGCTGGCTGCGACGTCGGTCGTGCTCGAACAGCCGCGCTGGCGTTGGCTGTTGCGCCACTAGATCATGACTCGGTACGCATCCTGGGGCGCTGGCCCAGAGTGCACCCCTTCGCATTCCAGGAAGCGGGCTTCATGCGTGCGCGATGCGTGAGCGGACTGTCCGGCACGAGGTGTCACGAGTGGGACCGCGCGCGAAGTCGCATGGGCACTGACCAGGCGAAATAGCACCTCCCAGCACCGCCGGACACTCCCCGGCAAGGATTCGATCCCACTCCGGTGCTGCCCGTGTGCCGAAGGTCGTGGAAGTGAGCGTCGGCCGTGACCCCGGCGTCCTTCCGGGTCTTGTTCCAGTCGTCCCGGAGGTCGCCGCGCCGTAACTGGCCGCCCTGGGGCCCGAGGAAGACGTGTCCGTCACGGTCACGGCCGGAAGCCGAACCCAACCGAGTCGAACCACCGTACATACCGCGTTGCTGCTTCGGTCTGTAGCGTCTGACCATGCGGAAGCGAGTGATCGTCGTTCTCATGGCCTCTCTGGTCGGCGCGGCGGCGACGTACGAGATCTACGACGTATCCGCATTCGGACGTCACGATCGAGAAGCCGCAGCCTATGAGCGGTCAATGCGTAGCCATGCGTTGCAGGTCGAAGGGACCAGAGTCATCGATGGGTCGGCTCATGTGACATCCAGTCCGGGCAACGGCGGGTACTGCTGGCTGATGTCCACACTGGAGGTGAGCACTCCCCTCACGGTAGGAACATTTGAGCAGCGCCTGAAAGCCGTTGACGGAGACTACGTGGACGGGAAGATCACCCAGTTCGGAGAGCGGGACGGCCACCGCCTGCTGAGGATCGAGACGGGCACGTTGGGGGAGGGCGGGACGCTCGACCTACGGTGCGGTTGAGTGAGCTGAAGCAGCCCCCTGCGGTACAGCAACGAAGTACAACAACGAAGGCGACCGCACCAGACCGAGCGAGGAACAGCGGCGAACGAGCGCGAACGTCAGCGGACCGTCAGCACGGGTGAGCGTGCATGCTGCTCGCTTCACGAGTCCGACGCTCCCACGGTCAGGCCAGTGCAGGCATGAACCCGCCGCGGACAGTTCCCGAGGACGGCAGGGCCGACCAGTCGAGTGCCTCAGGCAGGCGGTCCAACGACAGAACGACCACTCCGCCGGCCTGCTCGGCGTCCGCGCACCAGTCGCCCATGCCGCTCGACGCCGGGCCGTCGTCGGCGCCGCCCACCACCGGCGCAGCGAGAGCGAGGACGACGAGCCCGTGGTCCCCAGGTCCGTCCACGACACACAGGGTGAGCCGGGGAACGATGTTCCAGCCCTCGCACGAGGGCATCGCTCCGTCCTGCGCGGTCAGGAGGGGCAGGGCATCGTGGACAGGCGCGTCAGCCAGCAGGAGCACGGGCGTGGCACCACGGACGAACAGGGAGTTCTCAGGATCCAGAAGCACGGGGCCACTGTCGCAGGCCGGGGTGCAAGGGCGGCAAGAGGCGGGGCTCCGGGGCCGTTGCCCCATCATGATGCGTGATCAGATTACGGCGCGGGAGTACGGGTTCTCCGGTTCGGGGACGGGACGGCCGGGGATCTGTGGCCGCTCTCACCGCCAGCCGCCGGTGAAGTCGCTGGTGAGCTGGGCGTCGCAGATGTTGTAGCCGCCCGACGCGTGCCCGGACTTGGTTTGCCCGTCCACGGTCACGCTGCAGTTGATGTCCCCCGAGCCCTGCAGTTGTGCGTTGAGCGTGTAGTACATCGCCCCCTTGGCGAGGGGCAGAGTGGCCTCGAAGGTGCCGTTCTTGAACGTGCCCTTGCGGGTGTCGCTGTCGGAGCCGTAGTTGATGTCGAGGCCGCCGAGCGCTCCCGCCGGGGCGGTCCCCCAGACCTTGAAGACGACGGCCTTCGAGGTGCCGGCCTTCTTGCCGTCGTCCTTTGCTACGGCGTCCGCCTCGCCACCCGGCGTGGTGGTGGACGCCGGCTTCGAGGCGCCGTTGCCGGAGCCGTCCGAGCCGCTGCCGCCGACAGCCGCGACGGCGATGCCGAGGACGACGGCCACGCCGGCGAGACCGAGACAGCCCAGGCCGATGACCTTGCCCGCGCCGGGTCCCCCTTTCGGCGGCTGGGGCGGGAACGGCTGCCGTCCGTAGGGGTCCGGACCGTGGGGCTGCTGCGAGCCGGCCCATTCGGGACGCTGTGACGGCTGGTTGTTGTTCATGGGTCCCCCTGAAGTGTCGGCTACCGAAGACACGATGGGGGACATGTGAAGATGGCGTGCGGTTGCCGCTTACCTGCCGGATTCACCCGATCGTGGTAGATCGATCCCCGGTCAGGTGGTGCTTGCAGAGCGTGCCGGAGGAGCCGGCAGCGAGGGACAGCGCGTGTGATCAGCCGCTCCCCCGGTCAGTGGAGTTGTTCGGCCAGGCCGACGATGATGCCCTCCGGGCCGCGGACGTAGCAGAGCAGATAGCTGTCCTCGAACCGGGCGATCTGGCCGACGAGTTCGGCTCCGTGCGGGCGGAGGCGGGTGACGGTGTCCTCGATGTCGTCGACGGCGAACATGACGCGGTGGGTACCCAGAATGTTGTGCGGCCGGTTGCGCGGTCCGGCGCTGACCGCCGCGGGGCTGCGGTACTTCGCCAGTTCGAGCCGGCTGCGGCCGTCCGGGGTCCGGACCATCGCGATGTCGCAGCGGACGCCGTCGAGTCCGGTGCACTGGTCGGCGACGAGGCCTCCGACCTCCGCCCTGCCCTCCAGTTCCATACCGAGTTCCACGAAGAACGCGACGGCGGCGTCCAGGTCCTCGACGACGATGCCGACGTTGTCCATCCGCTGAATCGCCATGCCGGTCTCTCCTTCTCCTCGGGTACGGCCGCTGGTGGCCGCTTTCGCGCCTGGGACGGAGCCGGTGGCGCGTTCTCGACATCGGCAGGCTGCCGGACTCCGAAGAGTCGTGGATCGCGGCTCACGTGAGATTCAGCCGGATGCGCCAACCCCGGCCCGTCTCGCGTCAGTTCGTGTTCGTCCATGCGTCCGGGCTCGGTGTCAGCACGGCCGAGACCACCGTGCGGGACGAGGTCATGACATCGCCCGCGAAGCGGAGGCCTCCGAGGCCGAGCCGGCGCAGTGCCGGGCCGTGGTCGGCGACGACGACGAGAGTGGCCGCGAGCAGAAGAAGCCGCCACAGGGCCATGACCGGGCGACGCGTCGCGCGGGGCAGTTCCGCCAGGGAGGCGTGCAGCCGTTCGCAGTGGAACGGCACGTGCCGCTCCTCGTCGCGGAGGATCCGCCCTGCCACGTCCGTGGTGAGCGGGTCGTCGGTGCCGTCGCGCAGGGCGCGGTAGTAGCGCAGCGCCACCACCTCCGCGACCATCAGCACCAGCAGCTCCATGCGCAGGCCCATGAGACGCCGTAGCCGTACGAAGACCGTGTCGCTCCAGTGCCCGGGCAACGTCGGCAGGCCTCCCGCGGCCAGCAGCCGGGCGAGCAGCCGGGCATGGTTCTGTTCCTCGGCGATGAAGAGCCGGACCGCCTGCCCGTAGTCGGTGTCGCCGGCCTGGTCCGCCTTGCCGACGAGGTTGGCGCCGTCGCCGTCCTCGCCGACCTGGAAGCGCTGGACGCTGGTCCACACCGCGGCGGGCAGTGCCGCGCCCCGGTCCCAGTCCGGGTCCCCCTGGGCGCGTCTGCGCTCGCGCTCGTCCTCGAACCGACGTGTCCACTTGACGAAGCCGTCCGCCCGCATCCGGTCTCCCCTCTCCGGAACACGGCCGCCGTGCCCCCGCAGAGGGACGACGCAGGCGTACGGCGAACCGTTCCCCGGCCACCGCAGGCCCGCAGTTCACCGATTGCAGGGGCCCGCCGTCGCGCATAGCGTGATTGCGGGAGCTTCGGGGCTGTGGAGGCCGGAGGCCGGAGCCCGGGCGTCATCGAGGGTGCCGGCGCCGGTGTCGTTCCGGTGCCGTTCCCGTCCGGGCCGGCCGCCGGGTCCGCCGGGCGCTGAGAGACGAGGTCACCCATGGCGCACACCATGCGCGCGCTCGTAGCCGCGACACCAGGTGAGCCGGCCGACGTTCTGCGGCTGGAGTCCCGGCCGGTTCCCACGCCCGGGCCCGGTCAGGCGTTGATCCGGGTGAGGGCGACTCCGATCCACGCCAGTGATCTGCATGTGCTGCGGGGCCGCTACGGTTTCTCGCCCGTCTTTCCCACGGTGGGCGGGCACATGGAATGCGTGGGCCGTGTCGAGGCCCTGGGTCCGGACACCGAGGGACTGAGGATCGGCGAGCGCGTGGTCGCCGTCGCCGTTCCGGCGGTGCCCGGGCCGCCGGTGGCCGGTACCTGGCAGGAGTACCTCGTCGCCGACGCCCACCGGCTTCTGCCCGTCCCCGACCGGCTCAGCGACGCCAGCGCTTGTCAGCTCGCCGTCAATCCGTTGACCGCGTTGCTCCTGGTGACCCGCGAACTCACCGTGCAGCCGGGCGAGTGGCTGTTGCAGACGGCCGCGGGCTCCACCGTCGGCAAGCTGGTCATCCAGCTGGCCCGGCATCTGGCCATCCCCACGATCAACGTGGTCCGGCGGCGCGCGGCCGTCGGCGAGATCAAGGCCCTCGGCGGTGACGAGGTCATCTGCACGGAGGACGAGGATCTGTCCCAGCGGGTGGCCGAGATCGCCGGACCGGCCGGTGTGCGCAAGGCCACCGACTGTGTCGCGGGTCCCGTGGGCGCCCAGGTGTCCCAGGCGCTGGCGCCGGGCGGCGAGGTGGTGGTCTACGGTGCGCTCTCCACCCACCGGCAGACCGACCCGGCGGCGCTGACGATCCCGCTGCAGGCACGCTCGGTCATCTACGAGGCCAAGGCGGTCCGCGGCTTCTGGCTGAACCGCTGGTTCGGCGCCGCCTCTCCTGAGGACGTGCTGGTCGCGCTGTCCGAGGTACGCAGTCTCGTCACCAAGGCGGTGCTGACCATCCCCGAGGGCCGGCCCTTCCCGCTCGACGGTTTCGCCGAGGCCGTCGCGTTCGCCGAAGCACCCGCGCACGGGGCGAAACCGCTCTTCGTCTTCGACGGGTAGCGCCGCCGTTCCAGGACCTGGTCCCTGGCCATTGGGTGCTGGGCCAGGTGGGTCTATCGTCGGAATCATGGGCCAGGACGAGGAGGACGGCCGGTGATGCCGCAGGACGAGGCCGTGATCGGCTGCACGGGGGAGGTTCTCATCGGGACGCGCGGTTCGGCGGGTCCCGGCGAGGTCCTCGTGCGGGTCAGGGGCGGCTCCGAGACCTTCCTCGCCTGGTCGGAGGATCCCCTTCCGGTGGGCGCCACGGTGCTCGTGATCGAATCACGTGGATGCCGCGAGGTCGGCGTCATCGAGTGGGTGGATCCATTGGACGCGCTCGGCGACCGTGCCGAGGCCGGCTGAGGAGTAAAAGGAATGTTCGGATACCGCGTACCCGCTCCCGACGAGGCGATGTTGATCTCGGGGGGCAGGCGGGGACTGGGGGGCGCGCCGTTCCGAGTGGTGACGGGGCACGGCAAGTTCGTGCTGCCGGTCCTACGGAAGGTCCGATTCCTGACCCTGTCCATGTGTGAGGCCGAGGTCACCGAGACCTGCGTGACCAGACAGGGCATCGCATTGCACGTCCGCGCGGTCATCGCCTTCAAGGTCGGCAACGACCACGAGAGCATCATCAACGCGGGTCAGCGTTTCCTCTCCGACCAGGAGCAGATGTCCGTGCTCACCGGCCGGATCTTCGCCGGCCACCTGCGGGCCATCATCGGCTCGATGACCGTCGAGGAGATCGTCACCGAGCGGCAGAAGCTCGCCGCGGAGGTCCTGGACACCTCCAAGACGGAGATGGCGAAGATCGGCCTGATCGTCGACTCGCTGCAGATCCAGTCCATCGACGACGGCGACACCGGCTACATCGACGCGATGTCCGCGCCGCACAAGGCGGCCATCCAGCGGCAGGCGCAGATCGCCCAGGCGCAGGCCACCCAGGCCTCGGTCGAGGCGGAGCAGGTCGCGGCCCGCAACCAGGCCGAGTACGCCCGGCAGACCGCGATCGTCAAGGCCGAGTACTCGGCCGAGGTGGACCGCGCCCAGGCGCAGGCCGCGCAGGCCGGGCCGCTGGCCCAGGCACACGCCCAGCAGGAGGTGCTCGCCGCCCAGACGGAGCTGGCGCTGCGCCAGGCCAAGCTGCGCCAGCAGCAGCTGGTCGCCGAGGTCGTGAGGCCCGCCGAGGCCGAGGCCGAGCGGGTCAGGATCCTCGCGGCCGCCGAGGCGCAGCGGATGAAGATCCAGGCGGAGGCGGCGGCGTCGTACGACCGGGTCGCGCTCGACCGGATGCTGATCGACCAGCTCCCGCAGATCGTCAAGGAGGCCGCCGGCGGCCTCGCCGGCGCCAACGTGAACGTCCTCAACGGCGCGGACGGTCTCGGCGAGATCGCCGCCGGCCTGGTGTCCCAGGGTCTGACGATCCTCGATTCGGTCCGGCAGAACCTGGGCAACCAGGACTCCGACGGCCAGCGGCCCGCCAAGAGCGAGGGCAGTGGCGGCGCCGGCTCCCTGCTCCAGCTGCCCTCCAGCAAGGGGAAGAAGTCGGACGACGGTCCGGTGGACGTCGACTAGGTGCGTGGAGCCACACCGTCGCTGCACGTGAGCAGGCGCCCGGCCGGGGTTTCCCGGCCGGGCGTTCTCGCGTCGTCGTCCGCGGCGGAGTCCTAGCGGATCGGGGCCGTTGGCGGTTCGGGGTGCGGCCGGTCCCGGCGGCCGGCGACCAGGGACCGGGCGGCGAGGGCGGTCAGGGCCACGGCCACGGGGGGAACGGCCTGCCAGGGGATGTGGAGCCAGAGGGCCACGTAGGCCCAGACGAGACCGGCGGCCAGGACGGTCCCCAGGAGCCATCGGCCCATGGGGCGCCAGGTGTACGGCTCCGGGTCCCGTGGCCGGAGGAGTCGTACGACCCCGAACCACAGGCTCAGCACCGCCAGCAGCCCGACGGTCACGGCGAGGCCGGCGTACATCTGGGGTTCGTCACGGGGTTCGTCGGCGGTGCCCTGCTCCTGTCCGTGCGCGGCGAGCCGCGTCACGTGACCGCGCCAGACCGTGCCGCTGACCCGGTCCCCGGGCCGGAGCTTCCGCAGCACCGGCCCCGGGTCGCCGAAGTCGACCACGTCGGCCCGGCCGGACGGGCCGAACAGGGTCGCCTGGTAGTGGGTGGCCCTGCCGCCGTCGTCGATCACCGTGTTCCACACGGTGAAGGTGACGGTGAAGACGCAGTTCCGCGCCCCGGCCGGCGGGCTGTCGGGGCAGGCCTCGGCCGCCTGGTACTCCCGGTACTGGTCCAGGGTGGTCGGCAGCATCACCGCCGCCAGGTAGCAGCAGGCGACCGCCGCGACCAGGGAGCCGGTCAGCAGCAGAACGCCGATGATCCGTGCCCCGCGGGTACCCGCCCGGATTCCCATCTCCCCCGCCATGACCCCGTCCGCCCCCTCCGCCGTCCCGTGGCCGGCCCATCCTGACGACACCGTCAAGGTCCCCTCGGAGCGCGGGCGTTACGCGGATCCCGGCCGTTTTCTTTACGCACTCCTGACGCCCGTCCCCGCATCCCGGGGAGCCGGGCCGGTGTCATCCTCCCTGCCGGATCCTTGTCCGGATCACGTCGGAGAATGGAGTGAGTGCCGATGGACGGCGCCGTCATAGGGGTCGTAATCGCCTTCGTCCTGGGCCTGTTCGTGCTGCGCAGCGGTATGCGGGTGGTCAACCAGGTCGAGCGCGGGGTCGTGTTCCGGTGGGGCAAGGCGCTGCCGACCTACCGGCACCCGGGGATCACCTTCCTCGTGCCCTTCGCCGACCGGATGCGCAAGGTGAACGTGCAGGTGGTCACCATGCCGGTGCCCACCCAGGAGGGCATCACCAAGGACAACGTGTCCGTGAAGGTGGACGCCGTCGTCTACTTCCGGGTCACCGACCCGATCCGCGCCGCGATCGAGGTGCAGGACTACGTCTTCGCCGTCGGGCAGGTCGCCCAGTCCTCGCTGCGGTCCATCATCGGCAAGAGCGACCTCGACGACCTGCTCACCGACCGGGAGCGGCTGCACGAGGGTCTCGCCCTGATGATCGACAGCCCGGCCGCCGAGTGGGGCATCCACATCGACCGCGTCGAGATCAAGGACGTACAGCTGCCGGAGTCGCTGAAGCGGTCCATGTCCCGGCAGGCTGAGGCCGAGCGGGAGCGGCGGGCCCGCGTCATCACCGCCGACGGTGAGTTCCAGGCCGCGCAGCAGCTCGCCAACGCCTCCCGGATCATGTCCGACTCGCCCGAGGCGATGCAGCTGCGGCTGCTGCAGACGGTCGTCGAGGTCGCGGCCGAGAAGAACTCCACGCTGGTGATGCCCTTCCCGGTCGAGTTGCTGCGTTACTTCGAGCGTGCGACCAAGCGGCTCGACCAGGAGGTCGAGAAGAACGAGCGGGAACTGGAGGCTCCGGAGGGACAGGCCGCCCTCAAGGCCGGTATCGAGCAGATCGCCGCCGTCGCGGACGGGTTCGGGCCCGCTGCCGAGGTCACCGCTCCGCGGGATCCGCGGCAGCCGGCGCCGGGATCCTCCGCTCCTGCCGACCGGCAGTAGCCAGCGTCAGCGTCACGGCAAGTGACGCGAGTGCCATCAGGGTCATCGCGCCGGCGGGCGAGGTGAGTTGGGCCACCGAGCCCGCCAGTGCCGCACCCACGCCCTGCATGGTCAGCATCCCCGCCGAGTGCAACCCCAGTGCGTGGCCGCTGAGTTCGTCGGGCGTCAGGCTCATCAGCCGCTCCTGCTGGACCAGGCTCGCGCCGAAGCCGACGGAGGCGACGGTGGCGCACACCGCGGCGAGTGCCAGCGGTGGGTGGAGGACGAAGAGCAGGTAGGGCGTGGCCAGGAGCAGGAGCAGGGGGGTGGCCGTGCGGGTGCGGACGGCGGGCGGGAGCAGGCGGCCGACGGTCACGTCACCGGCCAGCATGCCGAGGGCGGCGCAGGCGAAGAGGGTGCCGGCCGCGCCCGGGGTGTACGACACGTACAACGACTCGCAGCCGACGACCAGACCGTTGGGCAGCCACAGGCCGAGATAGGTGAGGCGGCGCGGGCGGGACGCCCACAGCAGGGCGTTGGTGCGGCGGGTCTCCGCGACGGAGGGGCGGCCGGCGGCACGGGGCGGGCGGGCGGTGAGGCCGGCGCGGGTCACGACGGCGGACGTCAGGTAGAGGGCCGCCGCGAGCAGCAGGCAGACGCGGGGGGAGACGGCGGCGAGCAGGGCGCCACCGGTGGCGTAACCGGTGATCTGCACCACCCCGCTCATCATGTTGAACAGCGAACGCCCGGGCAGATAGCCGTCCTTGGCGAGGATCTCGTTCAGCAGCCCCCAGCGGACCCCGCCGCCGAGCGAGGCGACGAGGCCGAGCAGCAGGACGGCGGTGAGCAGGACGCCGGGCGGGAGGCCGGGCAGCGCCATGGCCGCGGTGCCGGCGGCGAAGGTGGCCGAGATCGCGGCGAGGGTGGTGCGCGGGGGCAGCCGGTCGGCGCCGGAGAGCAGGAAGGTCGCGCCGAGCACCTGGGCGAGGGAGGGGCCGAACATGCTGAGCGCGGAGAGGAGGGGGGAGCCGGTGCTGCGGTAGACGAGCGTGCCTAGGGCGAGCCCGCCGACGGTACCGCCGGCGTTCTGGGCGGCGGAGCCGAGGAAGAGGGGGGTGAACTCGGGTGTGCGGAAAAGGGACCGGTAGCTGGTGGGCATGGTCGGGAGTCTCGGGGGCGCTGCGGGCGGCCGTTATTGTTTCGCACGGACGCGAAAGGTCCTCACGAGTGGTGAGCCTCCCGCGGAAGCAAGAGGCTCTCACTCGCGCCGGACCCTCCGCGGATGCGAGAGGCTCTAACAGACGCCAGAGCCTCCGCGACAGTGACAGGCCCTGACAGGCGCCAGACCCTCCGCAGAAGCGAGAGGGTCCAAGGACAGGGAGACCCCCTTGGGTTGGTGGCAGCTCAACGCGGACACGCTTGCCCGTAGCCGCTTTCTGCTCTCTCCCTTCGCCGAGACCTTCGCGAGTCTCCGGCTGTTGCACGGCGGCACCGCAGCCCATCCCGGCGAGCGGCACTGGCTGGACGCGCATCTGCCCGCCTACCGGGCACGGCTCGCCGCCGACCCCGTGACCGCGCTGCTGATCCGTGCCGGGCTCGGCCGCGTCTGGACCGCCGACTTCCTCACCCCCACTCCCCGGGACGGCGAGAGCGTCGAGGCCGGTATCGCGCGGGTGCGGTCGGCCCGCCCCGACGAGGCCCGGGCGCACCTCCGGGTCGCCCTCGCCGGTCCGCTGCCCGCCGCCCTGGAGCGCGACGACCTGCCCGGGCGGGCGGCCGAGCTGCTGACGTACGTGTGGGAGGTGACCGTACGGCCGTCCTGGGAGCGGCGGCGGCGGATTCTGGAGGCGGATGTGTTCGCCCGGACCGCGCAGGTCAGCCGGGGCGGCTGGGCCGAGGTGCTGGACTCGGTGCGGCCGGGGCGGACCCGCTGGCTCGGCGCCAACCGGCTCCAGGTCAACCTGCACGAGTACCCGCCCCGCGAGATCTCCGGTGCGGATCTGCTGCTCGTCCCGGTGACGCCCAGGACCGGCTGGGTCTCCTGGGAGGAGCCGGACCGTTACGCGCTGGTCTACCCGTGCGCCGGCGCGCTCTCCGACCCCGCGGCGCAGGCGGTCCCGGCTGCCCTCACGGCGCTGCTGGGCGGCGCGCGCGCCGGTGTGCTGGTGCTGCTGGACGCCCCGCTGAGCACGACCCATCTGACGGCGGTGACCGGGCAGGGGCTGGGCTCCGTCGGGCGGCATCTGCGCGTCCTGCTGGATGCCGGGCTGGTGGAACGGCGGCGGGCCGGTCGGTCGGTGCTGTACTCGCGGACGGCGGCGGGGGACGTGCTGGTGGAGGCCGGCACCCGCGCGGTCACTGTGCGGAGTTAGCATCCGCTCATGACGACTACCGAGAACAACGGGTCCGTGCTCGACATCGAGATCGGTGCTCTCCAGGGCGGTTCCGCCGACCTGCCGGGCTATGCCGGCCAGGCCGTGCTCATTGTCAACGTGGCCTCCAAGTGCGGTCTGACCCCGCAGTACGGCGGCCTGGAGCGGCTGCAGGAGCGGTACGCGGCGCAGGGCTTCACCGTGCTCGGGGTGCCCTGCAACCAGTTCATGGGGCAGGAGCCCGGCAGCGCCGAGGAGATCGCCGAGTTCTGCTCGGCGACGTACGGCGTGACCTTCCCGCTGACCGAGAAGGTCGAGGTCAACGGGGCCGGCCGGCACCCGCTGTACGACCGTCTCACCTCCTTCGCCGACGGCGAGGGGCACACCGGTGACATCCGCTGGAACTTCGAGAAGTTCCTGATCGGGCGGGACGGCCAGGTCGTCGCCCGGTTCGCACCGCAGACCGAGCCGGAGTCGGCGGAGGTCGTGGCCGCGGTGGAGAAGGCCATCGGCTGACGTACGGGGTCTTGCGACGGCGGTCACGGGAGACGCTCCCGTGACCGCCGTCGGCGTTTCCCGTTCCCGCCGCTTGACCTTGCCCCTGGGGCAGGGACGAGCGTCGGTTCAGCCGGGCCACGGGTGCCCGGTGACGGAGGATGTGGCCGTGGAGGACGCTGACGCTGTGGACGAGGGACTGCTCACGATCGGCGCGTTCGCGGCGCGGTCCCGGCTCTCGGCGAAGGCGCTGCGCCTGTACGACCGGCTGGGGCTGCTGGCGCCGGCGCACGTCGACGAGGCGACCGGCTACCGCTACTACCGGGCCGGGCAGGTGGAGCGCGCCCGGCTGGTGGCGCTGCTGCGCCGGCTGGACATGCCGCTGGCGCGCGTCGCCGAGGTGGTCGAGGCGGAGCATGGCGACACGGCCGCTCGGCTGCTGGCCGCCTACTGGGCGGATGTCGAGCAGCGGGTCGCCGGGCAGCGGACCCTGGCCGCGTATCTCCGTGGACGGCTGTCGGGAAGGAGTTCGGAGATGCACGAGACGTTCGCGGTGGAGACGGTGGAGGTGCCGGCGCAGGTGGTGATCACCGAGACGCGGCACACCCTGGCGGACGAGCTGCCCGCCTGGATCGGCGCCGCGCTGGGCAGGCTGGAGGCGGCGGCCCGCGAGTGCGGGGGTGTGACCGGGGCGCCGTTCGTCGTGTACTACGCGGAGGTGTCCATGGAGAGCGACGGGCCGGCCGAGGCCTGTGTCCCGGTGGCGGACGAGGCGGCGGCCAGGGCCTGGGCGGAGCGGCACGGGCGGGCCTGGGAGACGAAGGTGCGCGTCGAGCCGGCGCGCACGCTGGCGTACACGCGGATCAGCAAGGCGCAGGTGGCCCATCCGCAGATCCTGGCGGCCTTCGAGGCGGTGGAGGGGTGGGTGGCCCGGCGGGGCGGCCCGGGGAAGGGTTCGGCGGCCGTCCTGGAGTACGACGGTCCGTGCCGGGAGGTCTACTTCGCGGACTGGGACGCGGCGGGCCCGTTGGACCCGGTGTGCGATGTGGCCTTCCCCGTCCGCCAGGTTGCGCGGTGACCGGACCGGCGACCGATCCGACGGGCGGACCGGAGGGCACAAGCCGAGCCCCCTCGGCAAGGACGGCGAGCTAGTCGAGAGGGCTCTTGAGGTGACGCTTGTGCAGTTGTGGTTGTCGTCGTCTGGAGCGTGGCCGGATGGGTCAGCGAGTGCCCCTACGCCTTGACCGAAGCCACGAACGCGTTCCATGCGCCGGTCGGGAACGCGAGGACCGGGCCCTCCTCGACCTTGGAGTCGCGTACGGCGAGTCCAGCGGTCGTCGGTGACTTGACCTCGACGCACGCCCCGTTCCCTGCGGAATAGGAGGACTTCGTCCACGTCTCCGTGGCGCCCTGAAGCAGTGCCATGTCCACTCCTGTAGCGAGTTGCTGCGGTGCTTGCTGTAGTGCGAATCACGCCAACCTTCTGACCGGTTGGCGTGATCGACGCTACTAGCCAACTCCCTCGCCTGGAGCACTCGTTCACTCGACCGGATGGCATATTCCAGGGGAGACTTCCGCCGGAGCGTGGCACCGGTGTAAGATCCGGCGCCCGCTGCCCGGGAGGGCTCATCGGCGGCTCAGCGGGCGTACTCCTTGGCCGCGTCGGCGATGAACTGCCGGGACTGCTCGACGTTGAGCGACTGGGCCCGCAGGTGCTCGTACATCACCGCGTACTTCTGCACGTCGTGGGCCTTCTCCAGGTACAGGTCGCTGGTCACGCCCTCCAGGTAGACGACGCTGGAGTCGGCCGCGTCGGCGAACTCCAGGATCGCGTACTGGCCGTTGAGGCCGGGATGCGCGCCCACCTCGAAGGGCAGCACCTGGACGGTGATGTGCGGCTGCTGGGACATCTCGATCAGGTACTCCAGCTGCTCGCGCATCACGAGCCGGTTGCCGACGAGCCGGCGCAGCGCGGCCTCGTCGAGTACCACCCAGAGCCGAAGGGGGTTGAGCTCGGCGGTGATACGTTCCTGTCGCCGCATGCGGACCTGGACCCGCTTCTCGATGTCGGCGGCCGACGTCTCCGGCAAGGCCCCCTGCACCAGGGCCTCGGCGTACGCCCGGGTCTGCAACAGCCCGGTGACCAGCTGGGGTTCGTACACCCGCAGCGACTCGGCGTCGGTCTCCAGGCCGATGTAGACGCTGTACGGGATGTCTCCGAACGCATGCCACCAGCCCTGCTGCCGGGAATCCCTGGCCATCTCCATCAGGGACTCGACGACCCGCTGGTCCTCGACCTCGTAGACCCCGCACAGGTCGCGGACATCGCGCTGGCTGATGCTCCGGCGCCCGTTCTCCAGCCGGCTGATCTTCGACTGCGAAACGAGCAGCCGCTCCGCCACTTCCTCCGCCGTCATGCCCTTGAGCTCGCGGAGCCTGCGCAGCTCCTGGCCGAGCCGGCGTCGCCTGACGGTTGGATTGACATTGGACGCCACGGGACGTGCACCTCCGGCTGCCTGCCTGCTGCTACCACCTTTGCGTATCTGCTGTTGAGCAGACTGCCACCAAGGTGGTTCCTACCGCTGGGAAACCGTGTTTATGCGGCGCGTACGCGTCGGTTCGGGCACGTTCCGGAAAAGCCGGGCGGGGCGGTGGGGCGCGTACCGCGTGCGCCTCACCGCCCCGCTCGGACCAGCGGCTCCCGAACCGGGTCTCAGGGATGCTGTGTTGCCGGCTGTCGCTGCCGTGGGACTGCGGCTCAGTGCACCACGGCTCGTGCCATCGCGCCCGCACCTCGGCGCGGTTGCATCGGAACTCCGCGGGCGGGTTCCGGCGCACCGGGCCTGTTGCCAGGTCCGGCCTGACGCCCGGCCGGGGCGGCCGGGCCGCGGCGCGGCTGGGCACCCGCGCCGTTCTGCACGTCCATGACGGCGTGGGCCACGAGCCCGCCCATCGGGTCGTGCCGGATCAGGTCCCGCAGCCGGGAACGCGAGGAGCGTCCCTCGTTCCCCGGATACAGGTGCTTGCCGAGACCGACCGCGTGGGCCAGGGCGGCGAGCGCCGCGGTCCGCGGGTCCGGTGGTACGCCGGTACGGATCGCCGAATCCAGCCGGGCACGGATGTCCCGGCAGATCTCGTTGTCCGTCGCCTGGTACCGGGTCGTCGGCAGCACCCCGCACATCTGGCCCGCCACGGCATGCACCATGCCGCACCGCTCCAGATGCGAGAGGTACGTCTGGCGAAGTCCCAGACGTGGCCCACCGATCCAGTGCACAGCCCGCACGGGAGCGCCGCGCCTTCGCAGCAACTCCAACGCGCAGTCCAAAGTCGGATCTCCAGTCGGCCGTGGTTGCACCACGGCGATACGATCCCCGTCTGGGGCTATCCGTCCGGCCAGCGCCAGCTCCACTAGCTGTGCTCCGGCCAGACCGAGGTCGAGCGACTGCGGCTGCGCAGTGGTACCCGTGGTCGGGTCCAGTGCGAGCAGCAGAAGCTCCTCCGGAAGTGTTCTGCGGCTCCTGCCCATCCATGCCTCCCCGCGTGGATGAATGACAGGGTGACCCCTCTCACATTGGTCTGTCGAGGGTGCGTGACCGGTTTGTAAGGGAACCGGAAGGTATGTCGTTCTCGTCTACCACAGGGGCTAAGCCCGCACACAGGACACTGGTACATGGTTCGGACAGCGCACGGAGACGTGCGGAGCGTGGAGGAGGCATCGGTGGCGGGCGAGTCCCCCGACAGGTCGAAGCAGCGCGAGTCGTCGGCAGAACCGACGTCGGGGGGTGCGGGAACGGTTCCCGAACCACGCGACCCACGGCTGGCGGCGACCGCCGAGGACGAGACGGATACGTCCGGTGGCGTGGACACCGCGACCCGGATCTTCTCGGTACGGGACCTGAAGACGGACGGCGAAGACGACACGAAGCTCCGTCAGGCGGTGGCCGCGTGGGTACGCACGGGTACGCCGGCGGAGAAGGCCGGGGAATCCGGCGAGGACGCGGAGGACGCGGAGGAACACGACTCCCCGCAGGAGCCCGAGCGGCCCGAGGCGGCCACGGAGCCCGTGGGGGGCCCCGAGGACGCCGAGGAGCCCCAGGGAACCCCCGGGCCATCGGAGAACGCCGACAAGGCCGTTACGAAGCCTGAGGCGACGGCGGACGCGAAGGCGGCCCCCCAGCCCGCCGACCCGCGGACCCCCGCCGAGCCGGAGGACGCCGCCGAACCCGAGGACGCGGCACCGGAGGACGAGCCCGAGGAACCCGACGACACCGCACCCGAGGACGCGGCGCCCGAGGACGACCCCGAGGACGGGGCCGAACCCGAGGACGCGGCGCCGGAAGACGCGGCACCCGAGGACGCGGCGCCGGAAGACGCCGACCGCGAGGACGACCCGCAGGGAGCACCCGCACCCGACGACGATGCCCGCACGGATGGTGCGGGCGGGAAGACGACGGCCGGCGAAGGCGATGCCGAGGACGCCGTCGACCAGCCCACCACCATGCTCAAGGCACCCCGCCCGGTGCAGGTCGACCAGCCCACCACCACGCTCAAGCTCGGCCCCAGGCCCAAGACCCCCGAGTCCGAACCCGAGCGCACCAGCAAGTTCGTCGCCCTCAGGTCGGACCTCAAGCCGGGGACCAAACCGGGCGCCGAGCCGGACGCCAAGCCCGGCACCGCCTCCACCACCCGCACCACCGTCATCCCCCAGGTCGGCCCGGAGCGCACCACCCAGGTGCCGCTGCCCCCGAAGCCCCCGCTGGACCTGCTCGCCGAGCTGACCAACACGCCTCCGCCGCCGCAGACTCCGGTCAGAACGGCTGTCCGGCGGGTCAAGATCTGGACGCCCCTGGTCATACTCCTGCTGATCGTCTTTGCGGTCGTACAGACCTTCCGTCCGCTCCCCCAGCCCGCCCTCGACCTCACCGCGAAGGACAGTTACACCTTCGGCGGCGGCAAGGCCGACATCCCGTGGCCGGCCGACGGCCAGGCCGCTCTCGACGTCCAGGGCATCGGCTCGTTCGGTTCCTCCGGCGAGCAGAAGGCCGTGCCGATCGCCAGCGTCGCCAAGGTGATGACCGCGTACATCGTGCTGCGCGACCACCCCCTGAAGAGCGGCGCCGCCGGCCCCAAGATCAAGATCGACCAGGCGGCCCAGGACCAGTCGAACGCCGGGCAGGAGTCCACCGTCGACGTGACGGCCGGCGACTCGATCACCCAGCGCGAGGCCCTGGAGAGCATCCTCATCGCCTCCGCCAACAACGTGGCCCGGCTGCTGGCCCGCTGGGACGCCGGTTCCGAGAAGGCGTTCGTGGCGAAGATGAACACCACCGCGAAGAAGCTCGGCATGACCGACACGACGTACACCGACCCCTCCGGCCTCACCGACTCGACCGTCTCCACGGCCGTGGACCAGGTGAAGCTGGCGAAGGCGGCCATGTCGAGCGAGCCGTCGTTCCGTGAGGTCGCCGCGATGATGTCGTACGACGACTACAAGGGCGCCAACCACGGCAACTGGAACCAGCTGGTCGGCCACAACGACGTCGTCGGCATCAAGACCGGCACCACCACCTCCGCCCTCGGCAACCTGGTCTTCGCCGCGAAGAAGGACGTGAACGGCGAGACGCGCACGATCATCGGCGCGGTGCTCCGGCAGCCGGCCAGCGCCGCCTCGGACAACAGCATCCTCACCGCCGCGCTCAACGGCGGCGACAAGCTGATCCGGGCCGCCCAGGGCGCGCTGAAGTCGGCGACGATCTACAAGAAGGGTGCCGTCGTCGGGTATGTCGACGACGGCCTCGGCGGCCGTACCCCGGTCGTGGCGACCGAGGACGTCACCGCGGTCGGCTGGTCGGGGCTGAAGGTGAAGCTGACCTTCCAGGCCGACGACGTGCCGCACACCGCGAAGGCCGGCACCAAGGTCGGCGCGCTCACCGTGGGTGACGGCTCCGGGTCCGCGGTCCAGGTCCCGGTGGCCCTGCAGAAGGATCTGGCCGAGCCCGGGTTCACGAGCAAGCTGACCCGCCTCGGCTGACACAAGACACACATTCCGTACCCGCACCCCGCTGATGGCGGCCCATCCCAGGGCCCCGCGGCGGGGTGCGTGCTAGCGTCACGAAACGGGGCAGGTCGCAGGCCGCCGGGACACGGCCGCGAACTGGACGAGAAGCGGCCGGTAACACTGTGGGACGCGGCCGAGAACAGAAGACGGGACACGGGGAGTGCCTTCAGGTGGCCACAGCGGAGCCGACACGTGCCGACGACGCCGATCCGGGCCCGGTAGCCGGCCCGCGAATAGCCCTGCCCAAGACGGGGCCGCACGGCACGCACGACAGACCCGGCACACAGCGTAACGGCGGTCTCCGTCGCCTTCTGGATCTGGACGAACCGCTGCGCGAGTGGCCGTCGCGGCACCCGGTGCTGGCGGTCACGGCCCTCGCCGGCGTGCTGCACGTCATCTGGCTGTTCACGTTCGCGAACAGTGGTGGCGATCTCGCGGCGCAGGACGCCTGGGCCGAGTTCGTCGGGCGGCACCCGGACTCGGCGTACAACCTCGCCTGGTACGGCGGTATGCACCCGGTGTCGTACAGCGTGGTCTCGCCGTACCTGATGTCGGTGCTCGGGGTCCGTACCACGATGATGATCGCCGGCACGGTCTCGGCCGGACTGCTGACCCTGCTCCTCATCCGCAGCCGCGCGGTGAAGAACCCCCTGTGGGCCTCGCTCGCCGGCGTGCTGGCGCTGATCTGCAACGCGGTCTCCGGGCGGGTCACCTTCGGCCTCGGCACGGTGTTCGCGCTGGCCTCGGTGGGGGCGGTGTTCTGCTGGCCGCACCGCTGGCGCCACAAGAGGTGGGCGAAGGCACTGGTCGCCGCCCCGTTCGCCGCCCTGGCCACGATGTCGTCGCCGGTGGCCGGGCTCTTCGTCGGCCTGGTCGCGGTCGCGCTGTTCCTGCAGAAGCGGCGGCCGGGCGCCTGGGCGCTCGGCCTCGCCCCCGCGGTCGTGGTCGCCGTCTCCGCCTTGCTGTTCCCGTTCTCCGGCACCCAGCCGATGGGTTTCGGCTCGGTGATCATGCCCTTGCTGTACGGCCTGCTCTGCCTCTTCCTCGTCCCCGAGGAGTGGAAGACGGTCCGGCTGACGGCGGCCGTGTACAGCCTCGGGGTCGTGCTGGTGTGGCTGGTCAGTTCGCAGATCGGGTCGAACATCTCGCGGCTGCCGATGCTGTTCGCGGGTGCGGCCCTGATCGCGGCCCTTCCCTACACCGTGCCGCGCTCGCGCAAGTACTACGTCACCGTGCTCGCCTTCCTCGGCTTCGTCGGCTGGATCGGCTTCAAGGCGGTCGACGACATCGTCCATACGACGCCGGCCGCGTCCTGGGCCCGCGAGCTGGCTCCGCTCGTCCACCAGCTCCAGCAGGTCGGCGCCGAGAAGGGCCGCGTCGAGGTGGTCCCGGCCCGCTCGCACCGGGAGGCGTCCGCGCTCGCGCCGTACGTCAACCTGGCCCGCGGCTGGAACCGTCAGGCCGACATGGAGCGCAACCCGCTCTTCTACGACGACACCCTCAACTCCGCCAACTACCACGAGTGGCTGCAGCGCTGGGCCGTGCACTTCGTGGTGCTGCCGAAGGACGACCCCGACGGGGACGGCGGCGAACGCGAGCGGGCGCTGGTGCGGCGCGGGATGCCGTATCTGAAGCAGGTCTGGGGCGACGCCAACTGGCAGCTGTTCCGGGTGACCGATCCGACGCCGCTCGCCGAGCCCGACGCGGTGGTCGACAGCGCGGAGCAGGGCGAGCTGACCATCGAGGTGCGCACGGCCGGGCGGATCCTGATCCGGATCCCGTACTCGCCGTGGCTGAGCATCGTCGACGCGGACGGCAAGAGCCTGAAGCCGCCGCAGGAGACCCCGGCGTCCAAGCACCGGGCCGAGGGCTCGCCGAAGACGTACGTCAACGTCAGCGGCTGCCTGCTGGAGACGCCGGAGGACGCCAAGGGCGACCGGTGGACGATGCTGCTGGCACCGAAGGCGGGGACCTACCGGCTGGCGGCCCCGTACCAGCTGCCCCGGGGCACGCCGTGTCCCGACGAACTGAAGTGAGCTACCTGGTCTCCCGCAGCTCCGCCACGTAACGGTCCGTGCCCGGCACGGTCGGTACGAACGGTGCCACCAGTTCCACCCTGCCCAGACCGGATCCGGCGACGTCCTCGTCCAGGCCGGTGAAGCGGGCGTCCCAGCACTGCCTCGGGTCCGTCTCCAGGAACCACAGCAGGGTCAGCCGGGTGTCGACGCCCTCCACCTGCTTCACGTAGGCCATCCGGTCGCCGGGCAGGGGCGTGGGACGGAAGACCGTGACCATGGCCGCCGGGGAGCCGGCGAGCCGCCTGGGCAGGTGGCGGCCGCGCAGCCACTCCAGCAGTTCCGTCCGCTGCTCGGGCGACTCGCTGTCGACGACCTCCATCACGAGCCCGGCGTACGGGTGGTCCAGGGCGTGGAAGTCGCGGGGTCCGGCGGCCCCGTCCCGGTACACCGTGGTCTCGTGGTCCTGGAACGACGTGAAGACGTGGGTGCGGTCCTGGTAGACGCGCGCGTCCCGGTTCAGCCGCCGGTTGACGGCGACCGTCCACTTCATGTGGTCGGCGTAGCGGCCGTCGGTGATCCAGTAGACGGAGAGGTAGCAGCCGGCGGTGACGGGCTGGGCGATCGCCGACTTCTCGGGGTGGCGCAGGAGTTGCAGGTCGCGGGTGGCGACCCAGCGGCGGCCCGCGTACATCCAGGGCATGGCCATGGCGCCGGCGTAGTAGTGGTCGTCCTCGTACCAGCGGTTGTACGCGTACTCGTGGCCGGGATGCGGTTCGACCATGGTGATGAGGGCGTGACCGGGGCGGACGCCGTACGGGCCGACCGCCGCCAGTTCGGCGTACACCTCGCTGTGCGTGTCCTCGCTCATGCGCCTTCCCTTCCTTCCGCTCGCGCTCGCCCATACTCTGACGCTCCGTCAGATAAAGCGCCAGAGCCCGGAGGTCATCGATGTCACTGCTCGCAGGCAAGACGGTCGTCGTCTCGGGGGTCGGCGCCGGGCTGGGGCATCAGGTCGCGGCGGCCGTCGTACGGGACGGCGGGAACGCCGTGCTCGGTGCGCGGACCGGGGCGAACCTCGTCAAGAGCGCGGCCGGGATCGATCCCGAGGGCGGCCGGACCGCGTACCGTCCCACCGACATCACCGACGAGGGCCAGTGCGAGGCGCTGGCGGCGCTGGCCCGGGAGCGGTTCGGGGGCATCGACGCGGTGGTGCACGTGGCCGCTTGGGACTCCTACTTCGGCGGGGTCGAGGACGCGGACTTCGCGACCTGGGCGTCGGTCGTCGACGTCAACCTGCTGGGGACGCTGCGGATGACCCGGGCGTGCCTGCCGGCGATGAAGGAGAGGGGCGGCTCGGTGGTCTTCGTCGGGACGCAGTCGGCGGTGGCCGCGCCCTCGCGGGTGCGGCAGGCCGCGTACGCCGCCTCGAAGGGGGCGCTGACCAGCGCGATGTACTCGCTGGCGCGGGAGCTGGGGCCGTACCGGATCCGGGTCAACACGGTACTGCCCGGCTGGATGTGGGGGCCGCCGGTGCAGGCCTACGTGCAGTTCACGGCGCACAGCGAGGGGGTGCCGGAGGAGGAGGTGCTGGGACGGCTGACGGAGCGGATGGCGCTGCCGGAGCTGGCGACGGACGGGGACGTGGCGGACGCGGCGGTGTTCCTGGCGTCGGACCGGGCGCGGGCCATCACGGGCCAGTCGCTGCTGGTCAACGCGGGGGAGCTGATGCGCTGAGGCGCCGGTTCCGGCTTATCCGGGACCACTCTCAGAAGTTCATGGATATGAATCAAGGTCAGCAAGGCGAACGATTTTACTTTCCCTTGACCTTACGCCCGCTTGTCGCGCCCTCGCGACCGAACCCACGATGAGCGGGCACTTCGCGGCCTTCCCCGTCCCCACTCCGCTTATGCGAAGTGCCAGCCAGCTGAGCGGAGTTCAGAAGGCGGACCCTAGAAGGGGGGCACATGAACGGGCTCGACTGGGCCGTGCTCATCGGCTACTTCGGCGTGATGGTCGCGATCGGCATCTGGTCGCACAAGCGCGTGGACAACGTGAGCGACTTCTTCACGGCCGGCGGAAAGATGCCCTGGTGGCTCTCCGGCATCTCGCACCACATGTCCGGCTACAGCGCGGTGATGTTCACCGGGTACGCGGGCATCGCCTACACCTACGGCGTGACGTCTTTCGTCACCTGGTCCTTCCCGATCGCGCTCGGCATCGCGATCGGTTCGAAACTCTTCGCCCCGCGCATCAACCGGCTCCGGTCCCGCCTCCACGTGGCCTCCCCGCTGGAGTACCTGAAGAACCGGTACAACCTGACCACGCAGCAGGCGCTGGCCTGGTCCGGCATGCTGCTGAAGATCGTCGACGTGGCCGCCAAGTGGGCGGCGATCGCCACCCTGTTGTCGGTGTTCACGGGTGTCTCGCTCAACCAGGGCATCCTCATCACCGGCGCGATCACCGCGATCTACTGCACGATCGGCGGCCTGTGGGCGGACGCGCTGACCGAACTGGGCCAGTTCGTCATCCAGTTGCTGGCCGGCGTCTCGATGTTCGTCGCCGTCGTGCTGAAGCTGAACGACAAGGGCATCGGCATCTTCGACGCCTTCGACCAGCCGGCCCTGCACGGTCACGGCAAGCCGCTGGTCGGCCCCTACGGCACGGTCTTCCTGCTCGCCTTCCTCTTCATCAAGCTCTTCGAGTACAACGGCGGCATGCTCAACCAGGCCCAGCGCTACATGGCGACGGCCGGCCCCAAGGAGGCCGAGCGCAGCGCCCGCCTCTCCGCGGCGCTCTGGCTGATCTGGCCGGTGGTCCTGTTCTTCCCCATGTGGATGTCGCCCCTGCTCGTCCACGCGCAGAAGCCGGACGGTTCCGACTCCTACGGCCTGATGACCGAACAGCTCCTCCCCCACGGTCTGCTGGGCCTGGTCGTCGTCGGCTTCTTCTCCCACACGATGGCGATGTGCTCCTCCGACGCCAACGCGATCGCCGCCGTCTTCACCCGTGACGTGGCGCCGGTGCTGTCGTCGCGGGCCCGGACCTGGGGCGAGCGTTCCGGGCTGATCGCGGCCCGGGTGACGACGGTGGTCTTCCTCGGCCTGTCCATGGCGGTGGCCACCCAGGTCAACTCGCCCACGTTCAAGGACATCATCACGGTGGTCATCAAGTGGGTGGCCGGTCTGATGGGCCCGATCGCGATCCCGATGATGCTGGGTCTGCTGCGCCCGTTCCGCCGCTCCGGCCCGACGGCCGCGCTCACCAGCTGGGCGGCGGGCCTGCTGGCCTTCTGGCTGGTCAACTACCCGATCAACTGGAACGTCGACGGCGGCGTACCGCTCCAGTACCAGGTGTCGGTCCCGCTGGCCGTCTCCCTGGTCCTCTACATCCTCATCGGCTACCTGAAGCCGGAGGACACCCCGGAGCGTCTGGCGATCATCGAGACGGTGAACACGGACGGGGACGGCGCGGCCGCGAGGGTCCCGGCACAGGCACAGCCGCAGGCGCAGGCTCAGGCGGGAAGGCCGGTCCAGGACTGACGGGCGCCGGCCGACCGTAGGCGACGGGGGCGCGATGACACCGCGCCCCCGTCGCGTGCGCGAAGAGGCCGGTGGGGCCCGAACCCCCGACGGGCGCGAAGACCGGACCGTGGCGTGCGCTGGGCAGGGCCGGCTCCCGTGCCCGCCCCTGCTCGGTACCCGGCCTCGGGCAGGTCGGTTTCCGGGTGTTCCGGACCGGCGAGAAGGTCTCCCACGGCGGCGGCCCCGGGAACCTGCCGGACATCCAGTCCGAGACCAACCCGAGGCTCGCCTCGGACCCCGGCGTCATCCACACCTCGACAGGGTGGCTCCCGCCCAGTGTCCCGGTGGTGGGCCAGCGGAGTCCTGCCTGGACGCGACCACGGACCGTCGGTGACTTCGAGCCCGACGGGGTCAGGCCGCTCCGCGTCGGCTGAGCACGTCACTCCGCCTCCGCCCACGGACGCCTAACGCGGGTAGCGGGCCAGCCAGCCGGGGGCCGCGCCCGCCGGACCGTGCAGGGCCGGGCCCTGGGTCATCTCCATCGCGAAGTCGTCGGCGAGTTCGAGGATCGTGGGACGGCCCTCCAGTTCGGCCAGCCAGGCCGGTGGGAGGGCCGTCTCGCCGTGCAGGGCGCCGAGCAGGCCGCCGGTGAGGGTCCCGGCGACGGCGGAGGGTCCGGCCTGGTTGACGGCGAGGCACAGTCCGTGCCGTACGTCCTCACCCACGAGCGCGCAGTACACGGCGGCCGCGAGCGTCCCGTCCGCCGCCCCGTCGCCGGTCAGTTCCTCGACCCGCGCCGGGGAGGGCATCCCCTGCCGTACGGCGCCGAGCGCGTGCTGCAACGCGTCCGAGACGGGCTGGTGCCCCGGTCGGGCGGCGAGCAGGGCCAGCGCCCGCTGGACGGCCCCGTCCAGCGAGTCCCCCCGGGCCAGCGCGTGCACGATCACCGCGTACCCGCCCGCCGAGAGACAGGCGGTCGGGTGCCCGTGGGTCTGCGCCGCGCACTCCACGGCCAGCTGGACGACCAGCTGCGGCTCCCAGCCGACCAGCAGCCCGAACGGCGCGGACCGGGCGACTGCCTCCGGCCCCATGTCGTCGGGGTTCTTCGGCGACTCCAGGGTCCCCATGGTCTCGTCCCCGAGCCCCATCAGCAGCGAGCGCGTCGGGTCCCGCCGGGCGTACAGCCACTCCTCCCGGGCCAGCCACCCGTCCTCCTTGCGCCGCTCGTCCGGCCCCCAGTCCCGCTGGGTGGCCGCCCACCGCAGATACGCCCGGTGCAGGTCGGTCGGCGGGTGCCAGGCTCCGGTGTCCCGCCTCACCTGGGCTCTTATCAGGCCGTCCACGGTGAAGAGGGTCAGCTGGGTGTGATGGGTCACCGTCCCGCGCCGCCCGGACCCGAACCCGAGATCCACCAGCCCCTCGGGCCCGTAGGCCGCCCTGATCTCCTCCAGCGTCAGGCCGTCCACGGGGCCGCCGAGCGCGTCCCCGAGGGCGGACCCGAGCAACGCGCCCCGCACCCGGCTCCGGAAGTCCTGCTGCTCGGCACGGCCCCAGACGGCACCCGGCGTCGCACTCACCACCATGACCTCCTCACGGGCACCGCCCGTACATACGAGCGCACAGCACTGTAATCGACCGGGAACGGTCCGTTCAGGGGGCAGCCAGGTATGCGAAGTGTGGGTCATGTGGTCCCGCGTGGCCGGATTTCGGTCAGGTCGGGCGGGTGGGGAGGCACCGGCGCAGGACAGCGGCCCGTTGTTCCAGGGCCCAGGGATACTCCGGATTCAGCGCGAGGGCGCGGTCCAGGTCGGTGAGGGCTTCCTCGTGGCGGTTCAGGTTGGCCAGGCAGACGCCCCGGCTCGCGTACGCGGACGCGTAGCCGGGGTCGAGTTCGAGGGCACGGTCGTAGTCGGCCAGCGCCTCCTCGTCACGGCCGTTGACGCGCAGCGCGTCGCCGCGTTCGCAGCGGCCCCAGGCCCAGTCCGGTTGCAGGGCGAGAGCACGGTCCAGGTCCGCGAGGCGGCGGCTCTGGTCGCCGAGGCCCCGCCAGACACGGGCGCGGCGGGCGAGGGCCCACGCGTAGTCGGGCTTGAGCCGCAGTGCCTGGTCGAGGTCGGCCAGGGCCGCGTCGAGGTCGCCCCGGCGCTCGTGGGCGGCCCCGCGCGAGGCCCAGGCGAACTCGCTGGTGGGGTCGCGCCCGATCCCCTCGCTCAGGTCGGCGACCGCTTCGTCGTGGTGCCGGGCCAGCCGGTGGTGCTCGCCGCGCAGGATGACGTTCCACGGGTTGTCCGGCTCCAGTTCGAGCACCCGGTCCAGGCCCGCGAGCGCGCCTTCGTAGTCGCCCGTCCCGCCGCGGGTCACGGCCCGCCCGCGGTGGGCCCGGACCAGGGCCGGATCCAGGGCGAGGGCGTGGTCGTACTCCGCCAGGGCCCGCTCGGGCGCGCCGTCCCGGGCGAGCGCGTCGGCGCGCAGTGCCCAGGCCGTCGCCCGCCACGGCTCGTCGCCCCGGGCGCGGCCGAGCAGCAGCCGGAGCACCTCGGCGAGCCCGGCACCGGCGAGCGCCTCGGAGAGGTCGCCGCCCCAGGTCCGTACGGCCTCGGCGTCGGCGGCCTCGCCCGCCTCGGCCAGCAGCCGCACCCAGGGCCGTACGACGTCGTCGCCGTGGGCGCAGGCGGTGACGACGTCGGCGAGGGCGGCCGGGAGCGCGGCGCGGGGTCTCGCGCACAGCAGGTGGTACGACTCGCCGAGCCGCAGCTCCCGCCATCCCTCGTCCGCCCACAACTCGTCCGGTTCCAGGTCGGCTTCGGCCTCCGTGCGCCGCCTGCCGTACGTCTCGGCGAGCCGGGCGTGCCGCTCCGCCCAGCCCTCGGGTGAGCGCAGCCGCTGGAGGCGGAGCATGGGCGCCCGTACGACGTCGTGGTACTGCAACCGCCCCCCGCGCTCGCTGACGAACGGCATGCCCCGCAGCCACGCGAAGAGCGCGTCCGCCCGGTCCTCGGGGCCGTCCACGGCGGACCGGAAGACGTCCACGTCCAGCCGTCTGGGCAGCGCGCCCGCCAGCGCGGCCGCTCTGCGCACCGGGTCCCTTTCCCATTTCAGGAACCGGTCGACCGCCGTGGCGCTCGGATCCCCGACCTCCCCGGGGCCGACGGGCCCGGACTCGGCCAGCGTGGAGACGAGTACCGGAAGCCCGCCCGTCAGGCGCAGTACCTCGGCGACCACGGGCTCGTCCCGCACTCCCTTGTCCGCGAGCAGTCCTCTGGCCTCCGCCTCCGTGAACGGGCCGAGCGGCAGGTCCGTCCTGAAGTCGGCGAAGCTGCCCCAGCGGGCCGTGTCGAAAGGGTGCTGGCCGGAGGTGACCACGACGACGTTGGCGGGGAGGGCGCCGTAGCGGTCGGTGGTCATCACGTCGTGCAGCCAGGGGTCGAGGAACGGGCCGGTGCGCTCGTAGGTGTCGAGGAGGAGGACGATCCAGGGGGCGTTGCCGGCCGCGCCGGCCAGCTCGCTCAGCAGCACCGGGGTCAGCACCCGCTCCGGGGACAGCACCAGTTGGGCGTCCTCCTGGCTGCGGAAGCGGGCCCGGAGCCGGTCGGCGCCCTGCGCGAGGCGGTCCGTGTCGAGGGCGGCGGCGAAGGCGCCGGCCACCGGGACCATCCCCAGCCCCGCCTGAGCCGCCCGCGCCACCGCCAGGCTCCCCGCCGACGGGCCCTCCCGGTCCTGCGGTCCGCCCATCGCCAGGGCGGCCTCCGCCTCGTGCCGCCGCTCCCGGTGCACGGCCAGCAGCCGCTCCAGTTCCCTGAACCGCGCACCCTGGGACGCGAGCTGATGGCACATCACCGCCATGGCCTCGGGCACGCCGGCCACGCTCTCGTCGACGTACACGGTCAACGCCCCGGCCTCCCGGGCGATCTGCTCCAGCTCCCGCACCAGCCGGGTCTTCCCGACACCCGCGTCGCCGTGCACGTGGAACAGGAACCGGTGGCGCTCGTCCTCCGGCGGCAGGTCGAGGTTGTGCCGGAACGCGGCCCGCTCCTCGGCCCGTCCGACGAACCCGGCCCTCCGGCGCCGCCCGATCAGCTCCTGCATCGACGGCCGTGTCGACCCCATCCCCACCACCCCCGCAGCCGGTCCGCACCAAGTCTGGCAGAGGGCCCGCGTCCGGAGGGAGATCACGTCGCCGGGTGGCCGCTCTCCCGCGCACCCAGGACCCCGGCGATCAGGTCGTGGATCAGGAACTGCCCCGGCGGACAGTTCTCCTTGAGCAGGTGAAGGTCGGCGGGACCGAACCAGTCGTACGCGGAGTGCTTCGTCCACTCCAGCGCGGGACGGCCGAGGTCGCCTTCGACCTCCACCAGGTAGTCGGCTTCGTGGCGCAGGCCGCCGCCGTCGTCGCCGGTCCAGGTGGTGACGCCCAGCAGCCGGCGCACGCGGCGCAGGCGCCATCCGGTCTCCTCCGCGACCTCGCGGGCGAGAGCCGCCGGCAGTGACTCGCCCGGCTCGACGTGTCCGCCCACGATGTCCCAGGTGCCGGGAAACAGACGGCGGTCCGGGCCGCGTCTCTGGGCGAACGCCTCTCCCCGGCCGTTCAGGATCACCGCACCCACGGTCCAGAGCTCCCCCGGTGCGGGCACGGGCATCCCGGCCCCCGCGTCCACCACCACCCGCGGATCGTCCTCTGCCATGGGCGTCAGCCTAGGCGGCGTCGTGGCAGAGCGGGAGCCTCCTTGAGAGCCGCCCCACGGGAGGGCCCAGCTGACATGCTGCCCTCATGCCCAAGGTACCCGCGTGCGAACGGCCCGCCGCGGCGGCGCGGCGGGGGGCGCGGGCGGCTGGGGGGCGGTCCGGGGGTGTGAACGGCGGAGAGCGGGAAGGACGGTGACATGTCCACCTCCCGTGCGCCTCGTGCGCTCTCCCTCGCCGCCGCCCTGCTCACCGGCACGGTCGCGCTCTACATCACCCTCGTCGCCTTCGGGAACATCACCGATTTCGGCACCAACCAGGCTTTCGTCCAGCACGTGTTGGCCATGGACACGACGTTCAAGGACGACGACCTGATGTGGCGGGCCGTCACCGGCAGAGGGCTGCAGAACACCGCCTATGTCGCCATCATCGTGTGGGAGACCGTCGCCGCGCTCGTGCTCGTCGCCGGGACCGCGCTGTGGTTCCGGCGGGACGACGACCGTGCGCGCCGTCTGTCCACCTACGGCCTGCTGATGCTGGTCCTGCTCTTCGGGGCCGGGTTCATCGGGATCGGCGGGGAGTGGTTCTCGATGTGGCAGTCCAAGACCTGGAACGGGCTGGACGCGGCGACCCGGGTGCTGGTGCTCACCGGGATCGCCCTCGTCGTCGTACGGCTGCCGGAGCGGTCGCCGGCTACTTGACCACCGTCACCTTGGTGTCCGGTTCCGTGCCGAACGTCCACAGGGCCGCGCCGTCCGCCTTGTGCATGCGGATGCCGCTGGTCTGCTTGCCTGCGGCGGGCGGCGGCGACGAGCCGTCGACCGCGTTGGAGAAGGCGATCGACAGCCCGGACTTCGAGGCGAAGTAGAGGATGTGCTCGATCTGGACGCCGTCCGAGCCGGTCGTGCCGGACAGGGTCTTGGAGATCGCGTAGGTACCGGGGTCGGGGGTCACCGTCCCCGGCCACACCGTGAAGGTACGGGTCGCCTTGTCGCTCGCGTCGACCGTCCACACCCGCTTGGCGCCGAGCGAGTAGACGATCCGGCGGCCCGTGCCGGAGGCCGCCGGCACGTCGGGGGCCTTCGTGGGCTTCGGGGACACGGAGGGGTGGGCGCCCGCCGACGCGCCCGCCGACGCGCTCGCCGACGGGCGGACCGCCGCGGCCGTCGGGTGCGGCCCCTTGTCGGCCTGCAGGGCGAGGAAGACGACGGCCACCGTCGCCCCGGCCGTCAGACCGGTGACCCAGACCCAGGAGGGCAGCAGTCGGGCAGCCACGGGTACGCATCTCCTCCGTTATGAGGGCCCCCTACCTAATCGCACAGGGGTCGGATCATCGTACTGCGCGCTGCCCGCCCGCTCGCTCCGGTCCCGGCCCCGGCCCGCCCGGTCCGGCCCGCCCGGTCCGTTCAGTCCAGTACCGGCAGCAGCTCCGGCAGGTGCCCGTCGGACGCCTCCGCCGCGCGCCGGCGCTCCTCGGACACCTCGCCGTACAGCGTCGTGCGCGGCCTCGCCGGGCGGCCCGCGGCCTCGGCCACCGCGATCAGGTCCCGCACCGACTTGTACGAGCCGTACGACGAGCCCGCCATCCGCGAGATCGTCTCCTCCATCAGCGTGCCGCCCAGGTCGTTCGCGCCCGAGCGGAGCATCTCGGCCGCACCCTCGGCGCCCAGTTTCACCCAGCTCGTCTGGATGTTCGGGATGTGGGGGTGCAGGAGGAGGCGAGCCATGGCCGTCACCGCGCGGTTGTCGCGCATGGTCGGGCCCGGCCGCGAGATGCCCGCCAGGTAGACGGGGGCGTTGGTGTGGATGAAGGGGAGCGTCACGAACTCCGTGAAGCCGCCGGTCCGCTGCTGGATGCCGGCCAGCGTGCGCAGGTGGCCCAGCCAGTGCCGGGGCTGGTCGACGTGGCCGTACATCATCGTGGACGAGGAGCGGATGCCGACCTCGTGGGCGGTCGTGACGACCTCGATCCAGGTGGCGGTGGGAAGCTTGCCCTTGGTGAGGACCCAGCGGACCTCGTCGTCCAGGATCTCGGCGGCCGTGCCGGGGATGGTGTCGAGCCCCGCCTCCTTCGCCGCGGTCAGCCACTCCCGGATCGACATGCCGGTGCGGGTCGCGCCGTTCACCACCTCCATCGGCGAGAACGCGTGCACGTGCATGCCGGGCACCCGCTCCTTGACCGCCTTGGCGATGTCGAAGTACGCCGTGCCGGGCAGGTCGGGGTGGATGCCGCCCTGCATGCAGACCTCGACCGCGCCCACGTCCCACGCCTGCTGCGCCCGGTCGGCGACCTGGTCCAGGGAGAGGGTGTACGCGTCGGCGTCGGTGCGGCGCTGGGCGAAGGCGCAGAACCGGCAGCCGGTGTAACAGACGTTGGTGAAGTTGATGTTGCGGGTGACGATGTAGGTGACGTCGTCGCCGACCGCCGACTTCCTCACGTCGTCGGCGATCCGGGTCAGCGCGTCAAGGGCCGGGCCGTCCGCGTGGAACAGGGCGAGGGCCTCGGCGTCCGTGAGTCTCGTCGGATCGTCGGCCGCGGTCGCCAGGGCCTGGCGGACGTCGGTGTCGATGCGCTCGGGCGCCATGCCGGGGGCGGCCGCCTCCCGCAGGGCGCCCCAGTCGCCGTACACCTCGTCGAAGTCGTCGCGGCGGTCGCCGGTACGGCCCTCGGTGTCGATGGCGGTGTGCAGGTCGGTACGGCCAGTCGCGACGAAGACCTCCTCGGGCTCCTGCCAGGGGTGCCCCTCGACCACCGCGTCCGGGACGGCCAGGCCCGTCTCCGGGTCCGCCAGCGCGGCCACGTGCGGACGCAGCCGCGGGTCCAGCCAGGGCTCGCCGCGGCGCACGAACTCCGGGTACACGCAGAGCCGTTCCCGCAGCTCGAAGCCGGCGGCCCGGGAGCGCTCGGTGAGTTCCTCGATCTGCGGCCAGGGGCGTTCGGGGTTGACGTGGTCGATGGTGAGCGGGGAGACCCCGCCCCAGTCGTCGATGCCGGCCGCGATCAGTCGCTCGTACTCGCTGTCCACGAGGTTGGGCGGCGCCTGGATGTTGCCCGCCGGTCCCATCACGAGACGGGCCACCGCGACCGCCGCGACCAGTTCGTCCAGCTCGGCGTCCGGCATCCCGCGCATCGCCGTGTCCGGCTTGGCGCGGAAGTTCTGGATGATCAGTTCCTGGACGCCGTGGTACGAGCGGGCGACCCTGCGCAGCGCGAAGAGGGACTCGGCCCGCTCCTCGTACGTCTCGCCGATGCCGATCAGGATGCCCGACGTGAAGGGGACCGAGGAACGGCCCGCGTCCTCCAGGACCCGCAGCCGGACGGCGGGTTCCTTGTCCGGGGAACCGTGGTGCGGGCCGCCGGGCTCGGACCACAGGCGGGTCGCCGTGGTCTCCAGCATCATGCCCATGGAGGGCGCGACGGGCTTCAGGCGCTGGAAGTCCGTCCACGACAGCACGCCCGGGTTGAGGTGCGGCAGCAGGCCGGTCTCCTCCAGGATGCGGACGGAGATGGCCCGGACATAGGCGATCGTGTCGTCGTAACCGTGCGCGTCGAGCCACTCGCGCGCCTCCGGCCAGCGATCCTCCGGCTTGTCACCGAGGGTGATCAGGACTTCCTTGCAGCCGAGGGCCGCGCCCTTGCGGGCGACGTCGAGGACCTCGTCCGGGGACATGAACATCCCGTGCCCGGCCCGGCGGAGCTTTCCGGGGACGGTGACGAAGGTGCAGTAGTGGCACTTGTCGCGGCACAGACGGGTGAGGGGGATGAAGACGCTCTTCGAGTACGTGATGACACCCGGGCGGCCCGCCTGCTCCAGACCCGCGTCGCGCACCCGGGCGGCGGACGCGGCGAGGTCGTCGAGCGCCTCGCCGCGGGCCTGGAGGAGCACGGCGGCCTCGGAGACGTCGAGGGCGACGCCGTCCCGGGCGCGTTTGAGGGCGCGACGCATGGAGTTCTCGGTCGGGCCGGTTCCGGAGGTCGCGGAAGTCGTCATTCTTTGAGCATACGTTCGGGTTCGGTGGGGTCGGTGGGGCGGCGGTGCGTCGTCGGCTGCGGATATGTGGGGGGGCGCGCAGTTCCCCGCACCCCTCAAAGCAGGGCGCTGCAGCAGGCGCCCTGAAGGGGTGCGGGGAACTGCGCGACCGGCCACAGCGCGCCCGCGGCCGACGACGCACGCGCTCAGAGGTGCTGCGCGTACCCGTCCAACGCCGCCAGTACCTCCGCCTCCCCTGCCGGAGGCAGCTGTACCACGACCTCCTCGACGCCCAGTTCGGCATAGTGCGCGAGTTTGCCGGGGGTCGGGAAGACCGCGTACGGGACGACCTGCAGCCCCGCCGGATCCCGCCCCGCGTCGGTCCACACGCCCCGCAGGACCGGCAGCGACTCGGTGAGCCCGCGTCCTCCGATCGGCATCCAGCCGTCCGCGTACTCCGCGATGTGGGCGAACAGCTTCGGCCCCGCCGCCCCGCCGACCAGCGTGCGCGGACCGACGACCGGCCCGCGCGGCTTCTGGACGGGCTTGGGATACGCGGACGACGCCCGTACGCTCCCGAACTCCCCTTCGTAGGCGGTCGGTTCCTCCGTCCACAGCGCCCGCATCAGCGCCATCCGGTCCCGGCTCAGCTCCCGTCGCGTCCGCCAGGTCACGCCGTGGTCCGCGGCCTCCTCGACGTTCCAGCCGAAGCCGACGCCGAGCGTGAAGCGGCCGCCGGACAGGTGGTCGAGGGTGGCGATCTGCTTGGCGAGGTCGATCGGATCGTGCTGGGCGACCAGGGTGATGCCGGTGCCGAGGCCGAGACGCTCGGTGACGGCGGCGGCCTGGCCGAGTCCGACGAAGGGGTCGAGGGTGCGGCCGTACTCGCGGGGCAGGTCGCCGCCGGCCGGGTACGGGGTGGTCCGTTCGACGGGGATGTGCGTGTGCTCGGGCAGGTAGAGGCCGGCGAAACCGCGCGCTTCCAGCTCACGGGCGAGCCGGACGGGGGCGATGGTCTCGTCGGTGAGGAAGATCGTGACGGCTATGCGCATGGGCCATCTGTACCGGCGATGGCGCGATCTGTCCATACCGACTGGTCGGCATCATCCGTCCCGTCTTTCACACGGCTATGCACATGCCATACGGATGCCTGTGGATTCCCCGGCCTTCCAGGGGAGTTCACGTCGAGAGGGGAGAGTCACCGGCATGTGTGAGGACACGCACGGCATCGGCAGACGCGCACTGTTCGTGACGGGCGCGGCGGCAGCCCTTACGTTGGGGACCGTGAGCTTCGCAGCGGCGGACGGTCAGGACCCGGGGACCCAGGAGACGCGGACGGTACGCGGCACGCTGCCGCCCGGCTGCCCGGACTTCGTGTACGTCCCGGTCGAGGTCCCCGCCGGCGTCCGGGAGATCAAGGTCTCCTACACCTACGACCGGCCGGGCGTCCCGGCCGGCACCACGGGCAACGCGCTCGACATCGGCGTCTTCGACCAGCACGGCACCGAGCTGGGCGGCAAGGGCTTCCGGGGCTGGTCGGGCGGGGCCCGCACGGAGTTCTTCATCCGCGCCGACGACGCCACCCCGGGGTACCTGCCCGGCCCGGTCCACGCCGGCACCTGGCAGGTCGCCCTCGGCCCCTACACGGTCGCCCCGCAGGGCCTGAACTACGAGCTGACGATCACGCTGACGTACGGCGAGCCCGGCACCCCCGTCCGCCCGGTGTACCCGCCGGAGCGGGCCAAGGGCCGGGGCCGGGACTGGTACCGGGGCGACTGCCACCTGCACTCCTGGTACTCCGACGGCCGCCGCACCCCCGCCGAGATCGCTGCCCTCGCCCGTGCCGCCGGCCTGGACTTCATCAACTCCTCCGACCACAACACGCACTCCTCGCACGCGCACTGGGCGGACCAGGCCGGCGACGACCTGCTGATCCTGCTCGGCGAGGAGGTCACCACCCGCAACGGCCACGTCGTCGCCCTCGGCATGGACCCCGGGACCTTCGTCGACTGGCGCTACCGGGCCCGCGACAACCGCTTCGGCCGCTTCGCCCACCAGATCCGCAAAGCCGGCGGTCTGGTCGTACCGGCGCATCCGCACGCCACGTGTGTGGGCTGCGCCTGGAAGTTCGGGTTCGGGGACGCGGACGCGGTCGAGGTGTGGAACGGCCCCTACACCCCCGACGACGAGGTGGCCCTGTCCGCCTGGGACGCCACGCTGGTCGCGTCGGTGCGCGCGGGCGGACGATGGCTGCCGGCGATGGGCAACAGCGACGCGCACCGCGACCCGGACGCCGTCGGGACGCCCCAGACCGTCGTCCTCGCCGACGACCTGACCCGCGAGGCCGTCCAGGAGGGCCTGCGCGCGGGCCGGTCCTACATCGCCGAGTCGAAGAACGTGAAGGTGAGCCTCACGGCGACGGGCGGCCGCGGCCGGCGGGCCGGGATCGGCGAGCGGCTGGAGGTGGCCGACGACACTCCGGTGACGGTCCGTCTGGAGGCCTCCGGGGTGCCGCGCTGCACGGTCCGCCTCGTCACCGACGAGGGGGTCCTGCTGACCAGCGACCCGCTCCCGGTGTCCGGCTCGGGCGTGGTCGAATGGCGGACCACCCCGCAGTACGCGGCGTACGTACGCGCGGAACTGCGCCACGAGACGGCGGCGGGCCCGCTGCCCGGCGCCCTGGCGGCACTGACGAACCCGGTCTTCCTGGGCCGGTGAGAGAGCCGCCCGGGCCGAAGACCGCAGCAGCGAAGGAGTCGCACGGACCATGCCCCGCCCCACTGATGCCCGTTTCCGCGCCACCACCGCCTTCCAGCGTCATGTCGCCAACCCGCTCACGCGGCTGATGCCCTTCCAGACCCTCCTGGAGACCACCGGGCGCACCTCCGGGCTGCCCCGCCGCACACCGCTGGGCGGCCGGCGGGTCGGCGGGTCCTTCTGGCTGGTGTCGGAGTTCGGCGAGCGGTCGCAGTACGTCCGCAACATCAAGGCCGACCCCCGGGTGCGGGTCCGCGTCGGGGGGAAGTGGCACACGGGGACGGCCCGTCTCATGCCCGACGACGACCCGGTGGCCCGGCTGCGCACGCTGCCCCGGGGCAACAGCACGGCCGTCAGGCTGCTCGGGACCGAACTGCTGACGGTGCGGGTGGATCTGGACGGCTGAGCCTGGGTCACTCCGGGGCGGCGGCTTCGAGCAGGCTGTCGAAGCCCGCGGGCGGGCGGCCCAGGAGCCGCGTCACGTCGTCGGTCGCCCGGTCGTAGCGGTTCTCCCGGTGCAGCCGGGCCATCGTGGCGATGTGGTCGAAGAGATGCGGCGTCAGGGACAGCGGCCCGAGGTCGTGCTCGACCCATTCGTCGTAGGGCACGTCGACGTACGTCACGGTGCGTCCCAGCGCGGCGGAGAACTCGGCGGCGATCGCGGACATGTCGCGGGAGGCGGCGCCGGTCAGTTCGTAGACCCGGCCGGCCTGCGGCGAAGGGTCCAGCAGCAGCCGGGCGACCACCGCGGCCACGTCGCGGGCGGCCACCGGCGAGGTGCGCGCGGTGCCGAAGGGAAGGCGGATCGTGCCGTCACGCCGGGCGGAGGCCACGGCGAGCACGCCGAAGAGCGGGTTCTCCATGAACACCGTCGGCCGGACGTGGACGACCGGCAGACCGGACCAGTTGAGGACGTGTTCGGAGAGCCGGTGCAGCCGCTGCTGGTGCGACTCCGTGCTGCTGGTGAGGGTCATCTGGGAGACGGTCATCTGCGACATGTGCACCAGCAGTTCGAGCCGGCCGCCCGCGAGCCCCGCCGCCGCCACGGTCGCGGTGGCCTCCAGGTAGTCGGCCGACGGGCTCATCCCGTAGTACGCCCTGCGGCAGCCGTCCAGGGCCGCGACCACGTCCGCGCCGCGCGTGAGGTCGCCGACGACCACCTCCACGCCGTCGAGGGCCCGCAGCGCGGTGGCACGGTCGTCGTCGTGGTGCACCAGCGCCCGCACCGGCACCCCGTGCCGGCGCAGCTCCCGGAGGACCCTCGCGCCCACCCCTCCGACGCCACCGCCGGCGCCGGTGACCAGGACCGGATCAGTACTCGGCAAGACGTCCTCCCGAAAGTCGGCGATCCGCCCCCGCCTTTCTACGGCACCCGGATCGCCTCCCGGCACGCCTCGCCGTGCGGGCCACACGTCAGGAGCAGCCGCCGTCCGCCCTCACCCCGGCCAGACGATCGCCTGCGTCTCGCTGTAGGCGTGCAGGGCGTAGGAGCCGACGTCCCGGCCCACCCCGCTCTTCTTGAACCCGCCGAAGGGTGCCTCCATGTTCCGCCCGACGGTGTTGATCCCGACGCCTCCCGCCCGCAGCCGCCGCGCCACCCGGAAGGCGCGGGCCACGTCCCCCGACCAGACGTAGTCGATGAGGCCGTAGTCGGAGTCGTTGGCGAGGGCGATGCCCTCGTCCTCCTCGTCGAAGGGGACGACCGCGACGACCGGACCGAAGATCTCCTCGCGGACCGCGCGCATCTCGTTGGTGCAGTCGGCGAGGAGGGTGGGCGCGAGGTAGAAACCCCGCTCCGGCAGGGGGCCGCGGGAGTGCTCGCCGCCCGTCACCACCGTCGCGCCCTCCTTCCCTGCGAGTTCGACGTAGGACTCGACCCGCGCCCGGTGCGCGGCCGTGATCAGCGGCCCCACCACCGTGTCCGGTGCCGCCGGGTCTCCGACCTTCAGCCGGCCCGCGTAGGCGGCCAGTTGCTCCACCAGCCGGTCGTACAGCGGCCGCTGCACCAGCACCCGGGTGGGTGCCGTACAGATCTGCCCGCTGTAGAAGGAGAAGGTGGTGCCGATGCCCGCCACCGCGGAACCGACGTCCGCGTCGGCGAGGACGACGGCCGCGCCCTTCCCGCCCAGCTCCATCAGCTGCCGTTTCATGTCCCGCCCGCACACCTCGGCGATGCGCTGCCCGACGGCCGTGGACCCGGTGAAGCTCACCATGTCGACGTCGGACGAGGCCACCGCGGCCTCGCCGACGCCGGCCGACCGGCCGGAGACGACGTTCAGCACGCCCGGCGGGGCGCCGGCCGCCTCCAGCGCCTCGGCCATGCGGTAGACGGAGAGCGGGTCCTGCGGTGCAGGTTTCACCACCACCGTGTTGCCCATGGCCAGCGCGGGCGCGACCTTGCCCGCCGGGTTGGCCCAGGGGTTGTTGTACGACGTGATGCAGCTGACCACGCCCACCGGCTGACGCACCGCCAGCGCGCCCATCACCCCCGCCCTGCCCATCGGCCCGGCCTCGTTGATCTGCGGCGGGATCGCCCACTCGGCGGGCTCGACGGTGGCGTACCGGCGGAACCGGGCCGCGGCCACCCCCACCTGCATCGCCCGGGCGGTCCCGGTCGTCGCGCCGGTCTCCGCCCGGGCCAGGTCGGCGAACTCCGCCAGTCTGCCGCGGATGA
Organism: Streptomyces sp. NPDC026515; assembly: GCF_055567595.1. Classification (NCBI taxonomy): domain Bacteria; kingdom Bacillati; phylum Actinomycetota; class Actinomycetes; order Kitasatosporales; family Streptomycetaceae; genus Streptomyces; species Streptomyces sp. NPDC026515. Next base: position 309,046 of record NZ_JBVHQD010000006.1, read on the forward strand.
TGTCGGCGGCCCGGCCGAGGACCGCCGCCCGTTCCGCCGCCGGGGTCCGTGACCAGCCGTCGAACGCCTCCCGGGCGGCCGCGCAGGCGGCCAGTACCTGCTCCTCGGAGGCCTCTGGAGCCCAGCCGACGGTCTCTTCGGTGGCCGGGTCGACGACCGCGTAGTGGCCGCCGTCGGGGTCCACCCAGCGTCCCCCGACGAACAGCCGCTGCCCGCCGGCCGCGTCCCTCACCGGGTGCTCACCGTGCTGGTGTCGCGGCCGGACCGCAGCACCTTCCCGGGCACGGCGCCGCTGACCGCGTCGTCACGGATGGCCTCGACCCCGTTCACCCAGACCGCCCGCACCCCGATCGCCTTCGCGTCCAGGCGGGGGCTGTCGCCCGGCAGGTCGTGCACCAGGGTGGCCGGGCCGGCGGCGATCCGCTCCGGGTCGAAGAGCACGAGGTCCGCATGCCAGCCCTCCGTGATCCGGCCCCGTTCCCGCAGCCCGAAGAGCCGGGCGGGATCGTCGGTCAGCATCTTCACCGCCTGTTCGAGGCCGAGCAGTCTGCGGCCGCGCAGACAGTCGCCGAGGAACCGGGTGGTGTACGGCGCTCCGCACATCCGGTCCAGATGCGCCCCCGCGTCGGACCCGCCGAGCAGTACGTCCTCGTGCTGCCAGGTCTCGGCGCGCAGCGCCCAGGAGGCGGGGTCGTTGTCGGTGGGCATGGGCCACAGGACGGTGCGGAGTCCGTCGGCCGCGCAGATCTCGACCAGGCAGTGGAACGGGTCCAGGCCCCGCTCCGCCGCGATGTCCTCGACCACCCGGCCCGACAGCCCGGCGTTGGCCTCGCTGTAGGTGTCGCCGATGACGTACCGACCGAAGTTCGCGAGCCGCCGGAAGACACCGGCCTCCTTCGAGTGGGCGCGCTCCAGCATCCGGGCGCGTACCTCGGGGTCGCGGAGCCTCTCGATCCGCTCCGGCACGGGCAGCCCGAGGACCGGCCCCCACCCGGGTATCAGGTTCAGCGCGCAGAAGGTGCCCAGGGACATGTTCATCGGCGTGAGGATCGGCATGGTCAGCGCCACGACCCGGCCGCCCGCCTTGCGGGCCCGCTCGCTCGCCTGGAGCTGGCGGGGCACCCGCTCCGGCACGGCGGCGTCCACGGTGAGCACGTTCCAGTTCAGCGGCCGGCCGGCCGCCGCGCTCATCTCGGCGAACAGGTCGATCTCGGCGTCGCTGAACTGGTCGAGGCAGCCGGCGACGATCGCCTCGATCTGCGTGCCCTCGTGTTCCCCGACGGCCCGCGAGAGGGCCAGCAGTTCCGCCGGGCGGGCGTGCCGGGAGGCGACCGGCTGTCCGTCGCCGTCCGAGTGGGTGGACGACTGGGTGGTGGAGAAGCCCCAGGCGCCCGCGTCCATGGCCTCGTGCAGCAGGGCGACGATGGCGGCGAGTTGGTCCTCGCTGGGCTGTCCGCCGACCGCGTCCGGCCCCATCACGTACCGGCGCAGGGCACAGTGCCCGACCATGAACCCGGCGTTGACGGCGATCCGGCCTTCGAGCGCGTCCAGGTACTCCCCGAAGGAGGTCCAGCTCCAGGGCGCCCCTTCCTCCAGGGCGACCAGTGACATGCCCTCGACCTTGGACATCATGCGGCGCGTGTAGTCGGCGTCCCCCGGCTTCAGGGGCGCGAGGGTGAAGCCGCAGTTGCCGGCCGCGACCGTCGTGACCCCGTGGTTGAGGGAGGGGGTGGCGTACGGATCCCAGAAGAGCTGGGCGTCGTAGTGGGTGTGGGGGTCGACGAAACCGGGGGCGAGCACGAGCCCGGTGGCGTCCTCGGTGGTACGGGCTTCCTCGGTGACGGTACCGACGACGGCGATCCGGCCGTCGCGGATACCGACGTCGGCGGTGTGGGCGGGCGCACCGGTTCCGTCGACGACGGTCGCGCCCTTGATGAGGTGGTCAAGCATGGGGCTCCCTTTTCAACTCCGTTACCGAAAAGGGGCGCGGGGAACTGCGCAACCGGCCACAACGCACCCGCACCCCGCGACGGCGCCTACGCGGCACCCCGGAACCGGGTGGTCCGGTGCACCGGATCCGTGTCGATCTTCGGAATCACGTGCTCCCCGATCAGCCGGATCGTCTGCAGCGTCTCCTCCTTCGGCACCCCCACCGGCAGCCCGAAGCTCAGCTGGTCCGCCCCGGCCTGTTCCCACCGCTTGCACTGCCGCAGCACCTCGTCCGGATCACCGCAGATCAGCAGTTCCTCCTCGACGAGCAGCTCGACGAACTCCGGCGTGTACTCGGGCAGCGTCTCCGGCCACACCGGGAAGCCCTCGGGCCGCGGGAACGTGTCGTGGTAGCGGAACACCAGCGACGGCAGGTAGTGCAGCCCGCCGGACGCGGCGATCCGGATCGCCTCGTCGTGGGTCGGCGCGCAGATCGCCGTCGTGGTCACCATCACGTTGTCGTTGACGAAGTCGCCCACCGGCTCCGCGTTCACGATCGCCGTCTTGTACTGCTCCAGCACCCACTCCATGTCGGATACCTTCTGGATGCTGAACCCGAGGACGCCGAGCCCCTTCTTCGCGGCCATGGCGTACGACGGCGGCGACCCGGCCGCGTACCACATCGCGGGGTGGGACCTGCCGTACGGCTTCGGCAGCACCTTTCGCGGCGGCAGCTGCCAGTGCTTGCCCTGGAACCCGGCGTACTCGTCCTGGAGCCACATCTTGGGGAACTCGGCGATGGTCTCCTCCCAGATCTCCTTCGTGTAGTTCATGTCGGTGATGCCCGGCAGGAACCCGAGGATCTCGTGGGAGCCGGCGCCGCGTCCGCTGCCGAACTCGAAGCGGTTGCCGGTGAGGTGGTCGAGCATGGCGACCTTCTCGGCGACCTTCACCGGGTGGTTGACCTGGGCGAGCGGGTTGAAGATCCCGGAGCCGAGGTGGATGCGCTCGGTCGCGTGCGCGAGGTACCCCAGGAAGACGTCGTTCGCCGACAGGTGCGAGTACTCGTCGAGGAAGTGGTGCTCGGAGGCCCAGGCGTACTTGAAACCGGACTTGTCCGCCTGGATGACGTACTCGGTCTCCTCCATCAGTGCCTTGTGCTCGGCCAGCGGGTCGGTCTCGGCGCGCTTGCCCACGTATCCCTGTACAAAGAGCCCGAATTCCAAGGCGGTTCACCGTCCCAAATTGTCTGACGTTCCGTCAGATACCGTTGGCCGACTGTCGCACCGGCCGCTGCCACCGTCAATAGCTGATGGACCGTCAGATTACCGAGACCCCGGCCAGCCAGCCCCCGTCGATCACGAACGGCTGCCCGGTGATGTACGAGGAGTCGTCCGAGGTCAGGAACAGCGCCAGCCTGGCCACCTCCTCCGCCCGCCCGATCCGGCCCAGCGGCACCAGCTTGCGGTACAGCTCGTCCAGGGCCCGGCTCATCTCCTCCGGGTCGGCGGTGGGGTCGAGCCGCGCCGGGTTGGACATCGCCGTGTCGATGGCACCCGGGCAGATCGCGTTGACGCGTATGCGCCGGCCGGCCAGTTCCAGCGCGGCGACCCGGGTGAGCCCGAGCACCGCGTGTTTGGTGGCGGCGTACGTCCCCACCGCGGCCATCCCCGTCAGCGCGGTGTAGGACGCCGTGTTGACGATGGTCCCGCCGTCGGCCAGCTCGGGCGCCACCGTCTTCATACCCAGGAAGCAACCGACCTGGTTGACCTGGACGACCTGCATGAACTCGTCGAGGGGCGTGTCCACGAGCGCGTTGAACCGCAGGATGCCCGCGTTGTTCACCAGCCCGTCGAGCCGGCCGTACGCCTGCTTGACGGCGGCGACGGCGGCCTGCCACTCGGCCTCCACGCCCACGTCCAGGTGGACGTAGCGGGCCCCGATCTCCTTGGCGAGGGCCTCCCCCTGGTCGTCCAGCACGTCCGCCACGACCACGCTCGCGCCCTCCTCGGCGAAGAGCCGCGCCTCCTGCTCACCCTGTCCGCGCGCCGCCCCGGTGACGATGACGACCCGCCCGTCCAGCTTGCCCATGGCCACCCGCTCCTCAGCTCAGCCGGGGCGCGACGTCCGCCCCGAACGCGCTTATCTGGTCGATGAGTTCGGCCCGGTTCCGGCTGCGGAACCGCACCTGTACCTGGTGCACGCCCATCTCGCCGTAGGCCCGCAGCGACTCGGCGACGGCCTCCGGGGTACCGCTGACGGTGCGCCGGCCGACCTCCCACCGGGGGGTGCCGAGGTACAGCGGCTCGGCTATCGCACCGACCACGAGGGGCTCCGTCACCCCCGCCTCCTCGCGCAGCCGCCGCAGCCGGGCGATCTGGGCGGGCAGCCGGTCCCTCGGGTCGCCCTGCGGCAGCCAGCCGTCGCCCTTGAGCGCGGCCCGCCGCACCGCGGCCGGGGACGAGCCGCCGACCCAGATCGGCACCCGGCGCTGCGCGGGCCGGGGCCGCTGCCCGAGCCCCTCGAAGTCGTAGAACTTGCCGTGGTGGACGGGGAACTCGTCCGGCCCGAGAGCGGCCCGCAACGCGTCGACCGCCTCGTCCAGGACCGCGCCCCGCTGCCCGAAGTCCACCCCGAGCACCTCGAACTCCTCCCGCACGTGCCCCGCCCCGACCCCGAGGACCAGCCGGCCGCCGGAGAGGTGGTCGAGGGTCGCGTACTGCTTGGCGGAGAGCAGGGGGTGCCGCAGGCCGACGACCGCGACGTGGCTGAGCAGGCGTATCCGCTCGGTGACGGCGGCCAGGTGGGCGAGGGTGGCGACCGGGTCGTACCAGACCGTGCTCATCGCGTCGGCGAGCCGGTGCGGGATCGCCACGTGGTCGCAGACCGCGAGGTAGGCGAAGCCGGCCCGCTCCACGGCCCGGGCGATCTCCACCAGGTCCGCGGCGCCGGCCTCCGCCTCCCATTTCTCGGCGTAGATCGTGGACTGGGACTGGACGGGGAGCTGGATGCCGAAGTCGGTCACCTCGTACCGCCCCACAGACCCTCCGGGGTCAGCCCCAGCAGGTCGATCGCGTTGCCGCGGACAATGCGTTCGATCACGTCCGGGGCCAGGTGGCCCATCTGGGCCTCGCCGACCTCGCGGGACTTCGGCCAGGTGGAGTCGGAGTGCGGGTAGTCGGTCTCGTAGAGGACGTTGCCGAGGCCGATGGCGTCGAGGTTCTTCAGGCCGAACGCGTCGTCGAAGAAGCACCCGTGGACGTGCTCGGCGAAGAGTTCGGAGGGCGGGCGGGTGACCTTGTCGGCGACGCCGCCCCAGGCGCGGTTCTCCTCCCAGACCACGTCCGCGCGTTCCAGGATGTAGGGGATCCAGCCGATCTGGCCCTCCGCGTACATCACCTTCAGGTTCGGGAAGCGCTCGAACTTGCCGCTCATCAGCCAGTCCACCATCGAGAAGCAGCAGTTGGCGAAGGTGATCGTGGAGCCGACGGCCGGCGGCGCGTCGGCGGAGGTGGACGGCATCCGGCTGCTGGAGCCGATGTGCATGGCGACGACCGTGCCGGTCTCGTCGCAGGCGGCGAGGAAGGGGTCCCAGTCGTCGGTGTGGACGGAGGGCAGCCCGAGGTGCGGGGGGATCTCGGAGAAGGCGACGGCGCGGACCCCGCGGGCCGCGTTGCGGCGGACCTCGGCGGCGGCCAGGCCGGCGTCCCAGAGGGGGATGAGGGTCAGGGGTATCAGCCGGCCCTGCGCCAGCGGGCCGCACCACTCCTCCACCATCCAGTCGTTGTAGGCCTGGACGCAGAGCAGGGCCAGTTCGCGGTCCTGGGCCTCGGTGAAGGTCTGCCCGCAGAAGCGGGGGAAGGTCGGGAAGCAGAGGGCGGACTGGACGTGGTTGACGTCCATGTCGGCGAGCCGCCGCGGGACGTCGTACGAACCGGCCCGCATCTGCTCGTACGTGATCACCTCCAGCTTGATCTCGTCCCGGCTGTAGCCCACCGCGGTGTCGAGGCGGGTGAGGGGGCGGTGCAGGTCCTCGTAGATCCACCAGTCCCCGATCGGGCCGTCCTCGCCGGGGCTGCCCATGACCGGCTTGAAGCGGCCGCCGAGGAAGCTCATCTCGCGCAGCGGGGCACGGACGATGCGCGGCCCGGTGTCCAGGTACTTCTTCGGGAGGCGGGACTGCCAGACGTCCGGCGGCTCCACGGTGTGGTCGTCGACGGAGATGATCAGCGGAAAGGTGCCGTCCTGGGTGTCCATGGCGCTCACGGTAGCGCTGATCTGACGAACCGTCAGCTATCGTGATGACGGTTCGTCAGCCGGACGGTGACAACCCGCCCGGCGCACCGGCGGCGGCTTCCGGGCCACCGGGGGCCGGCCTCCGGGCCTTACCGTCCGCGTGGTCCGGAGCCACCGGCGGAAACGTTCCGTCGCGAACCGGACCCGTTCGCGGGGACACTTCGATGTGAAGGCTGTGTGGACTACCCCACGTCGGCCTGTGATCGGGGTCTCGCCAGGCTGACGCGGCTCCCGTGGACAAGGCAGACTGACGGGGTGGATCGGGATGTCTAGGGGGACGGGCATGGACGGTGGACCGCGGGTACCGGAGCAGCGGCGCCCCTCCTCCTCGTCGGAGGCGGCGTTGCGCTTCAGTGTGCTCGGTCCGGTGCGCGCCTGGCGCGAGGGGCAGCCGCTCAACACCGGCTCACCTCAGCAACGCGCGCTGCTCGCGGCCCTGTTGCTGCGCGAGGGCCGCACGGCGACCGCGGCCGAGCTGATCGACGCGCTGTGGGGCCCCGAGCCGCCGTCGCAGGCGCTGGCGGCGGTCCGGACGTACGCGTCCCGGCTGCGGAAGATCCTGGATCCGGGCGTCCTGGTCAGCGAGTCCGGCGGCTACGCCGTCCGCGGTCTCGGCGAGGGCGCCCTGGACCTGGCGGCGGTGCAGGACCTGGCGGCGGAGGCGGAGAAGGCGCGGAGCGCCGGTGATCTGGGCCACTCCCGGGACCTGCTGAACCGGGCCCTGGCCCGGTGGGACGGCGAGGCGCTGGCCGGTGTCCCCGGCCCGTACGCCGACGCCCACCGGGTCCGGCTGGACGAGTGGCGGCTGCAACTCCTCGAGACCCGCCTGGACATGGACCTGGAGCAGGGCAGCCACGCCGAGGCGGTGTCGGAGCTGACGGCGCTGACCGCGGCCCACCCGCTGCGCGAGCGGCTGCGCGAGCTGCTGATGCTGGCCCTGTACCGCAGCGGCCGGCAGGCCGAGGCCCTCGCGGTGTACGCGGACACCCGCCGCCTGCTGGCCGAGGAGCTGGGCGTCGACCCGCGCCCGGGCCTGCGCGACCTCCAGCAGCGCATCCTCCGGGCCGACCCGGCCCTGGCGGAACCCTCCTCGCCCGCCGCGGACCCTCCGGCCGTCCTCGTCCGCCCCGCCCAGCTGCCCGCCACCGTGCCCGACTTCACCGGCCGGTCCGCCTGTGTCACCGAGCTGGGCGAGGTGCTGGCCTCGGCGGACGGCCGGGTGATGGCCGTTTCGGCGCTGGCCGGCATCGGCGGCGTGGGCAAGACCACGCTGGCCGTCCATGTGGCCCACCAGGCCCGTTCGGCCTTCCCGGACGGCCAGTTGTACGTCGACCTGCAAGGAGCGGGGCCCCGGGCCGCGGAACCGGAGACGGTCCTGGGCTCCTTCCTGCGCGCCCTGGGCACCGCCGACTCCGCCATCCCGGACACCCTGGACGACCGGGCGGCCCTGTACCGCTCGGTCCTGGACGGCCGCCGGGTGCTGGTGCTGCTGGACAACGCGAAGGACGCGGCCCAGGTCCGTCCACTGCTGCCGGGCACCGAGGGATGTGCGGCGCTGGTCACCTCCCGGGTGCGGATGGTCGACCTGGCGGGGGCGCACCTGGTGGACCTGGACGTGATGTCCCCCGACGAGGCGCTCCAGCTCTTCACGAGGATCGTGGGCGCGGAGCGGGTGGCCGCGGAGCGGAAGGCGGCCCTCGACGTGGTGGCCGCGTGCGGCTTCCTCCCCCTCGCGATCCGCATCGCGGCGTCCCGGCTCGCGGCCCGCCGCACCTGGACGGTCTCGGTGCTTGCCGCGAAGCTCGCGGACGAGCGCCGCCGCCTGGACGAGCTCCAGGCCGGCGACCTGGCGGTGAAGGCGACCTTCGAACTCGGCTACGGCCAGCTGGAACCGGCCCAGGCCCGCGCCTTCCGGCTGCTGGGCCTGGCCGACGGCCCGGACATCTCGCTGGCGGCGGCCGCGGCGGTCCTGGACCTCCCGGCGGAGGACACCGAGGACCTCCTGGAGGCCCTGGTCGACACGTCCCTCGTGGAGTCGGCGGCCCCCGGCCGCTACCGCTTCCACGACCTGGTCCGCCTCTACGCGCGTGCGTGCGCGGAACGTGACGAGAGGCCGCCGAGCGAAAGAGAGGCGGCGATGTCCCGCCTCCTGGACTTCTACCTGGCCACGGCGGCGGGGGTGTACGCGATCGAGCGGCCCGGGGAACGCGTCCTGGACCACCTGATCCGCAGCACCTACCCGGGTCTCTCCTTCACCGACCGGGACAGGGCGCTGGACTGGCTGTTCACCGAGGCGAGCGGTCTGCTGGCAGCCGTGCAGCAGGCCGGCGGCACCACGGGCCGGCTGCGCCGGGCGGCCGATCTCCTCGTCGCGGCCGTGGATCTCGGGGAGTCCGGTATCGGCGCCCGCCAGTACGTCCAGGCCGCCACCGCGGTGATCTCCGCGGCCCAGCAGTACGGCGACGCCTACGCCGAGGGCCGCGCCCGCCTCATGCACAGCCATCTCCTCGGCGTATCGGGCCAGTTCGCGGAGTCGGACCGGGAGGCGGGCGAAGCGCTCCGGCTCGGCCTGGCCGCCGGGGATCCCGTGGTGTGTGCCCAGGCACCCAACCAGCAGGGCATCATCGCCCTCTACAACGTGCGGCACGCCGAGGCAGAGCAGCACCTCACCCAGGCCCTGGCCGCATTCCGGGCGGACGGCAACACGCCCGGTGAGGCCAGCGCCCTGTGCAATCTGTCCCGGGTCCATCTGGCGACCGGCCGAACCGAGAGCGCGGTCTCCCTGGCCCGCCAGGGGATCGCCATCTACGAACGCGACGACAGCGGCATGGCCCTGCGTCTGGCCAACGGCAAGTACGCGCTGGGGCTCGCCCTGACCAGCGCGGGAGAGACTCGGCTGGCCCTGGAGACCCTCACCGGCGCCCTGGGCATGTTCCAGGACGCCCGACAGCAGCTGTGGCACGGCATGACGCTCTTCCGGATCGCCGAACTCCATCTGTCCGACCACAGCCCCGCACAGGCCGCGGCGTGCGCGGAACAGGCGCTGGCCGTGCTGCACGGCATCGGCGGGGAGTGGCGCCGCGCCAACATCCTCACGGCCCTGGGCCGCGCTCTGCACGGCATCGGCCAGACCGACCGCGCGAAGGTCTGCTGGCAGGAGGCGCTCTCGGTGTTCGAGGCGTCAAAGTCACCGGAGGCGGCGGACGTACGTCGGCTCCTGGAATCCGCCCCGGTCCGCCAGGGGTCCCCCTAGGACCGTTCCAGGGCCCGTGCCCGCGTTCATCATTCGTTTATCGAAACCCGGCACTCTCAGTGGTGCCGGACCGTCGCGTCGGGGGGCAGACGGCTCGGTGCGATGGCCGCACCACTAGGGTGAACGGCCGTGCGATGCCCGCCCGGTGACACTCGGGGGAGTGACCGGGCGGGCATCCCCAAACCGAACCTTCCTGTGCTCTAGGAGTCACCCATGGCCGACAACACCGGGACCGTCAAGCCCGACGACTTCCACGCCACGAGCGAGCCGGCCGACGCCGCCTCCGCTCTCATCGTCGACCCGAAGCCGGACTTCGACCCGGCGGCCGCCCCGGCCGCCGCCACGAAGCCGGTCACGGACACCGCGACCGCCCCGGCCGCCGGCGAGGGTGACATCGCCAGCAAGGACTTCCACGCCACGTCGGAGCCCCTGAACTCGCCCGACGACTTCCACGCGACGGACGAGAAGGCCTGATCAGACCACACCCGGACGGGACGGGCCGCGGCGGCGCGGAGGGGAGCCGCCGCGGCCCGCGCGTGTCCGTCGCCGCCGGGGCCCGTCCGGCGGATCAGGTCGCGGGACACCGACGGCGCATCACGCTGACGACCGACGAGAACGCCGCGGGGGTCTCCCCTGGGGAGGTCGTGGCAGACCCCGTGTCCGCCGCATGATGCGCCGGACACGGCCTAGGACGGCCGGTGGCCGCGCAGGCCGCCCTTCAGGACCTTGCCGCTCGCGTTGCGTGGGAGTTCGCTCACGAACTCCACCGAGCGGGGCACCTTGTAGTTGGCCATCTCGCGGCGCGCCCAGGCGATCAGGTCGTCCCCGGTGAGCACCGAGCCCCGGCGGCGCACCACGAACGCGCGGCCGACCTCGCCCAGCCGTCCGTCCGGTACGCCGATCACCGCCACGTCCGCCACATCCGGGTGCAGGCCCAGCAGTTGCTCTATCTCCGCCGGGTAGGCGTTGAAGCCGCCAACGATGAACATGTCCTTCAGCCGGTCGGTGATCCGCAGGTTCCCCGCCGGGTCCAGGACGCCGATGTCGCCCGTGCGCAGCCAGCCGTCCGCCGTCAGGGTCCCGGCGGTCGCGGTCGCGTCCTCGTAGTAACCGCGCATCACGTTGAAGCCCCGCACCAGCACCTCGCCCGGTTCGCCCGGCGCCGCGTCCACCCGTACCTCCGTGCCGGGGATCGCCCGCCCGGACGTGGACGCGATCACCGAGGGCGCGTCCGCACGACGGCACATGGTCACGATGCCGCTCGCCTCGGAGAGGCCGTACGCCGTCAGGACCGTCTCGACGCCCAGCTCGCCGCGCAGGCGCTCGACGAGGAGCAGCGGTACGACCGCCGCTCCGGTCACCACCAGCCGCAGCGCCGAGAGGTCATGGGCGTCGCGCGCCGGGTGGTCGAGGAGCGACTGGTGGAGGGTCGGGGGGCCGGGCAGTACCGAGACCCGTTCCGCCGCGACGTTCGCCAGCACCGTCTCCACGTCGAACACCGGCTGCGGGATCATCGTCGCGCCCCGCATCAGGCAGGCGATCACCCCGGCCTTGTAGCCGAACGTGTGGAAGAAGGGGTTCACGATCAGGTACCGGTCGTCCGCCCGCAGACCGGCCAGGTCGGCCCACACCTCGTACGCCCGCAGGGTCTGCGCGTGCGTGATCATCGCGCCCCTGGGGCGGCCCGTGGTGCCGGAGGTGAAGACGATGTCGGAGAGCGAGCCGCCGTCCAGCCCGGCTGCCCGGGCCGCCGTCTCCTGCGCCGTCACGCCGTCCCCGGCCGCCAGGAACTCCTTCCAGGTGCGGAAGCCGGCCGGCGCGTCCTCCCCCAGTACCACCACGTCCCGCAGCAGCGGCAGCCCCGGCAGCGGGCCCGGGGAGTCGCCCTGCCCGGCCGCCCTGCGGAGCGACGCCACGTACGACGTCCCGAGGAACGTCCCCGTCACGAACAGCAGGCGCGCCCCGCTGCGGCGCAGCACGTCCGCGGCCTCGGTGCCCTTGAAGCGGGTGTTCAGCGGCACCAGCACCCCGCCCGCGGAGACCGCGCCCAGTGCCGCGACGATCCAGTCCAGGGAGTTGGGCGCCCAGACGGCCACCCGGTCGCCGGCCCCGACGCCGGCCGCCAGGCACGCGGCCGCCGCCCGTTCCACCCGGGCGCCCAGCTCGGCATAGGTGACCCGGGTACGGCCGTCCACCACCGCCTCGGTGTCCGCGTACCGCCGGGCCGCCGACCGCACCAGTCCCGGAACGGTCCCCCACTCCATGTCACCGCGCACAACGGCCTCCCCAGGCGAGAGCACAGAACGCATAGCTGACGGTACGTCAGATTAGCTGTAGCCTGACGGACTGTCAGCAGCCCTTCAGCAGCTAGCGGAGGTGTGCACATGGCCGGGATCCGGGACGCCACCGCCATCGTCGGGATCGGACAGACTCCCTTCGCCAGACGGCTCGACGAGGACGAGAAGACCCTCGCCTGCCGTGCCGTCCTCGCCGCCCTCGACGACGCCGGCATCGCCCCCGGCGAGGTCGACGCCCTCGCCTCCTTCACCATGGAGGAGACCGACGAGGTGGAACTGGCCAAGGCGGCCGGGTTCGGGGACCTGACCTTCTTCAGCAGGGTGGGGTACGGGGGCGGGGGCTCCTGTGCGACCGTCGCCCACCTCGCATCCGCCATCGCCTCCGGGCAGGCCTCGGTCGGGGTGGCCTGGCGGTCGCGGAAACGGGGCAGCGGGCCCCGGCCCTGGACCAACACCACCGTCCAGCTGCCCACCCCGGCCCAGTGGACCCGGCCCTTCGGCCTGCTCCGGCCCGCCGACGAGATAGCCATGCTCACCCGCCGCTACATGCACGAGTACGGCGCCACCCGCGACCACCTCTTCAACGTCGCCCTCGCCTGCCGCAACCGCGCCAACCAGAACCCCGCCGCCGTCATGTACGACCGCCCCCTGACCCGCGAGATGTACATGACCTCCCGGTGGATCAGCGAACCTCTCTGCCTCTTCGACAACTGCCTGGAGACCGACGGCGCGCTGGCCTGCGTGGTGGTCAGCCGGGAGCGCGCCCGCGACTGCGCCCGCACACCCGTCTACGTCCACTCCGCCGCCCAGGGCCTGCCCGCCCAGCACCACGGCATGGTCAACTACTGGAACGACGACCCGCTCACCGGCCCCGCCTGGACCGCCGCCCGGCACCTGTGGAAGCACGCGGACTTCACCCCCGAGGACGTCGACGTCGCCCAGATCTACGACGCCTTCAGCGCCCTGATCCCGCTCTCCCTGGAGGGGTACGGCTTCTGCGGCAGAGGGGAAGGCGGCGCCTTCACCGAGCAGGGGGCGCTGGAGATCGGCGGGCGGCTGCCCGTCAACACCGGGGGCGGCGGGCTGAGCGAGGCCTACGTCCACGGGTTCAACCTGATCACCGAAGGCGTCAAACAGCTGCGCGGCACCAGTACCGCCCAGGTCCCCGGCGCCGCCACCTGCCTGGTCACCGCGGGCGAGGGCGTGCCGACCTCCGCCCTCCTCCTCACCAACAGGAGCTGAGATGCTGCGACCGGCCATCGATGCCGACGGCGCCCCCTTCTGGGAGTACGCGGCGCTCGGCGAACTCCGCGTCCAGACCTGCGCCGACTGCCACGAACCCCGCTTCCCGCCCCGCCCGTGCTGCCCGCACTGCCAGTCCTTCGCGAGCCGGTGGCTGCCGACGAGCGGCCGGGGCCGGATCTGGTCGTTCGTCGTCCCGCACCCGCCGCTGCTCCCGGACTACGCGGCCCAGGCCCCGTACAACGTCGTGGTCGTGGAGCTGGCGGACGCACCGCGGATCCGGCTGGTGGGGAACCTGGTCAGCGCGGCGGGGGCACCCCTCGGCTCCTTCCCGCCGGACCGGATCCGGATCGGCGCCCGGGTACAGGCGGTCTTCGCGGACGGTGTTCCGCAGTGGGTCCTGGAGCGGCCGTGAGCCTGCGCCTGGACACGGACAAGGAGACCGGGGTCGCCGTCGTCACCCTCGACCGTCCCGAGCGGCTCAACGCCATCGACCTCGCCACCGCCGCCCACCTCACGTCCACCTGGCGGGCGCTGCGCTTCGACGACGCCGTACGGGCCGTCGTCCTCACCGGCGCCGGCGGACGCGCCTTCAGCACGGGGCTCGACCGGGACGCGGTCGTGCCGCAGCCGTCCTCGCCGTACATGCAGGACGATCCGCTGATCGCCGTCGGCCCGAAGTCGAACGACCTGTGGAAGCCGGTGATCGCCGCCGTGGCCGGGATGGCCTGCGGGGGCGCGTTCTACCTGCTCGGCGAGTCGGACTTCGTCGTCGCCGACGAGACGGCCGTCTTCTTCGACCCGCACACCTCCTACGGCATGGTCAGCGCCTACGAGTCGGTGCTGATGGCGCAGCGGATGCCGTACGGGGAGGTGGCCCGGCTGGTCCTCATGGGCAACGCCGAACGGGTCTCCGCACGGCGGGCCCACGAGGTGGGACTGGTGTCCGAAGTGACCGAACCGGGGCGGGCCTTGGCGGCGGCCGTACGGTGCGCGACCGTCATCGCCGGGTATCCGGCCGAGGGGGTGCAGGGGAGCGTGCGGGCGCTGTGGGCGGCGAAGGAGGCGGCACGGGAGCGGGGGTACGGGCTGGCACCGCATCTCATCGCGCTGGGGAACCTGCCGGCCGCCGGCCAGTCCGAACTGTTCGCGAACCGGTCCCGGGCCACGCCCCGAATCCGCTGAGACTCCACCGCGGCCCCCACGCACCCGCACCCGCACTCACGCCGTGCGTGCCGTCCCCGTTCCCTTCTCCGCGTCCAGCGCGTACACGCACCGGTCCTTGCTGCACGCGTACACCACCCCGTCCCGCACCACCGGCGACCCGGTGATCTCACCGCCGGTCGCCAGCTTCCAGCGCAGCCGGCCGTCGTCGGCCTTCAGGGTGTAGAGGAGGTGGTCGGTGGAGCCGAAGTGGATCCGGCCCTCCGCCACCGCCGGCGCGCCCACCACGTCGCCGCCCGCCTGGAAGCGCCACTTGGGCGTTCCGGTCACCGCGTCCAGGGTGTACAGCCCCTTGCCGCTGCCGACGTGCACGTGCCCGGCGGCCACCAGCACCGGCTCGATCGAGGAGCGGGCCTCCGTCGCGATGCGCCAGCGGTCGCGGCCGTCGGTGGCGTCGAGGGCGTACACCGTGCCGAGGTAGTCGGCGAGGTAGACGCCGCCGCCGGTGACCGCGGGGCCGGGCACGAAGGCCGGCGGGGCGAGGAAGACGGCCGGTGCCTCGAAGTGCCAGCGGACGCGCCCCGTCGCGGCGTCCAGGGCGATGACGCGGCTGCCCGCCGAGGCGTACACGAAGCCGTCGGGGGCATGGGTGAGGCGGACCGGGACGCCGCCGCAGGAGGCCGCGTCGCCGATGGGGTAGGACCAGCGCTCCTCGCCGGTACGGGCGTCCAGCGCGCGCAGGCGGGCGTCCTGCCAGACGAACACCGTGCCCTCGTGCAGGGACGGCCCGGACTCGGGGGCCTCGAAGTCGGTCTGCGCGCCGGACAGCTCCCAGAGTTTCTGCCCGGTGGAGGCCTCCCAGGCCTGGACGCCGCCGCCCCGGGTGCCGGTGACGAGGGTGCCGCGGTCGGCTCTGAGGGCGTACACCCAGGCGTCGGTGGACAGCCGCCACAGGTCGCCGCCCTCGCGGGCCTCCAGCGCGAACAGGGTGGGGCCGTCGGAGGCGTGGATACGGCCCTCGGCCACCGCCATGGACCAGGCGACGTCCCTCGTCTTGAAGCGGCGCCGGCCGGTGGCCACGTCGAGGGCGTGCACCTCGAAGGAGGTGACGTAGACGAGGTCGCCGTCGACGGCCGGGGTGCCCCAGACGTCGTTCGACATCCGGAACCGCCAGGGGCGCCAGCCGGACGCCGTCTCCGGGGGCAGGGCGGGTACCGCCGGTACGACGGGGTCGACGCCGTTGACGCCGGGGCGCGGCCGGGACCAGTTGGCCACCAGGCCGGCCTCCGGCGGGGGCGCCTTGACGGCGGCGGCGCGGGCGTCGGCGACCCGCGGGCCGGGACCGATCGGCACCTGGCCGCCGGCCAGCCGGACCGGGCCGGCGTCGGGGGCGCCGACCGGGACCGGGGCCGGGACGACCGGGTCGTAGGAGGGCGGCGGGGGGACGGCGAGCCGGCCACCGCTGCGGGCGCCGGACGGGGTGGCGGAAGGTTTCACGGCCGGGCGGCCGCCGCGGCGGGACTCGATCAGCGCGACCGCCTTCTCGGGCAGCCACGCGGACGCCGTACCGCTGTCGTCGGAGCCGGAGCCGAAGAGGTGGGGGGCCAGCTGCGCCTGGAGGTCGGCCGGGTTGGGGCGGCCGGTGGCCTCCATCTGCATGCAGGACTCGATGAGGGGGCGCAGTTCCTCGGGAAGGCCTTCCAGGTCCGGGCCCTCACGCAGCAGCATGAAGACGGTCTCGACCGGGTTGGCGCCGTGGAAGGGCGGGTGGCCGGTGGCGGCGAAGACGAGCATGGAGCCGAGGGAGAAGACGTCGCTCGCGCCGGTCACGGACCGGGAGTCCTTCGCCTGCTCCGGGGACATGTACGCGGGCGTGCCCACCGCGACGTTCGTCATCGTCAAACGGGTGTTCGAGACACCGGAGGCGATACCGAAGTCGATGACCCGGGGGCCGTCCTCGACGACGAGGACGTTGGAGGGCTTGAGGTCCCGGTGGACCAGGCCCGCGCCGTGGATGGACTGGAGCGCCTCCGCGACGCCCGCCGCGAGCCAGCGGACCGCCTGGGCCGGGAGCGGCCCGCAGTCGTTCACTATCTCTTCGAGGGACGGCGCGGGGACGTACGCGGTCGCCAGCCACGGGACCGCGGCACGCGGGTCGGCGTCGACCACGGCCGCCGTGTAGAAACCGGAGACCGCGCGGGCCGCCTCGACCTCACGGGTGAAGCGGACCCGGAACAGCTGGTCCTCGGCGAGTTCGGTCCGGACCGTCTTGATCGCCACGCGCCGCCCGGACGCCGAACGCGCGAGATAGACCAGCCCCATGCCGCCGGCCCCCAGCCGTCCCAGCACCTCGAACGGCCCGATCCGCCGCGGATCGTGCTGCGTCAGCTGATCCACCACTTGCCTGCCACCTCCCCGTACGGGCCACGTCCACCCACATATGTACGCGACCCCGTGCAGCGTCTCACCACCGCACCGCCGTGGCGGCACGCACCCCGATTCTTCCTGGCCCGGGCACAGGTTGCGAACCCGGCGACCAATCGGGGTGTCACGTGACAAAGTGAGACATATTTCCACCGAGAGCCGTCCGTTTCCGGCCTCAGCGTTGCAGCAGCGCGAACGTCGCCCCCTGATTGTCGGTCACGACGGCCACTTTTCCGTACGACGTCTCAAAGGGCGGCGCCTGGACCCGGCCGCCCAGCTCCAGAACGGCCCCGACGGCGGCCGCCACGTCCCCGGTGCGGAAGTGGACGACGAACTGCGAGGGCATCCCCGCCGCGAACACCTCGGTGACGGGGGCGCGGCCGACGTCCGGTTCGGCGCCGGCGCCGAACAGCGCGGCGGTGAAGAGGTGGCCGTAGAAGGCGTCGGCCGTGTCGGGGTCGCTGGTGTAGAGCTGCGCCCAGGCGAAGCCGCCGGGGGCGTGCCGGACGCCGAAGCCCGGGTGGCCCGCCGCCTGCCAGAGGCCGAAGACGGCGCCCGTGGGGTCGGCGGCCAGGGCGGCGGTGCCGAGGTCACCGACGGGGACCGGATCGTTCACGATCTGGCCCCCGACGGCCAGGATCCGGCGGGCGAGGTCCCGGACGTCCGGGGTCGCGAAGTACACCGTCCAGACGGTGGGCATCCGGCCGTCCCGCTTCCGCGCCAGCCGGGCGACGGCCACGCCGTCGAGGCGGGCCCACACGGCGCCTCCCCCGGCGTCGTCGAAGGTCCACCCGAAGAGCCCGCCGTAGAACCGCTTGCCCGCCTCGACGTCGGGGAGCTGCACGTCCACCCAGCACGGGACGCCCTCTGTGTATTCGGATGTCCTGTTTTCGGCCATGTCGTCAAAGTAACCGCCCGGCTCGCACCCCGCAGACCAGCCGCACCACCTGGGGCGGCGCCCCTCACCCACCCCCCATACACCCGCGCACCCCATTTGCAGTCGGCCGAATCGCGCTCCGATCACCCCTCGGTAAGCTGACGGCATGACAGGACAAGTGCGTACCGTCGACGGCCGCGTGGCCGGACGGCGTGGGCAGGCGACCCGGCAGAAGCTGCTCGACTGCCTCAGCGAGATGCTCAGCTCCTCCCCTTACCGGGACGTCAAGGTCATCGATGTCGCCCGGAAGGCGGGCACTTCGCCCGCGACCTTCTACCAGTACTTCCCGGACGTCGAAGGCGCCGTCCTGGAGATCGCCGAGGAAATGGCCGCCGAGGGCGGTCAGTTGACCGAGCTGCTGGCCGGGCGCTCCTGGGTCGGCAAGGCCGGCTGGACGACCGCGCAGGAACTCGTCGACGGTTTCCTGGAGTTCTGGCGCAGGAACGACGCGATTCTGCGCGTGGTCGACCTCGGCGCGGCCGAAGGGGACAAACGGTTCTACAAGATCCGTATGAAGATCCTCAACTCGGTGAACAACTCCCTGACCGACTCCATCACGGAGTTGCAGTCCAAGGGCAAGGTCGACAAGGACGTGAACCCGGCGGCCGTGGCCGGTTCACTGGTCGCGATGCTCGCGGCGGTCGCCTCGCACCAGAAGGGCTTCCAGTCCTGGGGCGTGAAGCAGGCCGAACTCAAGCCCAACCTGGCACTGTTGGTACACCTGGGCGTGACCGGGAAGAAGCCCACGAAGTAACCCGCACTCCGGGTCCTGTCTGGCAGGCGGCGGTTCACCGGGGGTGGACCACCGCCTGTTGCGCTACCCGCCCCGTCACGCCGGCAGCGGGCGGTCCCGGACCACGTGCTTCATCACCAGGGTCGAGGTGAGGCGCTGCACGCCCGGCAAGGTCGCGAGCCGTTCGTCGTAGAGCCGCTGGAAGGCGGCGAGGTCGGCGGTGGCCACCCGCAGCAGGTAGTCGGGTTCGCCGAACAGCCGCTGCGCGTCCAGCACATGGGGGATCTCCGCGAGCGCCCGCTCGAAGTCGGCGACCGTGTCCCGGTCCTCCTGCCGCATGGAGACGAAGACCAGCGCCTCGAAGAGCAGCCCCACGGACGCCGGGTCCACCATCGCCCGGTACCCGCTGATCGCCCCCGACCGCTCCAGTTCGCGCAGCCGCCGGTGGCACGGCGAGACGCTCAGCCGCACCCGTCCGGCCAGCTCGGTCACGGTCAGCCGCCCGTCCTGCTGAAGCTCGGCAAGAATTTTCCGGTCCACGTCGTCCATGGGGCGGATTCTCCCCCGGAACGGCCGGTACTGAGCACATCACGACAACACTTTCGGGCTGTTCGCGCCTAATGTCCCTGGCATGGACACCGGACCCCTGATCTCCTTCCTCGCCGTGGACCTGTTGCTGGTGTGCGTGCCGGGCGCCGACTGGGCGTTCGTGATCGCCGCCGGGACGCGCGGGCGCTCGGCGGGACGGGCGGTGGCCGGCCTGATGGCGGGGTACGCGCTGCACACGGCGCTGGCGGTGGCCGGCCTCGCGGTGCTGGTGGCGGGCTCGCCCGCGCTGCTCACGGCCCTGACGGCGGCCGGCGCCGGCTGTCTGATCCTGCTGGGCTGGGGCGTACTGCGCCACCCGGCGGTGCCGCAGGAAGCCGACCCGGGGGCGGACGCCGGAGCGGGCGGCTTCCGGCGGGGCGCGGCGATCAGCGGCCTCAACCCCAAGGCGCTGCTGCTGTATCTCTCCGTACTCCCCCAGTTCCTGGTCACCCGGAAAGACCACCCGCCCGTGGCCCTCCAGACCGCCGTGCTCGGCGGCGTCCACATGGCCTGCTGCACCGCCGTCTACCTGACCGTCGGCGTCCTCGCCCGCCGCCTGCTCTCGGCCCGCCCGACGGCCGCCAGGGCGGTCACCCGCACCTCGGGGGCGGCGATGCTGGGCGTCGGGGCGCTCCTGCTCGCCCGGCACGCCCTGTGACCACCGCCCGGCAGGCGCTGTGACCACGGCCCGGCAGGCCCCTTGACCACGCCCGGGGACTACGACCTCGTGAGCCGGAAGATCCGGATCTCCCGGTCCACCCGCTCCTGGTAGGCGGCGTACGGCGGCCAGAACACCAGCAGCAGCCGCCAGGCCTCCGCCCGTTCCGCCCCTTCGAGCAGCCGGGCGGTGACCGGGATGTCCCGCCCCTTCCAGCTGATCCCGGCGGCGGGATGCCCGAGGAGGTTGTACGTCCAGGCGGGATGGCCGGTGCGCCCGAAGTTGGACCCGACGAGGAACCAGCCGTCCCCCTCGGGCATGCACGCCAGCGGCGTACGGCGGGGCTGCCCGCTGCGCGCGCCGGTGGAGGTGAGGATCACCCCGGGCAGCATCCGGGCGCTGAGCAGCACCCGGCCCCCGGTGAGCCGGTGCACGGCCCGGTCCAGGGCGGGAACCACGTGCGGGGCCACCTTGGCGAACCCGCGGGTGGCGGAGACCTTCTGCACCAGCCCTTCGCCGATCACACCGCCACCCCCCGTCCCTCGAACAGCCCCGCCGCGTCGGCGGCCCGCGCGCGCAGCCGGTGGACGGGCCCGAAGAGCAGCTCGTCCCCGGCGGCCCGCTTGAAGAACAGGTGCGCCTCGTGCTCCCAGGTGAACCCGATCCCGCCATGCAGCTGGATCCCCTCCGCGGCGGCCGTCCGCAGCGCCTGGAGCGCCTGGGCGAGGGCCAGTCCGCCGGCCGGTTCACCCTGGGCGGTCGCCCAGGCCGCGTAGTAGGCGGCCGACCGGGCCGCGCGTACCGCCACGTGCACGTCGGCCAGCCGGTGCTTGACGGCCTGGAACGACCCGATCGCCCGCCCGAACTGCTCCCGCTGCCTGACGTACTCCACGGTCCGCTCCAGTGCCCGGTCCGCGGCCCCCACGGCCTCGCCCGCGAGCACCGCGGCCACGGAGTCGCCGAGGGCGGCGAGGGCCGGCCGGACGTCGGTGTCCGCGTCGCCCAGCGGTTCCGCGGTCACGTGGCGCAGCTGGACCCGGGCCTGGGGGCGGGTCGGGTCGAGGGCGGTGCGCCGGGTCCGTACGACGCCGTCGGCGTCCCCCGCCACCAGGAAGAGCAGGACGCGCGAGCGGGCGTACCCGCCGGCGTGCGCGGGGACGAGGAGCAGCCCGGCGCTGTGCCCGTCCAGCACCTGGTCGGCCTCTCCGTACAGCTGCCACCGGTCCCCCCGGTGCCGCGCCTGGACGCCGCCGGCCCGTCCGCCGCCGGCCCAGTCGCCGCTGCCCGTCCCGGTGAGCGCGAGGGCGGTGCCGAGCCGGGTGCCGGGGACGGCCAGGGCGGCGGTGAGACGGCCGTCGGCGATCCTCGGGAGCAGTTCGGCGCGCTGGGTGTCGGTGCCGAGGGCGAGCAGCAGCGGGGCGGCGAGGACGGCGGTGGCGAGGAAGGGGGAAGGGGCCAGAACGCGCCCCAACTCCTCTGCGGCGAGTGCGACTTCCGTGCCGGAGCAGCCCGCTCCGCCGTAGGCGGCGGGCAACGCGAGTCCGGGCAGGCCGAGTTGTTCGCCGAGGGCGGTCCACAGGGCGGGGTCGTGTCCCTCCGGCCGGTCGACGGCGGCCCGTACGTCCTCCGTCCCGCAGCGCTTGTGGAGCAGTTCACGCAGGGCGCGCCGGATCTCGTCCTGCTCGTCGGTGAAGCGGGCGTCCATGACCGGACCTCCTGACGATCTGACGGCCCGTCATGCTAGGGGCAGTGGATGCAGATGCACAGGGGTGAAGGAATGCCGATCTGATGTACCGTCAGATTCATGACCGGACCCCGCAAGGTCGCCGTGGTCGGCGTGGCCCTGTCCGACTGCGGCCGCGTGGACGACGCCACCGCCTACGCCCTGCACGCCCAGGCGGCCCGCCGCGCGCTCGCCGACGCGGGACTCGGCCGGGAGGTGGTCGACGGCTTCGCGTCGGCGGGCCTGGGCACGCTGGCCCCGGTGGAGGTGGCCGAGTACCTGGGCCTGCGGCCCACCTGGGCCGACTCCACCTCGGTCGGCGGCTCGACCTGGGAGGTCATGGCGGCCCACGCGGCGGACGCGATCGCGGCCGGCCATGCCAACGCCGTCCTGCTCGTGTACGGCTCGACGGCCCGCGCCGACATCAAGGCGGGCCGCAGGACCGGCAACCTGTCCTTCGGCGGCGGGGGCCCCCTCCAGTTCGAGGTCCCCTACGGCCACACGCTCATCGCCAAGTACGCGATGGCGGCCCGCCGTCACATGATCGAACACGGCACCACGATCGAGCAGCTGGCGGAGGTGGCCGTCCAGGCACGGGCGAACGCGGCCCTCAACCCGGAGGCGATGTTCCGCACCCCCGTCACCGTCGACGAGGTCCTGTCCGGCCCGATGATCGCCGCCCCCTTCACCAAGCTGCACTGCTGCATCCGCTCCGACGGCGGCGCGGCGGTGCTGCTGGCGGCCGAGGAGTACGTACGGGACTGCCGTACCGCGCCGGTCTGGGTGCTCGGCACGGGCGAGTGCGTCTCGCACGCCGCCATGTCGGAGTGGGCCGACTTCACGGTGTCCCCGGCGGCGGTGAGCGGCCGACTGGCCTTCCGGCGGGCGGGCGTCCGGCCGGCGGAGGTGGACTTCGCGGAGATCTACGACGCCTTCACCTACATGACGCTGGTCACGCTGGAGGACCTCGGCTTCTGTGCCAAGGGCGAGGGCGGGGCGTTCGTGGAGAAGGGGCGGCTGCGGGTGGCGGGCGGCGGGCTTCCGGTGAACACGGACGGGGGCGGCCTTTCCGCCCAACACCCCGGGATGCGCGGGCTGTTCCTGCTGGTGGAAGCGGTACGGCAACTGCGCGGCGAGGCCGGTGACCGGCAGGTGCGCCGGGCGGACGGGGGGCTGCCGGAGCTGGGGGTGGCGTCGGGGACGGGCGGCTGGTTCTGCTCCTCGGGGACGGTGGTGCTGGGACGGGGGTGACACCGGGGGCGGGGAAGGACGGCGGCAACCTTTCGGGCCGTGGCGGCGACCGGGTGCCGGAAGCTTCGACGTTCGCAGGCATCGGAAGCGGACGTTCGAAGGACGTGCACCGCCGAACCGCGTAAGGACCGCTCCGTGGCCTCCTCCTCACATCGCCGACGCCCGCGTACGGAGCGGACGTCCGCCCGGCACCCGGTCCGCGGTCCGCTGCTCGCGGTGGCCGCCGTCGCCGCCGTCGCCCTGGTGGCCACCCTGGTCGTGGCCTTCCGCCCCGGCGGCGCGGCCGGCACCGGGCGGGGCGCCGCGGACCGGGCGGTGTCCGCGGCCTCGGCCTCGCCGTCCTCCTCGCCGGAGGCCGCGGGAAGCGCGACGGCGACGGCACCGCCGGCGCCCTCGAAGGGGGCCTCGGCGAAGCCCGCGGCAGGCGCACGGGCCACGCCGACGAGATCCGCTGCCGCCGCCCCGGCCCGGCGCACGGCGACCGGCACCGCCCGCACGCCCGCCACCACCACCGTCCCCGCGGCCGGCCGGATCCGCCCCGGTGCCTCCCACCAGGGGGTCGCCACCTCCTACGACGTGCGACGGCGACGGCGCCTGCTCGTTCGGCCCGACCGACGACGTGCTGACCGCGGCGACGAACACCGCGGACTACGAGACGGCGTAGGCGTGCGGCGCGTACGTCTCGGTCCGTGCGGCGGGCGGCACATCCGTCACCGTACGCATCACCAACGAATGCCCCGCGCCCTGCGCGGCCGGCCAACTCGACCTGAGCCGACAGGCGTTCGCCTAACTGGCGCCGCTCTCGGCGGGCCGGGTCGCGATCACCTGGAGGCTGCTGAGCCCGGCCGCCTCCGACACGGTCGGGATCCGCTGCAAGACGGGCTCCACCCGCTACTGGTGCGGGATCCAGGCGATCGGTCACCGCAACCCGCCGGCCCGCCTGGAGGTCCGCAGCGGGCGGCGGCTGGCTGGCGCTGAGCCGCACCGAGTACAACTACTTCCTCTCCGAACAGGGCGTCGGCTGCGGCGGCGAACTCCGGCTCACCGGCATCTACGGCGAACCGCTCACCGTGCCCGCCCTCCCGGTGCGCCCGGACACGGTCCAGCGGACCGGGGTCCAGTTCGCCCGGCGCTGAGGAGCGCCTCAGCCGCGCACCGGCACGATCCGGTGGCCGCGGCGCGGGCCGGGGGTGTCGACGAGGCTGACGCCGACGTGGTTGCGGGCGATCACCCAGGCCACGGGGGCGGCGATCAGGGTGAGGACGGCCGCGGCCACGCTGACCGGGAGGAGCAGGGGCGGCGACTGCCCGGCCGGGAGGGCCCTGGCGCCCTCGTGGAGGGCGTAGGCCAGCGAGGCGGCGCACAGCGCCAGCGCGAGCACGAAGACCGCGGCCCAGGTCAGGCGGACCCGCCGGGTACGGACGTGGTCGCGGACCTCGGCGAGCAGCGCGGCCGAGCAGACCGGGCACTCCAGCTCGACCCGGTCCCGGCCCACCGCCGGCCGGACCAGCCGGAAGTCACGCGCGGCCCAGGTGACGGTCCGCGCCGTGGGCCGCCCGCCGTCGCCGAGCACATGACGTACGCCCACTCTCACGGTCCTGGGTCCCCTCATGCCGGACAGTGTGGGGCCGGGGCACAGGTATGCGCAGGGATTCGCTCGGTTGTGCCCGGGAGTCCGGGCTGCGGGTACCTCCGGGCACGCCGGGCCGTCCCCCGGCGTGCTGCCGGGGCGGCAGGGCGCGGCCCCGAGTGATACTCGGCACATGGCAGCAACGGATCTCCACGCGCTCCTGAAGTCGCTCCGGGTCTGGTCCCCCGAGACCACGGAGCTACGGCCGTTCGACCCCGCGTCGGCACCCGACGCTCCGCTCCCCCTGTTCACCACGTGGTTCGCGGAGGCGGTGGCGGCCGGGCAGCCGGAGCCGCACACCGTGTCGCTGGCGACGGCGGACGAAGAGGGCCGGCCCGACGTACGGATCGTGATGCTGCACGGCGCGGACCCGGACGGCTGGTCCTTCGCGTCGCACCTGACCAGCCGCAAGGGGCATCAGCTAAGCGACCGCCCGTACGCGGCGCTGGCCTTCTACTGGCCGGTGCTGGGCCGCCAGGTCCGGCTGCGCGGGCCGGTCACCGCGGCCCCGTGGGAGGAGGGCCAGGCGGACCTGCACGCCCGCTCGACGGGCGCGCTCGCGGCGGCGCTCACCGGCCGGCAGAGCGGGGTCCTGTCCTCGCTGGAGGAGTTGCGCGAGGAGTCGGAGGCGGCCTGGGAGCGCGCCCGCGCCGACCCGGCCGCCCCCTCGCCCACCTGGACCCTCTACCGGCTGCGTCCACAGGAGGCCGAGTTCTTCCAGGGCGACCCGGAACGCCGGCACGTCCGGCTCCGGTACACCGGCCAGGGCGACGGAACGTGGCGGCGGCAACTGCTGTGGCCGTGAGCGCCTCCCCGCTACGCCCGCCCCTCGACGTCGTACACCGCCCAGTCGGCCACCCGCCGGTAGCCGATGCGCTGGTAGAGCGCGTTGCTCGTCGGGTTCGCCAGGTCCGTGAAGAGGAGGACCTCGCCGACGCCCCGCGCCAGGGCCGCCCGGCTGACCTCCGCCGTCACCGCGCCTGCGTAGCCGCGGCCGCGCAGCTCGCGCGGGGTGTAGACGGGCGCGACCCGGGCCTGGCCTGCGACCGTCGGGGTCACGCCGGCCATGGACACCGGGGTGCCGTCGGGGGTCTCCCAGAGCGTGACGCCGTCGTAGGAGAGCCGGAAGTCGGCCCAGTCCCCGGCGTCCCGGCCGCCCGGCACACCCGCGTCGGTGACGAAGCCGCCGTACCAGCGGATCAGCAGGTCCCGGTCCGCGGGACCTGCCACCCTCGCCCGGCCCTCGGGCACTGGGACGGGGACCGTCAACTCCTCGAGCCGGTACAGCCGTTCGAGGTCGCGGAGCTTCCCGGGCGTCCCGGTCCGCCGCTCCCAGGCCGCCACGAACGCCTCCGCCGTGGCGCGTTCGGCGGCGAATCCGGACACCGGGTGGCCGAGGGCGAGCAGCCGGGAGGCCAGCGCCCCGGCCTGCCGGGCCGTGAGGCGGGTGGTGCGCAGGGCGTAGGGCGGGGTGTGCAGCAGCGCCGCGCCCACACTGCCGTCCTCCCTGGTCAGGTAGCCGAGGAACGGCGGCGGGTCGCCGTACGCCGACGGGCCGCTGTGCCGCAGCTGCCGGGTCACCGTCAGGTGGACGGTGTGCAGGTCCGGGCGGGAGGCGAGGAAGTCCCCCGCGTGGGCGAGTAGTTCGCCCACGTCGGAGGTGAAGTGCCACTCGGACGTGTCGGAGAGGCCGAAGGGGTCGGATGCGTCGGAGGGGTGGGGCGCGTCGGCAGCTCCGGCCAGTCCGGCCGCGGGTGCCTCGGGGGCTGTCTCGGGGTCCATGGTCGATGGTCGCGCCGGGCCGCCGTACCCCGCACGTGAATTATCCGAGGGCCGGCTCCGGGTCCGAGGCGAGGCGGGCGTGCAGGTGGGCGTCGCGGAACGCGTTCGGCCGGCCCGCCTCGAACATCGAGTCCCGCAGTGTCCCCTCGTACGGGAACCCGCATGTCTGCGCTATCCGGCAGGACGCCTCGTGGCCGAGGGCGTGCCCCAGCTCCAGGCGGTGCAGGCCCAGTTCGGCGAAGGTCCAGCGGGCGGCCAGGGTCAGGGCGTGGGTGGCGACCCGGCGGCCGCGCGCCTCCGGGAGCACCCAGTAGCCGACCCGGGCCGAGCGGGACACCCGGTCGATCATGTTGACGCCGATGTGCCCGAGGGTCGTGCCGCTCTCCGCGTCCGCGATCCGGAACGGCGCGCAGCCGCCGCCGGCCGCCTGCTCCCGTTGCCTCAGCAGGGCGGCACGGGCCCCGGTGAGGTCGATGTCCGGCTGGAGGGGGGTGTTCCAGCGCAGGAAGTCCAGGTCGGTACGGCCGCGCAGCCAGGCCTCGACGTGGTCCCGCGAGTCCGGGTCCCAGTGGTCGAGGCGCAGGCCGTGACCGTGCGGGGTGATGTCGGGGCGGTGGGCGGCGGGCTGTTCGTCGATCTGGGCCATGAGGTCATTGAAGCCGCTGTGCCGGGTGTGGCCCAGCCCGTACCGGCGCCCCCTGTTCTCACCGGCTCCCGTCCCGGCGGGTCGCGGGGCGGAACACCGGCACACCCGCCCGGAAGACCACCTCCAGTTCGAGTCCGGCGCTCGGCTCGGGCGTGTCCACCAGTTCGGTCATCATGCGCGGACCCTCCGCCAGGTCGACCACGGCGGCGACGTAGGGGACACGGTCACCGAAGGGCGGGAGATCGTTGCGGTGCACGACGGACCAGGTGTACAGGGCCGCGCGGCCGGTCGCGGGCTCCCAGGTGACGTCCTCGCTCCAGCAGTGCGGGCAGAACTCCCGGGGGTAGTGGTGGGCCCGGCCGCAGGCGCGGCAGCGGCGGAGCAGGAGCCGGCCCTCGGCCGCCGCCTCCCAGTACGGGCGGGTGAAGGCGTCCGGCTCGGGAAGGTCGTACCGCCGTACGGTCGGTGCACTCGTCGCATCCATGCATCTGACGGTATGTCAGACGGCGGCCGCGGCCCAGAGCATCGCGGAAGCGGGAACCTCTCACCATCGAGACAGGCGCCTCACCCCCGCGACAGCTTCCCCGGACGCGGTGTCCCTTTCCGTTCAGATTCCGTTCGGACCAAGTGGGCTACGCCACAAGTCCCACCCACATCTCCTACGGATGTGATCAATCCGCAACCAATTCCGGTCTTGACCGAGACCCATCAACGTGACGCGTGATTACGCTCGCGCCCATGGTCGTGTTCCCCCCCACCGTCTCGCCCGTCTACGTCATCGGCGCCGGCCCCGGAGGTCTCGCCGCCGCGTACGCGCTGCGGGCCCGGGGCGTCCGCGCCGTCGTCCTGGAGAAGTCCGAGGACGTAGGCGCGTCCTGGCGCGGGCACTACGACCGCCTCCGGCTGCACACCACCCGGCGCCTCTCCGCACTGCCCGGCCTGCCCATGCCGCGCCGCTTCGGCCGCTGGGTCGCCCGCGACGACGTCGTGCGCTATCTGGAGAAGTACGCCGAGCACCACGAGCTGGAGATCGTCACCGGTGTCGAGGTCTCCCGGGTGGAGCGTTCGCCCGAGGGCGACGGCTGGCTGCTGCACGCCTCCGGCGGCCGGGAGCTGACCGGCTCCGCGGTGGTGGTCGCCACCGGCTTCAACCACACCCCGCGCGTCCCCGGCTGGCCCGGTCTGGACGGCTACACCGGCCGGTTCCTGCACGCGGGCGAGTACCGCAACGCCGACCCGTTCGCCGGCCAGGACGTCCTGGTCGTCGGCGCCGGCAACACCGGTGCCGAGATCGCCGTCGACCTGGTGGAGGGCGGTGCCTCCCGGGTACGGCTCGCCGTCCGCACGGTCCCGCACATCGTGCGCCGGTCCACCGCCGGCTGGGCCGCCCAGTACAACGCGATCCTGGTACGGCGCCTGCCGGTGCCCCTCGTGGACCGGCTGGCCCGCACGATGGCCAGGGCGAGCGTGCCCGACCTGGCCGCCCAGGGCCTGCCCCGCCCCGACTCCGGCCTCTTCAGCCGGGTCGGACAGGGCGCCATCCCGGTGCTGGACGTCGGTCTCCTCGACGCGGTACGGGAGGGCAGGGTCGAGATCGTGGCCGCCGTCGACCGCTTCGAGGACGGCAAGGTCGCCCTCGCGGACGGCACCCTCGCCTCCCCCGACGCGGTGATCGCCGCGACCGGATACGAGCGGGCGCTGGAGGGCCTGGTCGGCCACCTCGACGTCCTCGACGAAGGCGGCCGGCCGGTCGCCCACGGGCCCCGCACCCCGAAGAACGCCCCCGGCCTCCACTTCATCGGCTACACCAACCCCATCAGCGGCATGTTCCGGGAGATGGCGATCGACGCGGAGAAGATCGCGAGGGCCGTGGCCGGGCGACAGCGGACGAAGTAGGGGGCAAGAAGCACTTTCCGTCTCAACTTTGCGTGCAGACCAGTTCCTGACGCTGCGTCAGTTCAGTAATCTGACACAGCGTCAGTTAATTGTGCTGTCACACAGGAGCGGGCGGAACGATGCTTGGATCAACCCACGGCACCCTCACCACCGACTCCCGCCGGGCCCGGGTCATCGCCTGCGGTGAGCCGCGACCCGGACCCGCCGTCCACGGCCGGACGGCCGACACGGACGAGCAGGACGTCAGCGGACGGCCGCTGTACGCGGACGTACCGGATCTCGACAGGTTCTTCCGGCCCGAGTCCGTCGCCGTGATCGGCGCCTCGGACGCCGAGGGGCGGCCCAACACCGGTATCACCCGGCAGATCCTCGACTGGGCGGAGCGGGTCGGGGCCCGGGTGCACCCGGTGCATCCGGCCCGCGAGGCGGTCTTCGGCATCGCCTGCGTCCCCTCCGTCGCCGACCTGCCCGAACAGGTCGACCTCGCCGTGCTCCTGGTCGCCGACCCCCTTCCGGTGATCGAGCAACTGACCGAGGCCAAGGTGCGGTTCGCCGTGGCCTTCGCCTCCGGGTTCGCCGAGACCGGCGAGGAGGGCGCGGCGGCCCAGGTCCGGCTCGCCGCCGCCGTGCGCCGCTCCGGGCTGCGGCTGCTCGGCCCGAACACCAACCTGAACGCCTTCGAGCGGTTCCGGGACGACCTGGACGGACCTGCGATCGCGCTGATCACCCAGTCCGGGCACCAGGGCCGGCCCGTCTTCGCCGCCCAGGAACTCGGCATCCGCCTCTCGCACTG
This sequence comes from Streptomyces sp. NPDC026515, assembly GCF_055567595.1. Lineage (NCBI taxonomy): Bacteria > Bacillati > Actinomycetota > Actinomycetes > Kitasatosporales > Streptomycetaceae > Streptomyces > Streptomyces sp. NPDC026515. The sequence continues at coordinate 338,288 of NZ_JBVHQD010000006.1, forward strand.
GGCACCCACCGGCAACGAGGCCGACCTGGAGACCGCCGACTTCATCTCCTACTTCGCCGAACGCCCCGAGGTCGGCGCCATCGCCTGCTACGTCGAGGGCCTCAAGGACGGCCGCGCCTTCCTGCTGGCCGCCGACCGCGCGGCCCGCCGCAAGGTGCCGGTGGTCGCCGTGAAGGTCGGCCGCACCGAGGCCGGCGCCCGCACCGCCGCCTCCCACACCGGCAAGCTGACCGGCGCGGACGACGTGATCGACGCGGCGCTGCGGCAGTACGGGGTGATCCGCGTCGACGGCCTGGACGAACTCCAGGACACCGCCGCCCTGCTCGCCCGGGCGCGGGCGCCGCGCGCCGACGGGGTGGTCGTCTACTCGATCTCGGGCGGCACCGGGGCCCACGTCGCCGACCTGGCCGCCGGCCTGGGGCTGAGGCTGCCGGTGCTGTCCGGGGCGCGGCAGGCCGAGCTGCACCAGTGGATACCGGAGTACCTGAGCGTGGCCAACCCGGTCGACAACGGCGGTCACCCGGTGGGCGACTGGCGCGGCCGGAAGATCATCGACTCGATCCTCGCCGACCCGGAGGTCGGAGTGCTGATCTGCCCGATCACCGGTCCCTTCCCCCCGCTCAGCGACCGGCTCGTGCGGGACCTGGTCGACGCGGCCGAGGCGAGCGACAAGCTGGTGTGCGTGGTGTGGGGTTCGCCGGTCGGCACCGAGCCCGCCTACCGCGAGGTCCTGCTGGGCTCCTCCCGGGTGGCCACCTTCCGTACGGCCGGCAACTGCCTCACCGCCGTCCGCGCCTACCTCGACCACCACCGCTTCGTCCGCGCCTACCGCTCCCCCTTCGACGAGGCCCCGCGCACGCCGTCGCCCTCGTCCCGCAAGGCGCTCGCGCTGATGCGGCCGGGGCAGCAGCTGAGCGAGCACGCGGCGAAGCAGCTGCTGCGCGCGTACGGCATACGGGTGCCGCGTGAGCAGCTGGTGACCAGCGCGGCCGCCGCCGTGCGCGCGGCGGGGCTGGTCGGCTACCCGGTGGTGATGAAGGCGTCCGGCGCGCAGATCGCCCACAAGACCGAGCTGGGCCTGGTGAAGGTCGGGCTGACCTCCGCCAGCCAGGTCCGGGACGCCTACCGGGAACTGACCGACATCGCCCGCTACGAGGGCGTCGCCCTCGACGGTGTGCTGGTCTGCCAGATGGTCGAGCGGGGCGTCGAGATGGTCGTCGGGGTCACGCACGACGCCCTGTTCGGGCCGACGGTGACCGTCGGGCTCGGCGGGGTGCTGGTCGAGGTCCTGCACGACGCCGCCGTACGGGTGCCGCCGTTCGGTGAGGAGCAGGCCCGGGACATGCTCGCCGAGCTGCGCGGGCGGGCCCTGCTGGACGGGGTCCGGGGTCGGCCGCCGGCCGACGTGGAAGCGCTCGTCGAGGTGATCCTCCGGGTCCAGCGGATGGCGCTGGAGCTCGGCGACCAGCTCGCCGAACTCGACATCAACCCGCTGATGGTGCTGCCCGAGGGCCAGGGCGCGGTGGCGCTGGACGCGCTGGCGGTGTGCCGCTGATGGACACCGTCCGGTACGTGACGCAGGGGCGGGTGGCCCACCTCACCCTCGACCGCCCCGACGCGCTCAACGCCCTCACCCCCGACCAGCGGGACCACGTCATCCGGCTCCTCGACGAGGCCTCCGCGGACCCGGGGATCGGGGCGGTGGTCGTCACGGGCACCGGCCGCGGGTTCTGCGCGGGTGCCGACCTGCGCGGTGGCGCCACCACGGCCGAGCGCCTCCCCGGCGACGTGGCCCGCACCATCCGGCTGGGCGCCCAGCGTCTGATCGCCGCCGTCCTGGACTGCGAGAAGCCGGTGATCGCGGCGGTCAACGGCACCGCCGCCGGCCTCGGCGCCCATCTCGCGCTCGCCTGCGACCTGGTCCTGGCCGCGGAGTCCGCCCGTTTCATCGAGGTCTTCGTCCGCCGTGCCCTGGTCCCCGACGGGGGCGGCGCCCATCTCCTGCCCCGTCTGGTCGGCCCGCACCGCGCCAAGGAGCTGATGTTCTTCGGCGACGCCCTCTCCGCCCCGGAGGCGGAACGCCTCGGCCTGGTCAACCGGGTCGTGCCGGACGAGGACCTGGCCAGGACGGCACGGGACTGGGCCACCCGCCTGGCGGCCGGCCCGACCCGCACCCTCGCCCTCACCAAGCAGCTGGTCAACGCGTCCCTGGACGGCGACCGCGCGGCGGCCTTCGCGGCCGAGTCCGCCGCCCAGGAGATCAACATGACGACCCGGGACGCCCAGGAGGGCCTCCATGCCTTCGTGGAGCGCAGAACCCCACGGTTCCTCGGCAGGTGAGACCGGCGACGGCGACCGCCGAGCCGTCAGGCCCTTTCGAGGATCCGCAGGGTGCCCGCGTCGGGGTCGCCGAAGAGCACGAACAGCTGGGGCGCGTCCTCGCTGCCGCCGACCGACCACTGGGTGTCCTCGCCGCAGTCGCCGTCCAGCTTGAGCAGCACACCGTCGCGCCAGGTCCTCCGGGGCGTCCAGGTGCCCTGGCCCGCGCACACGACGTAGTCACCGGAGAAGTGGTCCGTGAAGGGAGCCGGTTCGGTGGGCAGCCCGACGGCCTCGGCGCTGCCGTCGGCACGCAGCCGCAGCTCGGCGCCGCTTCCGTCCCGCCAGACACCGGTCAGCTGGGCGGCGGTCAGCCGGGGTGGCTCGTACTGCGGGAACAGGCCCGCCTCGGACGCCAGCACCCCGCCGACGAGGGTGAGAACGGCCAGCCCGAACGAGCCGGCGGCGGCCCGCCACCACACGCCCCAAGGCCGCAGGGCGCGATGCCGGACCCAGCCGACGCCGAGTGTGGGCAGCACGCCCAGCCCGGCCAGGACCGCGAACGTCGTGGTGAACGGCCAGGACCCGAGCGACGCGACGAGGGCGCTCCAGAAGGCGGCCGGCACCACCGGCGCCGCCAGGTACCAGGGCCAGGAAGGGCCGCCCAGGCGCCGGCGGGTGAGCCGGGCCGCCACCACGGACGGCAGGGTCAGCAGGTACGCCTGCGCGACGCCCAGCAGCGGCAGCAGGAACGGCGCCAGGAACACCAGGAACACCGCGCCCAGCGCACCGCCGTTCCCCGCGCCGTGGTCGTCACGGCCGGAGAGGTCGATGAACGTCAGCAGTGCGGCCACCGGCAGCTGGGCGAGGGCCAGCGCGACCGCCGCGCCCAGATCGCCGCCGGACCAGACCGGCCGCCGCTCACCGGCCCGTTCTGGTGTCCCGCCCCGTCCCGGCGCTTTTTCCCACCCCATGTGCGCAGGGTACGAAGCGTTGGCAGGACGTCCCGCACCACCCTTCCCATCTGATGCCCCGTCAGCTTCAATGAGTCCGTGATGGGACACGCAGGGGCGGCCGCCGCCGCCGTTCGCTACCTCAGGTCGGCTCCCGCGCCGGGACCCGCTCCGCGGCCCGTGGACGCCCTGCCGCGCCCGGAGTTGCGGTGTGTGCGCCCGGACGAGCGGGCACCGGTCGACCCGGCGGAGTTCCGGCGCGTGCTGGGGAACTTCGCTACCGGGGTGACCGTCGTCACCGCACCGGCCGCCGAGGGCGAACCGGCCCCCGCCGGTTTCGCCTGCCAGTCCTTCTCCTCCCTCTCCCTGGACCCGCCCCTGGTCTGTTTCATGGTCGGCCGTACGTCGGCCACCTGGCCGCGCATCGCCCGCGCGGGTGTCTTCTGCGTCAACGTCCTCGGCGCGGGCCAGGGCGCGCTGTGCCGCGCCTTCGCGGTGAGCGGCGCGGACAAGTTCGCGGGTGTCGCCCACACCCCGTCCCCGGTGTCGGGCGCGCCCCGCCTGACCGGCGCCGCCGCCTGGATCGACTGCTCGATCCACGCCGTCCACACGGGCGGCGACCACCTGATCGTGGTGGGCCGGGTGAACGCGCTGGGCGCGGGCGAATCCCCCGACGGACCGCTGCTGTTCCACCGGGGGCGGTTCACGGGGCTGGGACCGGTCGGCTAGCGGTCTCCTCCCCCCTACACGCCCAGGGCGGGCGCCAGGGCCGCCGGGCGGCGCCGGATCACGAGGGCCATCAGGGCCGCCGCGGCGCACAGGGCTCCGGAGGCGTACCAGACCATGTCGTAGGTGCCGAAGACGTCGCGGGCGACGCCGCCGAGGAAGGCGACCAGGGCCGCGCCGATCTGGTGGGAGGCGAGGACCCAGCCGAAGACGATGGCGCTGTCCTCGCCGTAGTGCTCCCGGCACAGGGCCAGCGTGGGCGGGACGGTGGCCACCCAGTCGAGGCCGTAGAAGACGATGAAGAAGATCATCGGGGGATGTATGGCGGGGCCCAGCAGCATCGGCAGGAAGAGGAGGGAGATGCCGCGCAGGGCGTAGTAGACGGCGAGCAGCCGGCGGGCCTCGAAGCGGTCGGTGAACCAGCCGGAGGCGATCGTGCCGACGACGTCGAAGACACCGATGACCGCGAGCAGCGAGGCCGCCGTGGTGACCGGCAGGCCGTGGTCGTGGGCGGCGGGCACGAAGTGGGTCTGGACGAGGCCGTTGGTGGAGGCGCCGCAGATCGCGAAGGTGCCGGCCAGCAGCCAGAAGGGGCCGGTGCGGACGGCGGCGAGCAGCACCCCGATCGTGCGGCGGGCGGCTCCGGTGACCGGCGCCGGCTTCGGTACGAAGTCCGCTGCGCCGTACGGCTTCAGGCCCACGTCGGCCGGGTGGTCGCGCAGCAGCAGCCAGACGAAGGGGACGACCGCGAGGGCGGCGAGGGCGACCGTGACGGCGGCCGGGCGCCAGTCGTACCGCTCGACCATCCAGGACAGCAGCGGCAGGAAGATCAGCTGGCCGGAGGCGGAGCCGGCGGTGAGGATGCCGCTGACCAGGCCGCGCCGCGTGGTGAACCAGCGGTTGGTGACCGTGGCGGCGAAGGCGAGGGCCATGGAGCCGGAGCCGAGGCCCACCAGCAGGCCCCAGCACAGCATCAGCTGCCAGGCGGCCGTCATCCACACGGTCAGCCCCGAGCCGACCGCGATCACGGTCAGGGCCACGGCCACCACCCGACGGATGCCGAAACGGTCCATCAGGGCGGCCGCGAACGGCGCGGTGAGCCCGTACAGCGCGAGGTTGACGGAGACGGCCGCGCCGATCGTGCCGCGCGACCAGCCGAACTCCTGGTGCAGGGGGTCGATGAGCAGGCCGGGCAGGGAGCGGAAGGCGGCCGCGCCGACGATCGTGACGAAGGTGACGGCGGCGACGAACCAGGCACGGTTGATGCGCGGCGAGCGGGACGGCTTCGCGTCCTCGACGGGTGCTGCGGCTTCGCTTGTCTGGGTCACGCCATAAAGCTTCGGCCACCGGCTTCACTCCATCGAGTGGCCCGGAGGACAGTATTCGCTAGGATCGGGCCATGAGCAGTGACCGCGGGTTCCGCCCGCACCGAGTCGTCGTCCTCGCCCTGGACGGTCTGCTCCCCTTCGAACTGGGCATCCCGCACCGCATCTTCGGCCGGCCCAAGGACGCCCGGGGACGACACCTGTACGAGGTCGTGACCTGCTCGGTCCGGCCGCCGGGGCCGGTCGGGACCGACGCCGACTTCGCGGTCCACGTGCCGAACGGCCCGGAGGCGCTGGCCACCGCCGACACGGTGGTCATCCCGGCGTCGTACGAGCTGGGCCCGGTCTTCGAGCAGGGCGTCCTCACCCCCGAACTGGCCGCCGCTCTCGCCCGTATCCGCCCCGGCACCCGGCTCGCCTCCATCTGCACCGGTGTCTACGTGCTGGCCGCCGCCGGGTACCTCGACGGCCGCCCGGCGACCACGCACTGGGCCGAGGCGGACCATCTCCAGCGGCTGTTCCCGCGGGTCGCGGTGGACGCGGACGTCCTGTTCATCGACGACGGGGACGTGCTGACCTCCGCCGGGGTGGCGGCCGGGATCGACCTGTGCCTGCACATGGTCCGCCGCGACCACGGCACCGCCGTCGCCAACGAGGTGGCCCGCCGCACCGTCGTACCCCCGCACCGGGACGGCGGACAGGCCCAGTACGTCCACCGGCCGGTCCCCGACCCGCAGGTCGCCGGCACCACGTCCGCCCGCGCCTGGGCCCTGGGCCGCCTGCACGAGCCGATCCAGCTGCGGGACATGGCCGAGCAGGAGGCCATGTCGGTACGCACCTTCACGCGCCGCTTCCGCGAGGAGACCGGCATCAGCCCCGGCCAGTGGCTCACCCAGCAGCGCGTCGAACGCGCCCGGCACCTCCTGGAGTCCACCGAGCTCTCGATGGACCAAGTGGCCCGCGACGCCGGCTTCGGCACGGCCCAGTCGATGCGGCAGCACCTGCAGACGGCGCTCGGCGTCACCCCGACCGCCTACCGCCGGACCTTCCGGACCGGCGCGGTCCGCTAGGGCGTGGCGCTAGAAAGTGAGCACCCCCCGGGCCAACCGCCCCGCCTCCGCGTCGGCGCGGGCCTTCTCGAAGTCCTCCACCGGGTAGGCCGCGGTGACCAGTTCGTCGAGCATCAGGCGCCCCTGGCGGTACAGCTCGGCGTACAGGGCGATGTCCCGCTGGGGGCGGGAGGAGCCGTAACGGCAGCCGAGGATGGACTTGTCGAGGAACATCGAGGCGACGACGAAGGACGCCTCGGCGGTGGCGGCGGGGGTGCCGAGGAGGACGGCCTGGCCGTGCCGGTCCAGGAGGTCGACGGCCTGCCGGACCAGTTCGGTGCGGCCGACGCACTCGAACGCGTGGTCCACCCCCGTCGGCAGCAGGTCCCTGACGCCGTCCGTCGAGGTCAGGAAGTCGGTCGCGCCGAACTGCCGGGCCGCCTCCTCCTTGGCCGGGTTGGCGTCCACGGCCACGATCCGCAGCGCGCCCGCGATCCGGGCGCCCTGGATGACGTTGAGCCCGATCCCTCCGGTGCCGATGACCAGCACGGTGTCGCCGCGGTCGACGCGGGCGCGGTTCAGCACGGCGCCCACCCCGGTCAGGACGCCGCAGCCGATCAGGGCGGCCGAGGTCAGCGGGATGTCCTTCGGAATCCGTACCGCCTGCACGGCCTTGACGACCGTGCGCTCCGCGAAGGCCGAGTTGGAGGCGAACTGGTAGACGGCCCGGCCGCCGCGCGTGAACGGCTTCTGCGGCCGCCCTATGGCCTTGCGGCACATGGTGGGCCGCCCGCGGTCGCAGTCGGCGCAGGCACCGCAGTTGGCGAGCGTGGACAGCGCGACATGGTCGCCGGGCGCCACATGGGTGACTCCCACACCGATCGCCTCCACCACCCCGGCACCCTCATGTCCGAGCACCACAGGAACGGGGAAGGGTATGGTCCCGTCCACCACGGACAGATCGCTGTGGCACAGCCCGGCCGCCGCCACGGCGACCAGCACCTCCCCGGCGCCCGGCTCCCGTACGTCCAGATCGTCGACGACCTGCACCTGTCTCCCGTCGAACAGCACTGCGCGCATCACGACTCGACCCCCTTCGGTTCCCTCGGCAGACCGAGCACGCGCTCGGCGATGATCGTGCGCTGCACCTGGTCCGAGCCGCCGTAGACGGTGTCGGCCCGGGAGAAGAGGAACAGGTGCTGGGCGGCGTCCAGTTCGTACGGCGCCGCGGCCGACCAGTCGGCCGGGCCGACGCTCGCGCCGGCGCCCCGCACCAGCACGGCCAGCTCCCCGAGCCGCTGGTGCCAGCCGGCCCACAGCAGCTTGGCCACGCTGGGCGCGCCGGGTTCGGCGGCCGGACCGCCCAGCGTGCGCAGCGCGTTCCAGCGCATGACCCGCAGCTCGGCCCACTGCCGCACGAGCCGCGCCCGTACGAGGGGATCGTCGGCCGCGCCGGTGGCCACGGCGTCCCGCACCACCCGTCCCAGTTCCTCGGCGAACCCGATCTGCTGGGCGAGGGTCGACACCCCGCGCTCGAAGCCGAGCAGGCTCATGGCCACCCGCCAGCCGTTGCCCTCGCCGCCGACGACGTGCTCCGCGCGCGCGTGCGCCCCGTCGAAGAAGACCTCGTTGAAGTCGCTGGTGCCGGTCATCTGGCGGATGGGGCGGACCTCTACGCGGCCCGGCTGGTCCATGGGGACGAGCAGGAAGCTCAGTCCGTGGTGGCGCCGGGAGCCGGGCTCGGTCCGGGCGAGCACGAAACACCAGTCGGCCTCGTGCGCGAGCGAGGTCCAGATCTTCTGCCCGGTGACGCGGTAGCCGTCCGGCTCGCGTACGGCGGCGGTCCGCACGCCGGCGAGGTCGGACCCGGCGCCGGGCTCGCTGTACCCCTGACACCACAGCTCCTCGCCGGCGGCGACGGCGGGCAGGAAGCGTGCCTTCTGCTCGGCGCTGCCGTGGGCGAGGAGCGTCGGGGCGAGCAGGTTCTCCCCGATGTGCCCGGAACGCGGCGGCGCGGCCGACCGGGCGTACTCCTCGGCCCAGGCGACCTGCTGGGTGAGCGTGGCGGTCCGGTTCCCGTACCCGCCCTCCGCCCACCCGAGCCCGATCCATCCGGCGGCCCCGAGGGCACGCTCCCAGCCGCGCCGGTCCGCGTCGGCGCCGACGTGCGCGTCGAGCCAGGCGCGGACCTCGCCGCGAAACGCCTCGTCCTCCGGCGCGAAGCCGAACTCCACGGTGACCTCCAGATGATGCCTCGGAGCTACGGTCGTACAAAGGAACGCGGGCGCGGACAACCGCCCGGGGGGGGCGCTGGGGGCACCCCCGGCCGAAGGCTGGGGGAGGAACTGCGCGAACGGCCACGGCGGCGCCGCACCCGCGCACCCACCGCACCCTCAACGGGGAGCCGACGCACGGCCCGCTCCCCTCACGCGTTCGGCCGCTCGCCCGCCCGCGCCGCGGACTCCATCGCCGTCAGCCGCGCGAGCAACGGCATCGGATCCGTCCCCACGCTCCCCGGCAGCACCCGCGCGATCCGCTCCGGCGTCCAGGAACCTTCCGACGCGTACGCGGCGCGCAGCTCCCTCGGCTGGGCCCAGACGGCGATCTTCGGCCCGGCCACCGTGTACACCTGCCCGGTGACGTCCGCGTCCCGCGCGGCGTCCGACAGCAGGTAGACCACGAACGCCGCCACGTCCTCCGGTTCGCCGATCTCCGCGAGTTCCGTCGGCACCCCCGCCGACATCCGGGTCCGGGCCACCGGCGCCACCGCGTTCGCGGTCACCCCGTACTTGTGCAGGCCCAGCGCGGCACTGCGCACCAGCGAGATGATCCCGCCCTTGGCCGCGCTGTAGTTGGCCTGCGAGACGGAGCCCTGGTGGTTGCCGCTGGTGAAGCCGATCAGCGTGCCGGCGCGCTGGGCACGCATCACCGCCGAGGCCGCCCGGAACACCGTGAACGTGCCCTTGAGGTGGGTGGCGACCACCGGGTCCCACTCCTCCTCGGTCATGTTGAACAGCATCCGCTCGCGCAGGATCCCGGCCACGCACACGACCCCGTCGAGGCGGCCGTACGACGACACCGCCGTGTCCACGACCCGCCGGCCGCCCGCCATCGTGGAGATGTCGTCGGCGACCGCGACCGCGTCCCCGCCCGCCGCCTCGATCTCCTTGACGACGGCCTCGGCGACCTCGCTGGTGGGCGATCCGCCGTCGACCGAGACGCCGTGGTCGTTGACGACGACCTTGGCCCCCTCGGCCGCCGCCCCCAGCGCGACGGCCCGCCCGATGCCGCGTCCCGCACCCGTCACGGCGACGACCTTGCCTGCCAAGAAGTTCCCCACGCCCGGCCCCTTCCCGCGGTTTCTGACGGACCGTTAGATTTTATGGCGCGTCGGATGCGCGGACACAAGCCCCGGGGAGGAACCGATGTCACTGCCTGCCGAGTTCCACGACATCGCCAAGCGCGTCAGCAACTGGGGCCGCTGGGGCGCCGACGACGAGATCGGCACACTGAACCTGATCACCGACGAGGTGGTGCGGGCGGCGGCTACGACCGTCCGGACCGGCCGCCGCGTCCCGCTCGCCCTCCCCCTGCGGCAGGACGGCGTGCAGACCGGCATGATCCCGGGGCGGGTCAACCCGCTTCACGTCATGGTGCAGATCAACCAGGAGCTCTTCGGCCCGGGGACGGTCGCGTGCAGCGACGACGCGGTGACCATGGGCCTGCAGGCCGGCACCCACTGGGACGCGCTCACCCACGTCTCGCACTCGGGGAAGGTGTACAACGGCCGCCCGGCGCACACCGTGACCGCGCACGGCGGTGCCGAGTTCGGCGGGATCGACAAGGCGCGGCACATCGTCTCGCGCGGGGTCCTGCTGGACGTGGCACGCGCGCGGGGCGTGGACCGGCTGGCGGGGGGCCACGCGGTCACACCCGAAGACCTGGAGGCGGCGCAGGAACTGGCCGGGACGCGGGTCCGCAGCGGTGACATCGTGCTGGTGCGGACCGGGCAGGTGCAGGTGTATCTCGCCGGTGACCAGCACGGGTACGGCTATCCGTCCCCGGGCCTCTCGGTGCGCACCCCGGAGTGGTTCCACGCGCGCGACGTGGCCGCCGTCGCCAACGACACGCTGACGTTCGAGATCTTCCCGCCCGAGATCGAGGACCTGTGGCTGCCCGTGCACGCCCTGGACCTGGTGGAGATGGGGATGCTGCAGGGCCAGAACTGGAATCTCGAAGAGTTGTCCACAGCCTGTGGAGAAACAGGCCGGTACGCGTTCCTGCTGTCCGCGATGCCGGAGCCGTTCGTCGGGGCGACGGGCACCCCGGTCGCCCCGGTCGCCGTGCTCTGATCGGTCCGCGCGCCCGTCGCCGCCCGAGGCCGGTGCCACGCCGGGGCCGGCGTGACACCGCCCTTCCCCCGTCCCCCCTGGAATCCGGACGGCGGCGCGCACCGGCCCGCCCCGAGCCCGGTCCCGCACGCCTCCGTCCGGCTCGACCCACGCTCGACGAGGGCGTCCGCCGGACCCCTCGCCGTCCCCTCGCGGCGAATCGCAGACCTCAAGGGTGAGCACATGGTCACGGGGCGTCAACACCCGTTCGCGACTTTAGGGCCTATGCCCCGGTTCGTCATGGGCGCGCACGGATGCACCGCCCGGCGCATCACCGCACACCGGGATCACACCGCCTCGAACGCCAGCCCCTCGAACGAGGCCAGGCCGCCTCCGTACGCCACCGCCGCGCCCTGCCGGGGCTCCGAACACCGGTCGAGCTCACACCAGATGCGCTTGCCGCCGCCTTCGGGGCTCCAGCCCCAGCGGTCGGCGAGCCCGTCGACGAGAGCGAGACCCCGGCCGCCGGTCGCGTCGCCGCCGACACACCGCGGCACCGGCGCACGGTCGCTGCTGTCGGCGACCTCCAGCCGTACGGTGACCGAGCCCTCGGCGCCCTCGCGGTCCGCGCCCGGCAGCGACAGCCGCAGCACGGCCGGACAGCCCGTGTGCACCACGGCGTTGGTGACCAGCTCGGAGACGAGCAGGATCAGCGTCTCGGCCAGCGGCTCGTCCGGCGCTATACCGGACCCGGCCAAGCGCGAGCGCGCCCACCTCCTGGCCCGTCCCACCTCCGCCGGGTCGGGCCGGATCTCCAGCTGCACTTGAAGCACCTGCACCGCTCACACCATCCGAACCGGCGGACACATGAACCCGCGCCGAGCGAGCGCCACGACCAGGACCGCGACGGCAAGGACGACCAGGGCCACGATCGTAGCCATTTTCTGCATGGCCAGAACAACGGCCAGAGCAAGGGTCACGGAACGTGATTCCCTTACGAGACAGCATGGTTGACGTACAGTCACCCCAACAAGCGCTTCGGGCATATTCCAACGCGAAGGAGTACGGGTACGCCATACTGTGCGACGCTCGCTGCGGGGAGTCGAACAGGCGGGGGCGCAAGCCCTTACCGCCCTGTGAGCGGCGGTACGCACCACGAGCCGCGGGGCCGCTTCGACGGCACCGCCGGCATGGCTCGTCCTCGGAACCACTCGCATCCCACAGAAGGTACCCGAGGGGACCCCCGACTCCAGGCTGTGACGAGTCACGCGTTGGACACAACCCGATATCAACGCTCCGTGACTCCGGTGTGCCACGATCCGCGACACTCGACCACCTGTGCCCCTGATTCCGCAGATGAGCAGCGTTTCGAACACTCACCCGACCAGGTCGGCGGCGAGCCTCTCCTCACTCTCCGTGCCTCCCCCGCCACGCTGGGCCCGCACCCACGCCCGCTTCACGTGCAGGTGCACCTCCGCCTCCCAGGTGAAGCCCGTCCCGCCGTGCACCTGGAGACAGTCCCCGGCACCGCGCACGGCGGCCTCGTCGGCGAGCAGCCGTGCCGCCGCGATGTCCACCGGGTCGGCGGTCACCGCGGCCGCGTAGACGGCCGCACGCGCGGTCTCGGCACGCACCAGCATCTCGGCGCACAGATGCTTGACCGCCTGGAAGGCCCCGATCGGCCGCCCGAACTGTTCGCGGATCCGCGCGTGTTGCACGGCGAGCTCGCATGCGCGCGTTGCGGTGCCGAGCTGCTCGGCGGCGGTGAGCAGCACGGCGACCGGGTCGGGCGCCGCGCGCTCGGCCCCAGGCACCCGGTGCAGCGGCGTCAACGGGTCCACGGAGCGCAGCGGGACGGCGCCGGACACGTCCCCCCGTACGGCGTCGGCCTCGGCCAGCCACTCCACCAGGCCGCCGTCCGTACGGGCCACCACGGCCTCCCCGGTGGCCGCGCCGGGGACGTCGGCGGCGGCCAGATGGGTGGCCACCAGCGGGCCGGTCAGCAGGGCCCGCCCCGCCTCCTCGAAGACCAACACCGCCTCGGGCAGCCCGAGTCCGACCCCGCCGTCCGCCTCCGGCAGCCGCAGCGCGAAGAACCCGGCCGTCCCCAGCTCCCGCCACAGGCCCCGGTCTGGGCCGGGTGCGCCGACCGCCGCCCGCAGCGCCTCGCCGTCGAACCGGCGTGCGAGCAGCTCTCGCATCCCGTCCCGCAACGCCCGCTGATCGTCGCTCAGCTGGAAGCGCACGCCCGCTCACCGTCCCTTCGGCAGCCCGAGGATCCGCTCGGCCACGATGTTCCGCTGGATCTGGGAGGTCCCGGCCGCGATGGTGTACGAGAGGGCGGAGAGCCGGTCGAGGACCCATGGCCGGTCCAGGTCGAGGGAGTCCGGGCCGAGCACGGCGGCGGCCGCGTCGTAGAGCTCCTGCCGCGCGTGCGAGTAGCGCAGTTTGAAGACCGAGCCGCCGACGCCGGGCACACCCCTGTCCTCGGCCTCGCTGACATTCCACTGGGTGAGCCGCCACAGTGCCCGGAACTCGGCGTTCAGCCGGCCGAGCCGGCGGCGCAGCGCCGGGTCGTCCCAGATGCCGTTCGCACGCGCCACGCGCGCGAGGTCGCCGAGCACGCGGCGGCAGGCGACGACCTCGCCGACGAAGGCGGTGCCGCGTTCGAAGGAGAGCGTCACCATGGTGACGCGCCACCCGTCGTTCTCGGCGCCCACCCGGTTCGCCACCGGCACCCGCACCTCGTCGAGGAACACCTCGGCGAACTCGGCCGACCCGGCGAGCGTGCGCAGCGGCCGTACGGTGATGCCCGGCGCGGTCATGGGCATGGCCAGCCAGCTGATGCCCCGGTGCCGGGGCGCCTTTGGGTCCGTGCGCACCAGCAGCTCGCACCAGTCGGCGACCTCCGCGTGCGAGGTCCAGATCTTGGAGCCGCTCACCACGTAGTCGTCCCCGTCGCGCCACGCGCGCGTGCGCAGCGCCGCCAGGTCGGAGCCGGCGCCCGGTTCGCTGAAGCCCTGGCACCAGGCCTCGTCCCCGCGCAGGATCGGCGCCAGCCAGCGGGCCCGCTGCTCCTCGGTACCCTCGGCGGCGATGGTGGGGCCCGCGTGCAGCAGGCCCACGAAGTTGGCGCCCACGTAGGGCGCGCCGGCCCGCTCGGTCTCCTCCAGGAAGATCAGCCGCACGGTGGGCGACGCGTCCCAGTGCACGTCGGCGTACCCGGCGTCGTACAGCGTCCGCTGCCAGCCGAGGTCGTAGGCGCGGCGGCCCGGCCAGTCCTCGGGCCGCGGCTTCGGCGGCAGGCCCGGGAGCACCTTGGCGAGCCACTCCCGCAGCCGGGCCCGGAAGTCCTCCTCCTCGGGCGTGTACGACAGGTCCACCGGCAGACACCCCCACGCGACTGATGGTTCGTCAGATCTCGCAGGCTAGCCCCGCACCCCTGGACCGACAAGGCGCCAGGACCTACGATCTGACGACTCGTCAGATACGGTGGGCAGGGGGTACGGCCATGAACGAAGCGAACGCCGTGGCGCGTGACCTGGGCGGCTCCCGCACCCTCTGGGACCTGGTCGCCCGCCGCGCCGAACTCACCCCTCAGCGCCCGGTGTTCCTCCAGGGCGAGCGCACCCTGTCCTTCGGCGGCCTGCGCGCGCGTGCCGAGCGCGCGGCGGCCGGGCTCTACGCCATGGGGGTACGCCCCGGCACGGTCGTCGCCTGGCAGCTGCCCACCCGCATCGAGACGGCCGTGCTGTCCTTCGCGCTGGCCCGCCTGGGCGCCGTACAGAGCCCCGTCATCCCCTTCTACCGGGACCGCGAGGTCGGCTTCGCGCTGCGCGAGTCGCGGGCCGAGTTCTTCGCCGTACCGGGCGTGTGGCGCGGCTTCGACCACACGGAGCTGGCCCGGCGGCTGGGCGCGAAGGGGATCTTCGAGGCGTACGACGAGCTTCCCGACGGCGATCCGGCGGTGCTGCCCGCCCCGCCCGCCGAGGGCACCTCCGTCCGGTGGATCTACTGGACGTCGGGAACCACCTCGGATCCCAAGGGCGTTCTCCACACGGACCGTTCACTGATCGCGGGCGGTTCGTGCCTGGCGCACGCCCTGCGGCTGACGGCGGACGACGTGGGTTCGATGGCCTTCCCGTACGCGCACATCGCGGGCCCCGACTACACGGTGATGCTGCTGCTGTACGGCTTCCCGGCCGTCATGTTCGAGCAGTTCGCGCTGCCTGACGCACTCCCGGAGTACCGCAGGCACGGGGTGACGGTGGCGGGCGGTTCGACGGCGTTCTACTCGATGTTCCTGGCGGAGCAGCGCAAGCAGCCGGACGTTCCGGTGATCCCCTCGCTGCGCCTGCTGGCCGGCGGCGGGGCGCCCAAGCCGCCGGAGGTCTACCACGCGGTGGTGCGCGAGATGGGGGTGCAGCTGACCCACGGGTACGGCATGACCGAAGTGCCGATGATCACGATGGGGGCACCGGACGACACGACGGAGAACCTGGCGACGACCGAGGGCAGGCCTCCGGAGGGGATGGAGCTTCGGGTCGCCGGCAGTGGTGAGGTGCGGTTGCGCGGGGAGGCGGTGTGCCAGGGATATCTGGATCCGGCGCAGACCGCCGAGGCCTTCGACGAGGACGGGTTCCTGCGGACCGGTGACCTCGGGCGGCTGACCGCGAGCGGTCACCTCGTGCTCACCGGCCGCCTCAAGGACGTGATCATCCGCAAGGGCGAGAACATCTCGGCGAAGGAGATCGAGGACCTGCTCGCCGCGCATCCGGCGGTGGGTGACGCGGCGGTGGTCGGCCTGCCGGACGCGGAGCGCGGGGAACTGGTCTGCGCGGTGGTCGAACAGCCGCCGGGAAGCGCCGTGCTGACGCTCGCGGAGGTGGTGGCGTACCTGCGCGCGGAAGGGCTCTCGGTGCACAAGCTGCCGGAACGGCTGGAGGTGGTGGACGCCCTTCCGCGCAACGAGACCCTGCGCAAGGTGCTCAAGTACCGGCTGCGCGAGCGGTTCTCGGCCCCGTTGGCACCGGGCGGCGCTACTCCGGGATCGTGAAGTAGCGGGCGAACGCGGGGACGATCTCCGTCTCCGCGACCTTGCCGTCGCCGTCGATGTCGAGACCGGACGCCACCGCCCGGGCGAGCTCCGGGGGGACCCCGAGGACGCGCAGCACGCGCACGGTGTCCGGGACCGTCGCCGTGCCGTCGCCGGCGGTGTCCGCGAGGGCGAGGGCCGCGTGCAGGAAGGGGCGGGCGATCTCGCCGAACCGGTCGGGGTTGTCGTGCAGCCGCTTGACCGCGCCGCTCACGAACTCCTCGCGGGTGATCCGCTGGTCGCCGTCCCGGTCCGCCATGCCGGCCATGCCCTGCCAGAAGGCCTCCGCCCCGGCGTACAGGGCCTGACCCTTGTCGGAGCGGGCCGGGAGGCCGAACTCGGCGAGCAGTGCCTTGGCCGCCGAGTTGAAGTCCTCGCGGTCGATCCAGCCGTTGCCGTCCTGGTCGAAGGTTGCGAACCGGGCGGCGATCCGTCGCTCGTACTCGGTGCTGACCATGTGTGTTCGGGCCGCCTTACGTGACGTGGGGGTTCCTCTCGCAGGGAGCGTACGACGCGGGCGGCGGCCGGGGAGCGGGAAAACAACCCTTGTGCCAAGACCGGGGGAATTCTGCGACAACAACGTGGCACCGCCGTGATCGTCGGTCATGGCGGGCACACCACCGCCGCCGGCCGTCCGGCCTCGGTGGATGCGCGGTCCGCTACGCCGAGAGCGGGCCCTCCTCGTCGCCGACCGCGCTGTCCACGTCGGGATACACGTCGAACAGCCGTCGCACGCCGAGGGCGCCGAGCACCCGGTTGACGTGAGAACCGTCACTCGCGCCCTGGGCGGGCAGTATCAGCCGCAGCCGGCCCCGGCAGGAGCGGATCAGGCGGCGGGCCGCGATGAGGACGCCGACCCCGCTGGAGTCGCAGAAGAAGACGTCGGAGAGGTCGAGGACCACGCTGTGGTGACCCTCGGCGACCGCGTCGTGCACCCGCTGGCGCAGCACCGGCGAGGTCACCAGGTCCAGTTCGCCCGACACCCCGAGCACGGCCCACTCACCCAGTTCGACGTCGGTCACCTTGAAAGCCACGGCTCAGCCCTTCGCTTGCCGGATCTCCGGAACCGCCCGGAAACGGAGCCAGTTCCTTCGCTTCTTTTCGCGCGGCTGCCCAGCGGCCGTTCCCCGAAACCCCGGATGACAAACGAGCGACGATCGGCAAGGGTCTTGTTTCGGTCACTGACGATCCTGTTCGATCAGAAGCGGAGGGTTCGCCCGGGACCTGACTGTGACACCGCGCGGGCGCCCGGAGGGGCGCACCGGCGGGCGTGCGGAGAAGCGCACCGAGGAACACCCGGGAAGACCAGGGGTCCCTACCAGTCACGGGCCCGCAGGGGGCGCGCATTGCCACAAAGGGGCGTGCGTCGTCCGACGTGCCGACTACATTCGAGGAGACGGTGGAGACAGGCTGGACGCAGGCACGGGGAGGGGGCCGCATGGTGAAGAGGGACGTACCGCCTCGCTGGGACCGCACGATGCAGCAGCGGCTGGCGCGCGGCGAGGCCGCCGCCCTCGGCGAGCTCTACGACCGCTTCGCCTCGCTCGTGCACGGCCTGGCCCACCGCGTCCTCGGGGACGAGCGGGCCGCCGACTCCATAACCCGCGAGGTCTTCGCCCATGTCTGGGAGCACCCGGACGCCTACGACCCCCGGCAGGGTCAGCTGCGCTCCTGGGTCGCCGCGCTGACCCACCGGCTCGCCGTGCAGCGCCTCAGGGCCACCGAGACCGCCGCGCTCACCCCGGGCGACACCGGCGCGGAGGCCGCCGAGGAGCTGGAGCGCAAGGTGCGGCGCGCCTCCGTCGCGGCCCGCGCGGACTACATCGTGCACTCCATGCCGACCCCGCTGCGCGCCGCCCTGGACCTCGCCTACTTCCAGCGCCGTGACTACCGCCAGACCGCGGTGGACCTCGACGTCACCGAGGACGAGGCCCGCCGCCGGCTGCGTCTCGGCCTGCAACTGCTCGCCACCGCACATGATGCCGGGAGACCGCCCGGGTACGGAGGTGCGGTGTGACCGGCGCCGACCCGTTCGACGCGCACGACGGCACGGGCTCCGGCCACGGAGCCGGTGACGTGCCCGGGGACGGCCGCGGCGAGCCGGGCGGCCCGCCGCGCATCCCGCTGCCCAGGTCCTCCGTCGAGGACGGCGGCAGGTCGCTGCCCGGACTCGACGACCCGGAGCCGGTGCCGCTGGAGCTGCCGCACGACGTCCTGAAGTCGCTGCTGGGTGCCTGGGCGTTGGCCGCCTGCTCGACGGCGGAGGCCCTCACCGTCGAGATCCACCTCGGCGACTGCGGGGCCTGTGCGGACGAGGCACGGCGGCTGCGCGAGGCGGTCGGGCTGCTGCACCAGCCGGAGAGCCTGGACCTCGACCCCGGTCTGCGCACCCGCGTCCTGGAGGCCTGCCTGGACCGCCGGCCGCCGCGCGTCCCGATCCCCGCGTGGGCGGCACCGTACGACGCCGAGACGGCCCGTCTGGACGCCCTGCTCCAGGACATCGGCGACGCGGAGTGGCACGCCCCGGTACGGCTGCGCTGGTTCGACGGCGCGGCGCCCACGAGCCGTCGTACGACGGTCGCCGGGGTCATCGCGCACCTGCTGTCCGTCGACGGCCTGGTGGCGGCCGCGCTCGGTCTGGCCGACCCCCTGGGGGAGGCGACGGGTCAGGGCCCCGCGGCGCGCACCGAGACCTTCTGGCAGGCCTCCCACTTCCCGCCGACCCGTGCGGTGCGGAAACCCTGGCGCGAGCAGAGCCACCGGCTCGTGCAGACCGTCTCCTTCACCGGCGGCGGCGCCGGACGGCTCGGGGTCTCGTACGGCGACTTCGCGCTGCCGCTGCACGACGCGATGCTGGACCGCGCCTTCGAGTGCTGGGTGCACGCGGAGGACATCGCGGTGGCCGTGGACTACCCCTACGAGCCGCCGGCCCCGAGGTTTCTGCACCGGATGATCGACCTCGCGGCGCGGATGCTGCCCGTCGCGCTGGCGGCGCGGCGGCAGGCGGGGCTGGCGACGCCCGGACCGACCCCGCACCTGGTCCCCGCGGGACGGCCCGGCCGCAGCCTGCGGCTGGAGATCGAGGGCAACGGGGGCGGCGAGTGGCTGATCCCGCTGGACTCGCCGGGGGCGGTGGGCTCGGAGGAGTTCGAGGTGGCGCACGTGGCGCTGGACGACGTGGAGTTCTGCAGGCTGGCCGCGGGCCACGTTCCTCCGGAGGACGCGGCGGCGGGGCAGTTGGGGGACCGGACGGCGATCAGGGACGTACTGTTCGCGGCGGCGAGCCTGAGCCGGATGTAGGGGGCGGTCCCGACGTCAGGCGAAGACGACCGTCCGCCGCCCGTTGAGCAGGATGCGGCGCTCCGCGTGCCACTTCACCGCCCGCGCCAGCGCCTGGCACTCCACGTCCCGTCCGATCGCGACCAGTTGGTCCGGGGTGACACCGTGACCCACCCGCTCGACCTCCTGCTCGATGATCGGCCCCTCGTCGAGGTCCGCCGTGACGTAGTGCGCCGTCGCCCCGATCAGCTTGACGCCCCGGGCATGCGCCTGGTGGTACGGCTTCGCGCCCTTGAAGCTCGGCAGGAACGAGTGGTGGATGTTGATGATCCGCCCGCTGAGCTGCTTGCACAGGTCGTCCGAGAGGACCTGCATGTACCGGGCCAGGACCACCAGTTCGACGTTCTCCTCGCGGACCAGCGCGAGGAGCTGGGCCTCCGCGTCGGCCTTCGTCTCCTTCGTCACCGGAATGTGGCGGAAGGGGATGTGATACGACTCCACCAGCTCCGCGAACTCGGTGTGGTTGGAGACCACCGCGGCGATGTCCACGGGCAGCGCGCCGATCCGCGCGCGGAAGAGCAGGTCGTTCAGGCAGTGCCCGAACTTGCTGACCATGAGGACGACGCGCATCCGCTGGTCGGCCCGGTTGATCTGCCAGTCCATGTGGAAGGAGTCACCGACCGCCGCGAAACTGGCCCGCAGCTTGTCGACCGTCACCGGCGCCTCGGCCGAGAAGTGCACGCGCATGAAGAACAGACCCGTGTCGTGGTCCCCGAACTGCTGGCTGTCCTCGATGTTGCAGCCGGTCATGAACAGGTAGCTCGACACGGCGTGCACGATGCCCTGCTTGTCCGGGCAGGAGAGGGTGAGGACGTACTGGTCGGCCAGGGTGGCCTGGGCTCGGGTGGGCTGGTCTGTCATGCACCACAGAATCTCATGCCCGGCCGTCCCCGGCCGTCAGCGTCCGTTCCGCGGACTCACGCCGCCCGTGTCATGATCCGCAGCACTTCGAGGCTCCGCGGCGGGATGTCCGGGTCGTCGCCGTCGCTCGCCGCCAGCCGCATGTGCGCGTCCCGGGCCGCCCGGACGGCGTCCGGCCACGCCTGGTGGTCGAGGTACGCGGAGACCGGGGCGTCCGGCCCGACCTGGTGCATGATCCGCAGGACCCGCAGCACGGCGGTGTCGACGAGCGCCGCCTCCTGCGAGTCGCGGAATATCGTCCCGACGTATTTCTCCGCGGACCAGTTGTCCAGCCAGGTGTCCTCGACCAGCCGGTAGACGGCGTCGGTCACGTCGCCGAACCCGTCCTGACCGGCCAGCCAGACGTTCCGCTGGAAGTCCGGGTCCGAGAGCATGTGCAGCGCGGAGCGCACATTGCTGCGCCAGCGCCACCACGGCATGTCATTGAGTGGCATGCCGCCCATGGTGGAGGAGCGACGGCCACGACGGGAAGAGTTCTCCGAACCTTGCACGGTCGTCGATCGTACGTTCCTCGTCACACGCCCGTCACAGGCCCCCGTAATTCACCTGCGCGTCACCTTTGGTTGACCATGGGTCACTCGCGGGTTATTGATGTGGGGGAATCGTGCGTGTCCATGACCGGCAGGCGTCCCACATCCAGCACCGTCCTTCCCGCCACCCACCGGCGCGTCAGAGCGACCGCGCTGTCCGCGGTGGCCATGACCGCCTGTGCGTCCCTCGCCGCCGGCTGCGGGGTCATCCCGGGACTGTCGGGCTCAGGGGACGACGAGATCAAGGTGATGACCTGGGCGCCGCAGAAGACGGGCGCCACCAACAAGGCCGGCATGCCCGCCATGGCGTCGGCCATCGTCCGCTGGGTCAACTCCCAGGGCGGCATCGACGGCCGCAAACTCAAGCTGCTGACCTGCAACGACCACAACAGCACCGTGGGCGCCGCGAACTGCGCCCAGAAGGCGGTCAACGAGAACGTCGTCGCCGTCGTCGGCTCCTACAGCCAGTTCGGCGACTCCTACTTCGCCGCGCTGGAAGGCGCCGCCATCCCCTACATAGGCGGCTACGGGGCGTCGAACGAGGAGTTCACCAGCCCCGTCTCGTACCCGGTCAACGGCGGTCAGCTCACCCTGCTGGCCGGTCTCGGGGAGGCGCTGGCCGGGTCCTGCGGCCCGGTCACCCTGGTCCGCCCGGACAGCATCGCCGGCGACCAGCTGCCCCAGCTGCTCGACTCGGGCCTGCAGGCCGGCGGCCACGCCAAGTCGATCGACCAGCTGGCGGCCGAGGACCTCACCGAGTACGACAAGCAGTCGCAGCAGGCCCTGGAGAACTCCACCTCGAACCCGCAGAAGACGGGCTGTGTGGTGCCTGAGCTCGGTGACCACACGGCCACCTTCATGGACAACTTCCAGCGCGCCCGCCAGGACTACCCGAAGGTGAAGACGGCCGCCGAGGTCGGCAGCGTCGACCAGACGGTGATCAACTCCACCGGCGGCGCTTCCGGCCCGTACGAGGGGTCGTACATCACCGGCTGGTACCCGGTGGCCTCGGACGCCCGCTGGAACCAGATGAAGAAGGTCATCAGCAAGGAAGCCTTCGGCGACAACCGGATCGACCCCGCCGACGCCGGGGTGCAGACGACCTGGGTCGCCTACCAGGTGCTGATGGCGACCCTGAAGAAGATCGGCGCGGGCGAGGTCAGCGCCGACAGTGTGCGCCGCACCCTCAACGACGGGCTGACGGTCACCACCGGCGGCCTCACCCCGTCGCTGTCCTGGCCCTACCAGGGCAAGCTGGCCTCGGCCGGCTTCTCCCGGCTGGTCAACACCGACGTGAACGTCCAGACGGTCAAGGCCGGCCTGCTCCGGTCGGCGAACAAGAACGCGCTGGACATGACCAAGATCCTGGAGAGCGCGAACCTCACCTGACCGGCCGGGCCGGCCGCCCACGGCCGGCCCGCGCTCACAGCTGGGTCGGCTGCCGCTGGGTCAGCCCGTACTTGCTCGCGATCGAGTTCCACAGCGCGGCCGCCTTCACCTTCTGGGAGCTGGCGGTACCGCTCTCCGCGTTGCCGGCCGCGGTCTGGCCGGTGCCGCGGGCCTGGCCCTTGTGGCAGCCGTGCTTGCCCTTGACCTGGTCGGCCCAGGCCGCGTAGTGGTTGTCGGCGTTCGCGGAGGCCTGCCAGGCCTTGGTGAGGGCCGTGGTCAGCGCGGCGTTGTCCGGCAGCTTGTCGACGGACAGCTTGGACAGGCGGGTGACCAGCGCGGCCCGCTGCGTGGCGGCATTGCGCAGGTCGGAGGCGGAGCCGTCCAGGTTCTTGCACTGCTTCACGTTGGCCACGGCACTGATCACCGAGGCCCGGCTGCTGCCGCTGTCGGCGAGCAGCTTGTCCAGGGCGGCGGCCTGCGCCTTCCCCTGGTCGGCCGCGGCCGAGGAGGACCCGCCGGTGGCGGGCGCGGACGCGGCGACCGTCTGGCCGGGGTCGTCCGAGTCCCCGCCGCCTCCGCTGAACAGGGCACCGGCCCCGATCCCGAGGACGGCGATCCCGATCCCGACAGCCGCGATCAGCGGCACCTTCGACCTGCCGCCGCGACCGCCACGGCCACCGCCGTCATCGTCGTGGCCCTGGTCGTAGGAGGACGGGGGCGGCGTGTACGCCGGCTGCTGCTGGAAACCCTGCGGCTGCTGCGGGAAGCGCGGCAGCTGGGCCGTGGACGCGGCCGGGTGCCCGCCACCGGGCGTGCTGCGGAAGAGGTTGTCGAACTCGGCGGGCGGCTGCCGGTCCCCGCCCTGCTCGGCGCCGGCCTGATAGGGCGGGATGAACTGCGTGGCGTCGGCGTCGGAGTGCGCGCCTGGGGCGGACTGTCCGCCCCCGAAACCGGTCTGCTCGGGCGGCAGGGCGCCCGGACCTATCGGCGGTATCAGCTGGGTGGCGCCTTCGGGAGCGGCCGCCACGGGCGGGATGTACTGCGTGGCGCCCTCGTCCACCGGCGCGACGGGCACCGGCGGGATGTACTGGGTCGCGCCGTCGTCGGCGGAGGGCAGGGCCCCGGGGTACCCGCCGTGGCCGCCGTGCGGGACGGCGGGCGGCAGCGCCGCACCCTGGGCGCCGTAGGGGTCCTGGCCGCCGTAAGGCTGCTGGGGCTGGCCGCCGTAGCCGTAGGGCTGCTCGTAGCCGCCGCCGTACGACGGGGTGGACGCCCCCTCCGGGGGCAGCGGGCCGGCGCCGGGCGACCGGTACTGGCCGGCGTGGGACTGCGCGGCCTGGGCCTGCGCGGCGTGCGACTGGGCGTTCCAGGCGGGCGGCAGCTCGGGCGGCGGCTCCTGGGCGGTCCACTCCTGGGCGGCCGCCTGCGGCCAGCTCTGCTCGGGCTGCGGCGCGCCCTGCTGATGGCCGGGCCCCCACGGCTGTCCCCAGGCCTGGCCCTCGGTGGGCGCGGTGGCCGGGGCGGGCGCGGTCGGCTGTGCGGGAGGGGCGGGAACGCCCGTCATGCCCGGCAGCAGCGGCTCGCCGCCGTCGGAGGGCAGCACGATGCCTTCGCGCGCGGGCTCGCCCTGTCCACTCTGCGTCACCGGGACTCCTACTAATGGGGGACCTTGTGAATCGTCGGCTCACGCTACCGGGTCCCCCGATCCGGGTGCCACGCACCCGGTGGCGCAACCTCCTTCCCTGTGACAGCAGTAACAAAACCGCCCCGCGGTGCGCTGTATATGCCGCCTGTCGCACGGCAAGGTGGGGTTTCCCACACGTTCACGCAACCGCGGAGCATGAATTCATGCGGCTGCCTGCAGATCCAGCCGGGCGCCGAACTCCCTGACGACCGGTTCGTCCCGGAACGGCTCCAGGCGCTGCTGGAAGTCCTCCAGGTACTCGGCACCCCGGTTGGAACGGACCGTCCCAAGGAGTTCCACCGCCTTGAGCCCCGTGGCACAGGCCTGTTCGATCTCACGCTGCTGCACCTGCGCCGTGGCGAGGAGCACATAGCCGATCGCGCGGCGCCGCGCCCGCGTCGCCGGGTGCCCGGCCAGCGACTGCTCCGCGCTCCGCGCGGCCGCCTCGGCCTGGCCCAGGTCACGGTGGCAGTGCGCCAACTCGTCGGCGAGATAGGCCTCGTCGAAGTGCGCGATCCACGCCGGGTCGTCCCCGGACGACGGATCGGCCGCCTCCATCGCCGACATCGCGCGCCCCGACGCCAGTTGCGCGGAGCGCGCGTCACCCAGCAGCGCGTGCCCGCGGGCCTCGGCCGCGTAGAACATGGCCTCCGCGCGTGGCGTCACGCGTCCACGCGCCCCCTCCTGCGCCGCTCGCGCCAACTGGGCGATCTCCCGCGGGTTTCCGAGCTGGGCGGCGAGGTGGCTCATGGAGGCGGCCAGCACGTAGCCGCCGTAGCCGCGGTCGCCGGCCGCCTGCGCGAGACGCAGCGACTGGATGTAGTACCGCTGGGCGAGACCGGGCTGCCCGGTGTCGACGGCCATGTATCCGGCGAGCTCGGTGAGCCGCGCGACGGCCGCGAACAGCTCCCGCCCCACGGACTCCCGGTAGGACCCGGCGAGCAGCCCGGAGACCACGCTGTTGAGGTAGTGCACGACGACCGGGCGCACGTGCCCGCTGCCGAACTGGTGGTCCAGGTCGGTGAGCGCCTGGGTCATCGCCTTCACCGCCGCCACGTCCGACGGCCCGACCCGTGGCCCTGCCTGCCGCGCCACCTGCGCGTCGGGCGCCGAGATCAGCCAGTCCCGGCTGGGCTCGACCAGCGCGGACGCGGCGACGGAGGAGCCGGACAGGAAGTCCCGGCGGCCCACGTCACTGCGCCACAGCTCGCAGACCTGCTCGATGGCGCCCGGCACCGTCGGCGAGAACTGGAGGCCGACACCCGAGGCGAGGTTCTTGCCGTTGGCCATGCCGATCTCGTCGATCGTGACCGTACGGCCCAGCTTGCGTCCCAGCGCCTCGGCGATGATCGCGGGCGCGCGGCCCCGCGGCTGCTGTCCGCGCAGCCAGCGGGCCACGGACGTCTTGTCGTACCGGAGGTCGAGACCGTGCTCGGCGCCGCACATGTTGACCCGGCGGGCCAGCCCGGCGTTCGAGCACCCCGCCTCCTGGATGAGCGCCTGCAACCGTTCGTTCGGCTGCCGCGCGACAAGCGGCCTTGCGGCCATGGCGTACCCCCTGCGAACTCCCTGTAGGGAAAAGATCCGGCCTTGACGATCACTGCCCAGCGGACATACCGAAAATGCGGGACATGCGAGGATTGCCGGGTAAAAGCAGCGGCATCGCGGACAGGACCGCCGCCAACCCCCCACATGTGACTACCCGCTCACGCCCCGGTTCCTCCTGCGCGCCCCCACACGTGCATCCATGCGCCCCAGTTGCGGAAAAGATGCTCCTCCCCCGCGCGCGCTACGCCCGTAACTCCAGGTGGACGCGGGAGTTGTGATGAACGTGGAAGAGACGATCGTCGGCACCGAAGCCGCTCAGATTCCGAAGCAGCGCGGGGAATCGCTGCTGGAGACCGCCGTACGCTACGCCGAGGAGCGCCACTGGGACGTCTTCCCCGGCACCTGGCTGGAAGCGGTCCAGGGGGTGCAGTGCTGTTCCTGCGGGGAGGCCGCGTGCGCGGCGCCCGGCGCACACGCGGCGCGCCCGGACTGGGCGTCGCACGCGACCGGCAGCGCGACGGTGGCGCGCCGGATGTGGCAGAAGCAGCCGACCGCGTCGATCCTGCTGCCGACGGGGCGGACCTTCGACGCGTTGTCCGTCACGGAGACGGCCGGTTTCCTGGCGCTGGCCCGGATGGAACGGATGGAGCTGACGCTCGGTCCGGTGACGCTCACGCCGGACGGGCGGATGCAGTTCTTCGTGCTGCCGGGCGGCGCGGTGAAGGTGGCCGACCTGGTGCGGAGGCTGGGCTGGGCACCGGCGTCACTGGACCTCACGGCACTGGGCGAGGGCGCGTACGTGCCGGCGCCGCCGACGCGGCTGGGTTCTCGGGGTGCGGTGCAGTGGGCCTGCCGGCCGACACCGGCGAACCGGTGGCTGCCGGACGCGGAGGAGCTGATCTCGGCGCTGGCCTATGCGTGCGGGCGGGACAGGTAGCGCCCACGGGGTGCCGGGGTGCCGTGGTCGAGGCGGTGCGGCCGCGGGTGCGGCTGCGGGGTGGCCGGCCGCGCGGTTCCCCGCGCCCCTGAAGGGGGCGTCCACGCACCGTAGGGTGCTGGCATGACCGATGCCGTTCGTGTTCGTGGGCTCTGGAAGCGGTTTGGGCAGCAGGTGGCCGTCGGCGGGATCGATCTGTCGCTGCCCGCCGGGAAGTTCGTCGGGCTGGTCGGGCCCAACGGGGCCGGGAAGACCACCACCCTCTCCATGGCGACCGGGCTGCTCCGGCCGGACCAGGGGAGCGTCGAGGTGGTCGGCCACGACGTGTGGCGGGACCCGGTGGCGGTGAAGGCCCGGATCGGCGTACTGCCCGAGGGGCTGCGGCTGTTCGAGCGGCTCTCCGGACGTGAACTGCTCGGCTACAGCGGCCGGCTGCGCGGGCTGCCCGGCGCCGAGGTCGACAAGCGGGCCACCCAGCTCCTGGACGTGCTCGACCTCTCCGGCTCCCAGCACAAGCTCGTCGTGGACTACTCGACCGGCATGCGCAAGAAGATCGGGCTCGCGGCGGCTCTCCTCCACAACCCCGAGGTCCTCTTCCTGGACGAGCCGTTCGAGGGGGTCGACCCGGTGTCCGCGCAGACCATCCGGAGCGTCCTGGAGCGCTACACGGCCTCCGGCGCGACCGTCGTCTTCTCCTCCCACGTCATGGAACTCGTCGAGTCGCTGTGCGACTGGGTGGCGGTGATGGCGGCCGGGCGGATCCGCGCGACGGGCCCCCTGGAGGACGTGCGCGGGGCGCACGGCACCCTCCAGGCCGCCTTCCTCGAACTGGTCGGGGCCGGCGGCCGGGACGCCGGGTCGGACCTGGACTGGCTGGGCGGCGGTGCGGTCCGATGACGGACGTGACCGCCACCGTCGTACGGCTGAAGCTGTCGCTGCTGCGCAACGGACTGCGGCAGTCCGGCGGACGGCGGGCCGCGTTCGTCGTGTCGACGGTGCTCGCGCTGCTGTTCGGGGCGGTGCAGCTGCTGGGCCTGATCCTGCTGCGCGGCCATCCGCACGCGGAGGCCGTTGCCGTGCCGGCGACGGCCGTGCTGGCACTGGGGTGGACGGTGATGCCGCTGTTCTTCCCGAGCGGCGACGAGACCCTGGACCCGACCCGCCTGGTGATGCTCCCGCTGCGGCCCGGGCCGCTGGTGCGGGCCCTGCTGACCGCCTCGCTGGTCGGCGTCGGCCCGCTGTTCTCGCTGATGCTGCTGGCGGGCTGCGCGGTGTCCGTGGCGTACGGGCCGGCGGGCTACGGCGTCGCGGTCGTCGCCGTGGCCCTCGCCCTGCTGGTCTGCGTGGCCCTCGCACGTGCCGTGGCCGCCGCGAACGTACGCCTGCTCAGCAGCCGCAAGGGCCGTGACCTGGCGGTGCTGAGCGGGCTGGTCATCGCGATCGGCGCGCAGCTGGTCAACTTCGGCGCCCGCAGCCTCGGTTCGGCCGGGCTCGAAGAGCTCGCGCCGGTGGCCGGCGTGGTGCGCTGGCTGCCGCCGGCCGCGGCGATCGGCGCGGTGCACTCGGCGAGCGAGGGGTCGTACGGCACGGCCGCCGCGCAACTGGGCCTGACCGCGGTCGCGTCGGCGTTGCTGATCGGTGCCTGGGCGCGGACGCTGACCCGGCTGATGACCACACCGGACGGCTCGACGCTCCAGGCACCCGACCCGGCCGGCCGGACCCGTGCCTCCGACGGCGCGGTCCTGGGGCGCCTGCTGCCGGCCGGCCGCACCGGGACGGTCATGGCGCGCAGCCTGCGCTACGTCTGGCGCGACCCCAAGACCAAGGCCGCGTGGGTGACCTCGCTGGCCATCGGCCTGATCGTGCCCGTCTTCAACGCCCTCCAGGGCACCGGGTCGATCTACTTCGCGTGCTTCGCCGCCGGGATGCTCGGCATCCAGATGTACAACCAGTTCGGACAGGACACCTCCGCCTTCTGGATGGTCGCGCTGACCATCTCGTCCCCGCGGGACGCCTATGCCGAACTGCGCGGGCGGGCGCTGGCGCTGCTGGTGATCACCCTGCCGTACGCGACGCTGGTGACCGTCCTGACCACGGCCATGCTGGGCGACTGGCCCCGGCTGCCCGAGGTGCTCGGTCTGTCCCTCGCCCTGCTCGGTGCGATGCTGGCGACCGGCGCCTGGACCTCGGCGCGCTTCCCGTACTCCATCCCCCAGGAGGGCCACAAGAACGTCGCCGCGGGGCAGGCCGGCCTGGCCTGGATCGCGATCTTCGGCGGCATGGTCTCGGCGGCCCTGCTGTGCGCCCCGGTGATCACCCTGACGATCGCGCTGAACGTGAGCGCGGGGGGCCGGGAGTGGACCTGGGTGCTGCTGCCGGTGGGAGCGGCCTACGGGGCGGCGGTCACCTGGGCGGGGCTACGTGCGGCGGCACCGCGGACGGCGGCCAGTCTCCCGGAGATCCTGACCGCTGTCAGCAAGGGCTAGGGCCGCCCCTCACTCCCCCACCCGGTCGAGAAACGGCTCCACAGCCGCCCGCCAGGCCTCCGGCCGGTCGTACGGCAGCAGATGCCCCGCCTCGGCCACCTCGGCGTACTCTCCCCTGGAGAGGACCCGCACCATCTCCTGTGCCTCCGCCCGCCCCAGTTCCCCGTCCACCCCGCGCACGACCAGCGTGGGACACGGCACCTGGGCCAGTTCCTCCCAGTGGGCGTCGTACACCCAGGTCTCCCGGGACTTCAGCATCTGGTCGGGGTCGAACACGGGCCGCCAGCCGTCGGTGTGCTCGTGCATCACCTCGGCGTAGAACTCCCCGCGTGCCGGGTTCGGCCGCTCCACCCAGGGATCGTCCTCGCCGAACCACTTGCGCACGTCGGCGAGCGTGGCGAAGGGGAGGGGCCAGGACCTGAACCAGTCGGCCCACTCGCGCTGCGAGGCCGCGCCCAGCGCGGAGGCCCGCATGTCGCAGATGACCAGGCCCCGGACCAGTTCGGGGCGCTTCGCGGCGAGCTGCCAGGCGGTCAGTGCGCCCATGGCATGGCCGACGAGCACGGCCGGGCCGAGGTCCAGCTGCTCGATGGCGGCCGCGGCGTCCTCGACGTACGCCTCACGGGTGTACGCCGCCTGCGGGGGCTTGTCGCTCTGGCCGTGGCCGCGCTGGTCGAGTGCGACGGCGCGGTGCCGCTCGGAGAGCCAGCGGGCGGTGGAGGCCCAGTGCGAGGCACGGCCCATCAGGCCGTGCAGTAACAGCACGCCGGGGAACGACCGGTCCGGGGCGGAACGGTCACCGTGCGGCCGCGCCGAATCCTCCGTCTTGGGCGGGTCCGCGAACTCCCAGGCGGCGAGGTGTACGCCGCCGGCTCCTGTCACGTCGATGCGTCGTGCCATGAGCCTGGCACCCCCCTAGCTCCGCGTGCCTGCTGTCGCCTCGTAGCGCCTTGCGGCGCTTCGTGATGCTTCGGTACCGCCAGACTATCGAATACCTATTCGAAAATTGGGCCGCAGTGGGCAACACCCCTCGTTCGAGTGACCCCTCCCCAGGCATGATCGGCGCCACCAGGGGGATTTCTTCTGCGGGGGGCGGACCGCTCGGGGAAGACGGTCCGAGGGGATGACCCTGGGAGCTCGGGGCTCCGGGTCAGCTCTGGGGAGGACAGGCCCCGGCACCGAAAGGTGCCGGGGCCACCCCCAGGCCCGCTTCGACGCCTTCGGCACATCCTCCCCGCCCCCCTCAGGTCATATGCCTCTCGCGACAGCCTCGCACGCGAAACGTCTCTGCGCTGCGATTCGGAGCACTGAATCTTGGATTCGACACGTTCGACGGACCCCGCGGGCCCACCAGAAGGAGCCGTCAACTCCCTTCTGAACAGCCGGAGTTGAAAACCCCTCCGGTCCGCCCGCGGTCAGCGCTTGGCGACGAACACGTGGGAGGCGACGTCCGCCTCCAGCTCGGCAGCCTCGCCGCCGCTGCCCACCAGCACCCCGCCGGCCGCCTCCGTCACGCTCACCACCGAACCGGGCTGCACACCCGCCCGCCGCAGGGTGTACATCAACTGCGCGTCGGTCTGGATGGGCTCACCGATCCGGCGTACGACCACGGTCTTGCCGTCCGCACCCGGGTCCAGGTCGGCCAGCGACACCATGCCCTCGTCGAGGAACGGGTCCGCGCCGTCCTTCTCGCCCAGCTCCTCCAGGCCCGGGATCGGGTTGCCGTACGGCGACTCGGTCGGGTGCCGCAGCAGCTCCAGCACCCGCCGCTCCACCGCCTCGCTCATCACGTGCTCCCAGCGGCACGCCTCGGCGTGCACCTGCTCCCACTCCAGGCCGATCACGTCGACCAGCAGGCACTCGGCGAGCCGGTGCTTGCGCATCACGCGCGTCGCCAGCCGACGGCCCTCGTCGGTCAGCTCCAGATGGCGGTCGCTGGCGACGGACACCAGGCCGTCCCGCTCCATCCGCGCCACCGTCTGGCTCACCGTCGGCCCGCTCTGGTCGAGCCGCTCCGCGATGCGAGCGCGCATGGGGACCACGCCTTCCTCTTCGAGCTCGAGGATGGTGCGGAGATACATCTCCGTGGTGTCGATCAGTCCGGACATACGTGCCCCTCGATTACCTCTGCCGGAAGCCCGGCCGCGTGCGTGCGCTGGCCCTGTCACCAATTCTGCCGGATCCCACTGACAAGCGGGGGACGCGGGGAAAACAGGAGCCGGGCATATCGGCCCGCCGCTGCCGCCCCGGCCGTATTGACACCGAGATGGTCCAGACCGGAGGGTGATCCGCGACACAGACTTCCGTGACACGGACCATGGCGTCGACCGCGCAAAGGGGCACCGCATGAGCGACGGCACACCCGCCGACCTGTTCTTCGACGCCGCGATCGGACTCCTGCAACGCGTCCGCGACGAGGAGGCCGAGGCCATCACCGCCGCCGGCACCCTGCTCGCCGACACCGTCGCGGCCGGCGGCCGGCTGTTCGCCTTCGGCGCCGGGCACTCCTCGCTCGCCGCCCAGGACGTCGTCTACCGCGCGGGCGGCCTCGCCCTCATGAACCTGCTGGCCGCCCCCGGCCTGGTCGGCGTCGACGTGATGCCCGCGACCCTCGGCTCCCGCCTGGAACGTGTCGACGGACTCGCCACCGCCGTCCTCGACACCTCGCCCCTGCGCGCCGGCGACGCCCTCGTGATCATCTCCCTGTCCGGCCGCAACGCCCTGCCCGTCGAGATGGCCGTCAGCGCCCGCACCCGCGGCGCCAAGGTCGTCGGCGTGACCTCCGTGGCGTACGCGACGCAGACCGCCTCCCGGCACTCCTCCGGCACGTACCTCAAGGACCACTGCGACGTCGTACTCGACTCGAAGATCGCCATCGGGGACGCCGAGCTCACCCTCGACACCATCCCGGCCCCCTTCGCGCCCGCCTCCACGGTCGTCACCAGCGCCCTGCTCCAGGCGGTCCTGGCCACCACCGCGGCCACCCTGGCCGACCGCGGCATCGAACCCCCGCTGCTGCGCTCCGGCAACGTCGACGGGGGCCACGAGTGGAACGCCCGCGTCTTCGAGGAGTACCGCGACCGGATCTTCTACCAGCACTGAGGCGCCGCTAGCGCTCCTTCGCCAGCTGGGCCAGATCCAGCGCCGTGGCGATCCGCACCGCCACGTCCTCGGCGTACGTCGCGTCCACGCGCTCGAAGCGGCTGCGCCCCGACGCGCGCAGGAAGGTCAGCACACCCAGCGTCCGGCCCCGGCTGCGCAGCACCGCGCACAACGCGTGCACCGCGTCCCCCGGCCACTGCCGCTCCAGCGCCCACTCCCGCGCGCGGTCCGCCGGCACGTTCCCGGCGTCCGCCCGCACGCTTCCGGCGCGCGCCACGCACTGCAGCGCCGGATGCCCGTCCTCGTAGCGCACCGGCAGCCCCGCCGCGCCCGTGAGCAGGCTCGGCCCCGGCGCCCCGGAGGGTGTGGCCGCGATCCGCACCAGCCGTACCGGTCCGATCTCCCCGTCCGCCCGGGCGCCGCCCACCACGCGGTCGACCACCGCGTGATCGGCGAACCCGGCCAGCGCGAAGTCCAGATGGAGGGCGGCCGCCTCCACCGGGTCCTCGCACTCACAGGCCGCGCGGCCCGCACGATGCAGCTGGTTGGCGCGGAAGCGCAGCATGGCCGCCTCCTGCTCGGCCTGCTTGGCCTCCGTGACGTCCTGGAAGAGCCAGCCGACCCCGAGCGGCACCGGCTCCTCCGCGAGCGGCGACGCCAGCCGCAGGAACCCGGACCGCCAGCAGCGCCGCTGCTCGCCCTCCGCCGTCCGGACACTCACCCACATCTCGGCGGGCGCGGGCGGCGCGCCCTCGGCCAGCACATGCGTGAGCGCACCCTCCAGGTCCTCCACGCCCTGCGCGAGCAGTTCCCCGAGCGGGCGCCCCAGTGCCGGCGTACGCCCGGTCCCGAGCGCGCGCGCGGCGTACGCGTTGACGACGGCGGGCCGCAGATCCGCGTCCACGAGCACGACGCCCCAGGCCGCGTCCTCGAAGAGCGCCTCGCTCAGCGCGATCGACCGCTCCAGGTCGATCTGCGTGTGCACCTCGCTGAACGCGCAGTACACGCCCGCCGGCTTCCCGTCCGGGCCGCGCACGGCCGCCGACTGCGTCCGCACCAGCACCCGCCCGCCGTCCTTGGTGAGCAGCGCGAACTCGTGCACCTGGCGCCCCGGGGCGTGCATGGCCGACAGCAGCCGCCCCTCGACCTCGTCGGCGTCGGCCTCGCGCACCGCCCACCCGGCGAACCCGTGCCGGCCCACCGCCTCGGCCGCTGTCCACCCGAGGATCCGCTCGGCCTCGCGGTTCCAGTGCGTGACGAAGCCGTCCACGTCGAACGCGCACAAGGCCGCGTCCATGCCGTCGAGGAGCGCGGCGAGCAGATCGGACCCGCCCGAGTCCTCCGGACCTTCCCGCTCCGGCTCCGGCTCGGGCTCGTCGGGCCCCAGCTCGTCGGTGGTCCCACTACGCCGAGAAGCACTCACCTGGACCCCCATCAGGCTGCGTCCGCACGCACGGCGCGCCGGTTTCCCGCTGCCCTTCATTCAACTCGAACGTGACGCAGCCCACACCGTGTTCCCGCAAGATTGAAGGAATCGTTGCGAGCCGGCGCTCACAACCCGAGCCGAAGATCCACCCACTCATCGTCCCCTCCGTCGAGCACATACCGCTCCACCTCGACGAACCCGTGTCGTCCGGCGAACCGCAGCCCGTCCTCGTTGACCGCGAGCACACACGTCTCGACGGCCTCGGCGCCCTGCCCACGCGCGTGCGCGAGCCCACGCTCGTACAACGCCTTGCCGAACCCCCGCCGACGAAACCCCGGCAGCACCCGCGCGATCACCGTCACCGCCCCGTCGGCCGCCGGCCGCACGGTCGAACACCCCACGAGCACGTCCCCCAGGTACGCGTTCTCCAGGCGATACCCCCGCACCAGCCGCTCCCGCGCCTCCTCGGCCGACATCGCGGCCGGCGGCACGACGAGGTTGTGCGCATACCGCCACTCCTCCAACGCCGCCGCGTCGTCCGCGCCCACCACGACGAGCCTCAGGTCCCCACCCATGCGTCCCCGCCTCTCCTGGCGTCCGGCCGGGCGGAAACGCTAGCTGGGCCGGTGGCACGGCATCCACCGAAAATCCCTTGAGCACCGCCGGTCCGCTTCGTAAGGTGTGGGGTACCGAGGAAAGGAGGTGGTTCGGAGCATGTATGCACACCGGACGTCGGAGGTGGCTGCGGGCTAGCGCCCGTCACCACACCAGTGCGGTGCCGGACCCGCGTGCACGAGATGTACGCAGCCGGCCAATCCAACGCAGTCACCCGACCCGCGAGCTCGCCGGTACGTCCGGCCGGCTTCTCCGTCTGCAGGCGGAGGGACCAGAGCTCGCGGGTCGTCTGCGTTCCCGGGTCAGGGGCTGAGGCGTTCCACGTGCCAGGTGCCGTCGGGGGCGGCCACGTAGCGCAGGCGGTCGTGGAGCCGGTTGTGGCGGCCCTGCCAGAACTCGATCGTGCGGGGTTCGACGCGGAAGCCGCCCCAGTGCGGCGGGACCGGGACCTGTTCGCCCTCGGGGTAGCGGGCGCTCAGGTCTGCGTAGGCGGTCTCGAGTTCGGTGCGGGACCGGATGACCGAGGACTGGGCGCTGGCCCAGGCGCCGAGCTGGGAGCCGTGCGGGCGGGTGCGGAAGTAGGCGGTCGTCTCGTCGCGGCCGGTGCGGCGGGCGGTGCCGGTGACGATGACCTGGCGGGCCATGGCGTGCCAGGGGAAGAGCACCGAGACATGCGGGTTCGCGGCGAGGTCCCGGGCCTTACGGGAGTCGTAGTTGGTGTAGAAGACGAAGCCCTGGGCGTCGTACCGCTTCATCAGGACCGTGCGTGAGCTCGGGCGGCCGTCGGCGTCGGCGGTGGAGACGACCATCGCGTTGGGTTCGTAGATCACGCCGTCGTCGGCGGCCCGCGCGGCCTGTTCGAACCAGTGGGTGAACTGGTCCATGGGGTGTGCGGGCAGGTCGTTCTCGTCGAGGCCCTCGGCCCGGTAGTGCTGGCGCATCGCAGCGGGGTCACGGTCGGTCACGCGGTCATCCTGCCGCATGCGCACAGGGGGGGCGGGCCCCAGGTGGCGCAGACCCCACGGTGGCACTGAGTGCCGCTGGGCTCCCCAAGTCTGGCACTCGGAGTTATGGTGCAGATGCCTCCGCCGTACACCTCACCGAGGAGCCGCCCCATGTCCGACTTCGTACCTGGGCTCGAAGGAGTCGTCGCGTTCGAGACGGAGATCGCCGAACCGGACAAGGAGGGGGGCGCTCTGCGGTACCGGGGCGTCGACATCGAGGATCTGGTCGGGCACGTCTCGTTCGGGAACGTCTGGGGGCTGCTGGTCGACGGCGCCTTCAATCCCGGTCTGCCGCCCGCCGAGCCCTTCCCGATCCCGGTCCATTCGGGTGACATCCGGGTGGACGTCCAGTCCGCGCTCGCCATGCTCGCCCCCGTGTGGGGGCTGAAGCCGCTCCTCGACATCGACGCGGAGCAGGCCCGGGACGACCTGGCGCGGGCCGCGGTCATGGCGCTGTCGTACGTCGCCCAGTCCGCCCGCGGGCAGGGTCTTGCGATGGTGCCGCAGCGGGAGATCGACAAGGCGAACTCGGTGGTGGAGCGGTTCATGATCCGCTGGCGGGGGGAGCCGGATCCCAAGCATGTGGCGGCCGTGGACGCGTACTGGACGTCGGCCGCCGAGCACGGGATGAACGCGTCGACCTTCACCGCGCGGGTCATCGCCTCCACGGGCGCGGACGTCGCCGCCGCGCTGTCGGGTGCGGTGGGGGCCATGTCAGGGCCGTTGCACGGGGGCGCGCCGTCCCGGGTGCTCGGGATGATCGAGGAGATCGAGCGGACCGGGGACGCCGAGGCCTACGTCAAGGGTGCGCTGGACCGCGGCGAGCGGCTGATGGGGTTCGGGCACCGGGTGTACCGGGCGGAGGATCCGCGGGCGCGGGTGCTGCGGCGGACGGCGCGGGAGCTGGGGGCGCCGCGGTTCGAGATCGCGGAGGCGTTGGAGAAGGCGGCGCTGGAGGAACTCCACAACCGTCGGCCGGATCGTGTGCTCGCCACCAATGTGGAGTTCTGGGCGGCGATCATGCTGGACTTCGCGGAGGTGCCGGCGCACATGTTCACGTCGATGTTCACGTGTGCGCGCACCGCCGGGTGGTCGGCGCACATTCTTGAGCAGAAGCGGACGGGGCGGCTGGTGCGGCCGTCGGCGGAGTACGTGGGGCCGGGGGTCAGGAAGCCGGAGGACATCGAGGGGTTCGCGGACATCGCCCACTGAGCCGTGGGGGCCGGTCGCGCGGTTCCTCCCCCGGCCTTCGGCCGGGCGTGCCCCCAGCGCCCCTGAAGAGCGGCCCTTCGGGCCCTGCTCTTCAGTCCAGCGCCTCGTCCAGGAGGCGCGCCCACTGCGCCACCACCCGCTCCCGTCTCGCCTTGTCGTCCGTCAGGAGGTTGGCGAGGCCGAGGCCTCTCGCCATGTCCAGGAGTCCCTGGACCGTCTCCCGGGTGCCGGGGCGGGATTCGTCGGCGCCCAGCAGGTCCACGGCGATGCGGTGGGTCTCGCGGCCGACACGGGCTTCCAGTTCGGTGACGCGGGGGCGGAGCTGGTCCTCGTCGGAGGCGGCGACCCACAGGTGGAGGGCGGCGCGGAAGAGCGGGCCGGTGAAGAGGTCGACCAGGGCCGAGACGACGGCTGTGCGGTCGGCCGAGGCGCCATCGGGAAAGAGGCCCCGGATCGCGGTGGAGCGTTCCTCGGCGACGTATTCGACGGCCGCCGTGAAGAGGTCCTCGCGGGTGGGGAAGTGGTGCTGGGCGGCGCCCCGGGAGACGCCCGCGCGTTCGGCGACGACGGCGACCGTGGAGCCCGCCCAGCCGTGTTCGGCGAGGCAGGCCACCGCGGCTTCCAGGAGCCGTTGCCGGGTGGCCCGGCTGCGGTCCTGCTTCGGCGCGCGTTCCGCCGTACTCACACCACCCACGCCGCGTCCCGTCGTTCGAGGAAGGCAGTCATCCCCTCGCGGGCCTGCTCGGAGGAG
This sequence comes from Streptomyces sp. NPDC026515, assembly GCF_055567595.1. Lineage (NCBI taxonomy): Bacteria > Bacillati > Actinomycetota > Actinomycetes > Kitasatosporales > Streptomycetaceae > Streptomyces > Streptomyces sp. NPDC026515. The sequence continues at coordinate 375,030 of NZ_JBVHQD010000006.1, forward strand.
AACAGCCGGGCCGAGAGTGCGGTCAGGGTGGCCGCGTCCCGGTCGAATGTCTCCAGCACCCTAGCCGTGAGCAGCTGTTTCGTCTCGGCCAGGGCCCCGGGGGCGGAGCGGCGCAGTCCGTCGAGGACGGGTTGGAGGGCCGTGTCCACGTCGTCGGCCGCGGCGGTGAGGAGGCCCAGTCGGACGGCCTCGGGCGGGCCGAAGCGTTCCCCGGTGAGGTAGTAGCGGGCCAGGACGCGGGGGTCGGCGCGCGGCAGGAGGGTCAGGGAGATCACCGCGGGGGCGACGCCGATGCGCACCTCGGTGAAGGCGAAGGTGGACGCGGCGGACGCGGCGGCGATGTCGCAGGCGGCGAGGAGACCGAGGCCGCCCGCGCGTACGTGGCCGGAGATCCGGGCGACGACCGGTTTCGGCAGCTCGACGATCTGGCGCAGGAGCTGGACGAGGGCGTCGGGGTGGGGCGGGTCGCGCAGGTCGGCGCCGGCGCAGAAGGTCGTCCCGGTGTGGGTGAGGACCACCGCGCGGACGTCGGGGTCCTTGGCACAGTCCGTGAGGGCCTCGGCGAGTTCGGCGACGAGGGCGGCGGACAGGGCGTTGCGGGTGGGCACGGAGTCGAGGCTGAGGGTGGCGACGGCACGCTCGCGTGTCTGTCCGATCAGTGTCATGAGCCCTCCTCGGGTTCCGCGGCCTTCGCGAGCGCGCGCAGTTCGCGGCGGAGTATTTTCCCGGAGGCCGCGCGGGGCACGCCGGCGACGAAGCTGACCTTGCGGACGCGTTTGTAGGGTGCGACGCGTTCGGCGACGTACAGCATGGCCTCGTTCTCGGTGAGGTCGGTGGCGGTGGGCTGGCGGACGACGAAGGCGTGCGGGATCTCGTTGCCGTCCTCGTTGTAGGCGCCGATGACGGCGGCGTCGGCGATGCCGGGGTGGGTGAGCAGGAGTGCCTCCAGTTCGGCGGGGGCCACCTGGAAGCCCTTGTACTTGATGAGTTCCTTGACCCGGTCGACGACGAACAGCCAGCCGTCCGCGTCGGCGTGACCGACGTCCCCGGTGTGCAGCCAGCCGTCGCTGTCGATCATCGCGGCGGTGGCGTCGGGGCGGCCGAGGTAGCCCTTCATGACCTGGGGGCCGCGGATGAGGATCTCGCCGGGTTCGTCGGTGCCGAGGTCCTTGTGCGGGTCGTCGAGGGAGACGATCCGCATCTCGGTGCCGGCGATGAGCCTGCCGACGGTGCCGGGCGGTGCGTGGTGCATGGCGTCGAGCGGGACGACGTGGGTGCCGGGTGAGAGCTCCGTCATGCCGTAGGCCTGTCCGACGGGCGGCAGGCCGAGTCGCTCGGAGCAGGCGGCGGCCAGGCGGGCGTCCAGGGGCGCCGCGGCGCTCATGACGTACTTCAGGGAGGACAGGTCGTACTGCTCGACCAGCGGGTGCTTGGCGAGGGCGAGGACGATCGGCGGGGCGACGTACAGGCCGGTGATGCGGTGGTTCTGGATGGCGGCGAGGAAGGTCTCCAGGTCGAAGCGGGGCAGTACGACGACGGTGGCGCCCATGCGCAGGGGCGCGTTCATGAGCGCGGTGAGGCCGTAGATGTGGAAGAGCGGGAGGACGGCGAGGATGCGGTCGCCGGGGCCGGTGGGGACGGCGGGTTCCAGCTGGGCGAGGTTGGTGGCGATCTGCCGGTGGGTGAGCATCACGCCCTTGGGGACGCCGGTGGTGCCGGAGGAGTACGGCAGTGCGGCGACGTCCTCGGCGGGGTCGATGTCGACCTGTGGTTCGGGGGCGTCGCCGGCGAGCATGTCGATCAGCGAGCGGTGTCCGGGTGCGCTGTCGCAGACGAATATCTCCGCCACGCCGCCGGCGAGTTCGGCGGCCCGGCGGGCGGCCTCCAGCAGGGGTGAGACGGTGACGATCCAACGGGCCGCGGAGTCCCGGAGCTGTTTTGCGAACTCCTCGGGGGTGGCGAGGGGGTGCACGGTGGTGACGGCGGCACCCGCGCGCGTGGCCGCGTAGAACGCGGTCGGGTAGGCGACCGTGTTGGGGCTGTGCAGGGCGAGTACGTCGCCCCTGCGGACGCCTGCGTCGGCGAGTCCGGCGGCGATCCTGCGGTGGAACCGGTCCAGTTGTTCGTAGCTGAGGGTGGTGCCGTCGGTGCCGTCGATCAGGGCGGGCGTGTTCCCGAACGCGGCGGCCCGGCCCAGCACGGCCTCGTGGATGGGGAGTTCTACGGGTGGAACGTCTGCGTACGCGCTGCGGAACACGGTTCCTCCAAGGCGGCCTAGTACGACTTGGGCAGGCCCAGGGTCTGGTGGGAGACGTAGTTGAGAATCATCTCCCTGCTCACCGGAGCAATACGAGCCACGCGCGCGGCTGTTATCAACGAGGCGAGCCCGAATTCCCGGGTGAGTCCGTTGCCGCCGAGGGTGTGCACGGACTGGTCGACCGCGCGTACGCACGCCTCGCCCGCCGCGTACTTGGCCATGTTGGCGGCCTCGCCCGCGCCGATGTCGTCCCCGGCGTCGTAGAGGTGGGCCGCTTTCTGCATCATCAGGTGCGCCAGTTCGAGGTCGATGTGCGCCTGGGCGAGGGGGTGCGCGATGGCCTGGTGGGCGCCGATGGGGGTCTTCCAGACGGTGCGGTCGCGCGCGTACTCGATGGCTTTGGACAGCGCGTAGCGTCCCATGCCGATCGCGAAGGCGGCTGTCATGATCCGCTCCGGGTTGAGTCCGGCGAAGAGTTGCAGGAGGCCGGCGTCCTCGTCGCCGACGAGCGCGTCGGCGGGCAGCCGTACGTCGTCGAGGACGAGTTCGAACTGTTTCTCGGCGGCGCTCAGTTCCATGTCGATGGGCTGCTTGTGGAAGCCCCCGGCGTCGGTGGGGACGATGAACAGGCAGGGCTTGAGCCGTCCCGTGCGGGCGTCCTCGGTGCGGCCGACGATCAGGACCGCGTCGGCGATGTCGACGCCGGAGATGAAGACCTTGCGGCCGGTGAGCAGCCAGTCGCCGGTGTCGGGGTCGCGGCGGGCGGTGGTGGTGATGCGGTGGGAGTTGGAGCCGGCGTCGGGTTCGGTGATGCCGAAGGCCATCAGGCGGGAGCCGTCGGAGAGTCCCGGGAGCCAGGCCCGCTTCTGCTCCTCGGTGCCGAAGCGTGAGATGACGGTTCCGCAGATGGCGGGCGAGACCACGAGCATGAGGAGCGGGGAGCCTGCGGCGCCGAGCTCTTCGAGGACGATGGAGAGATCCGTGATGCCGCCGCCTCCGCCGCCGTACTCCTCGGGGAGGTTGACACCGAGGTAGCCGAGTTTTCCGGCCTCCTGCCAGAGCTCGGTGGGGGCGCGGCCCTCCGCGACGGTCCGGGTGATGTAGTCGCGGCCGTACTTCTTGCCGAGGGTGGCCACCGCTTCGCGGAGTGCCTTGTGCTCGTCTGTTTCGATCTGGCTGGTCAACGTGGCTCCTTCGCGTGCGGGTCGTATGTGGTTGCTCGCGCAGTTCCTCCCCCGGCCCTCGGCCGGGGGTGCCCCCAGCGCCCTAGGGCGCTTGGACCACCGCCAGCAGGGCGCCGGGCTCCACCTGTCGCCCGACCGCCACGCGCAGCTCGCTCAGCGTGCCGGTGACCGGGGCGGTGATCTGGTGCTGCATCTTCATCGCCTCCAGCCACATCAGCGGCTGTCCGGACTCCACCGAGGCGCCTTCCGCCAGCCCCTCCGCGATCCGTACGACCGTCCCCGGCATCGGGGCCAGCAGCGAACCCGGTGCCAGCTGGGCCTTCGGGTCGGGGAAGCGCGGGAGGGCGGTGAGGGCGGTGCTGTTGACGTGGACCTGGCCTCCGTAGGCCGACACCTCGAACTTGCGGTGCACGCCGTCGATGTCGAGTACGACCAGACGCGCGCCGGCGTGCACGACCCGCACACCGTCCGCCGTGAGGCCCTCGCGGGTGTGCCGGTAGTGGACCTCGTGCTCCTCGCCGGCCATCAGGTAGCGCTTGGTCTGCGGATGGGCGTGGACGTTGCGCCAGCCGCCGAAGCGGGAGCGGCCGTGGGCGTCCGCCAGGGCGGCGGCGAGGGGGGCGTACGGGTCGGCGGCGGGCGCTGTGAGGGTGGTGAGGGCGCGGTCGTAGAAGCCCGTGTCCATGCGGGCCGCGGTGAACTCCTCGTGGCGCAGGGAGCGGACCAGGAGGTCGCGGTTGGTGGTGGGCCCGTGCAGGGTGGCCTGTTCCAGGGCGTGGGCCAGTTTGCGCAGGGCCTCCGCACGGGTGGGGGCGTGCGCGACCGCCTTCGCGAGCATGGCGTCGTAGTGCACGCCGATCTCGTCGCCGTCGGTGTAGCCGGTGTCCAGGCGGACGCTGCCGGGGACGGCGAGGCGGTGCAGGGTGCCGGTCTGCGGGGCCCAGTCGCGGGCGGGGTCCTCGGCGTACAGGCGCGCCTCGACGGCGTGGCCGTGCGGGTGCGGGGCTTCGGGCGCAAGGGCGTGGCCCTCGGCGACGCGGATCTGTTCGGCGACCAGGTCGAGGCCGAAGACGGCCTCGGTCACGGGGTGTTCCACCTGGAGGCGGGTGTTCATCTCCAGGAAGTACGCCTCGGTTCCGGCGACGAGGAACTCGACGGTGCCGGCGCCCACGTAGGAGACGGCGCGGGCGGCGCGTACGGCCAGCGCGTACAGCTCCTTCGTGAGCCCTTCGGGGAGACCGGGCGCGGGCGCCTCCTCGATCACCTTCTGGTGTCTGCGCTGGAGTGAGCAGTCGCGGGTGCCCAGCGGCCAGACGGTGCCGTGCGCGTCGGCGAGGATCTGCACCTCGACGTGGCGGCCGCGTTCGATGTAGGGCTCGACGAAGACCTCGCCGTCGCCGAAGGCGCTGGCGGCCTCGGCGCTGGCGCCCTCCAGCGCGGCGCTCAGCTCGTCGAGGCGCCGCACGACGCGCATCCCGCGCCCGCCGCCGCCCGCCGCCGCCTTCACCAGCACCGGCAGGTCGGACTCGGTGACCTCGCCGAGCGGCGCGATCCCCATCAACTCCTTGGCGCGCGTCTTGGACGCCATCGCCTCGATCGCCTCCGGCGGCGGCCCGATCCAGACCAGGCCGGCGTCGAGGACGGCACGGGCGAAGTCGGCGTTCTCGGACAGGAAGCCGTAGCCGGGGTGCACGGCGTCCGCGCCGGCGCTCACGGCGGCCTTCACCACCAGCTCGCCGCGGAGATAGGTGTCCGCGGGCGTGGCGCCCGGCAGCCGTACCGCGGTGTCGGCCACGCGCGCGTGCAACGCGTTCTCGTCGGCGTCCGAGTGCACGGCGACGGTCTTGATGCCGAGTTCGGCGCAGGTCCGGAAGATCCGGCAGGCGATCTCGCCCCGGTTGGCGACCAGCAGAGTCGAAATCATGTGATGCCTCACATCCGGAAGACGCCGAAGCCGCCCCGCGCGCCCTCGTAGGGAGCGGTGTGGAGGGCGGACAGGCACAGGCCGAGGACGGTACGGGTGTCGCGCGGGTCGATGACGCCGTCGTCGTACAGCCGCCCGGACAGGAACATCGGCAGCGACTCGGACTCGATCTGCTGCTCGACCATGGCCCGCAGGGCGGCGTCGCCGTCCTCGTCGTAGGGCTGTCCCTTCGCGGCGGCCGACTGGCGGGCGACGATCGAGAGGACGCCGGCGAGCTGCTGCGGGCCCATGACGGCCGACTTGGCGCTGGGCCAGGCGAACAGGAAACGGGGGTCGTAGGCGCGGCCGCACATGCCGTAGTGCCCGGCACCGTAGGAGGCGCCCATGAGGACGGACAGGTGCGGTACGCGGCTGTTGCTGACCGCGTTGATCATCATCGCGCCGTGCTTGATGATCCCGCCCTGCTCGTACTCCTTGCCGACCATGTAGCCGGTGGTGTTGTGCAGGAACAGGAGCGGGATGTCGCGCTGGTTGGCGAGCTGGATGAACTGGGCGGCCTTCTGCGACTCCGCGGAGAACAGGACGCCCTGGGCGTTGGCCAGCACGCCGACGGGATAGCCGTGCAGGGTGGCCCAGCCGGTCGTCAGGCTGGTGCCGTACAGCGGCTTGAACTCGTCGAAGTCGGAGGCGTCGACGATCCGGGCGATCACCTCGCGCGGGTCGAAGGGGATCTTGAGGTCGCCGGGGACGACGCCGAGGAGTTCGTCGGCGGAGTACTTGGGGGGCTCGGCCGGACCCGGATCCCGGTGTGCCTTGCGGTGGTTGAGGCGGGCGACCACGCGGCGTGCCTGCCGCAGCGCGTCCGGTTCGTCGACGGCGAAGTAGTCGGCGAGACCCGACACGCGCGCGTGCATCTCGGCGCCGCCCAGGGACTCGTCGTCGCTCTCCTCGCCGGTGGCCATCTTCACGAGCGGCGGTCCGCCGAGGAAGACCTTCGCGCGCTCCTTGACCATGATCACGTGGTCGGACATGCCGGGGATGTAGGCGCCGCCCGCGGTGGAGTTGCCGAAGACGACGGCGACGGTCGGGATCCCGGCGGCCGAGAGCCGGGTCAGGTCGCGGAAGATGGCCCCGCCCGGGATGAAGATCTCCTTCTGCGAGGGCAGGTCGGCGCCGCCGGACTCGACCAGGCTGATGCAGGGCAGCCGGTTGGCGAGGGCGATGTCGTTGGCGCGCAGGGCCTTCTTCAGCGACCAGGGGTTGCTGGCCCCCCCGCGCACGGTCGGGTCGTTGGCGGTGATCAGGCACTCCACGCCCTCGACGACGCCGATCCCGGTGACGAGCGAGGCGCCGACCGCGTACTCGCTGCCCCAGGCGGCCAGCGGCGACAGTTCCAGGAAGGGGGTGTCGGGGTCGAGGAGGAGTTCGATGCGCTCGCGGGCGAGGAGTTTGCCGCGCGCCCGGTGCCGGGCGATGTACTTCTCGCCGCCGCCCGCGAGGGCCTTGGCGTGCTCGGCCTCCAGGTCGGCGAGCTTGGCGAGCATGGTGTCGCGGTTCGCCCGGTAGTCGGGGTGGTGGGTGTCGAGCGTGGTCTCGATGACCGTCACAGCAGGGCCTCCGGGATGTCCAGGTGGCGGGAGCGAAGCCATTCGCCGAGGGCCTTGGCCTGGGGATCGAAACGGTGTCGGGCGGCCACACCCCGGCCGAGGATGCCCGCGACGGTGAAGTTGACGGCGCGCAGGTTGGGCAGGAGGTGCCGGGTGACGGCCAGCTCACGGCTCTCGGGCAGCAGGTGCCGGAAGGCGTCGACGGTCAGGGTGTGCGCGAGCCAGCGCCATGCCTCGTCCGAGCGCGCCCACACGCCGACGTTGGCGTTACCGCCCTTGTCGCCGCTGCGTGCCCCGGCGACGAGCCCGAGGGGCGCCCGCCGGACGGGTCCGGCCGGCAGCGGCTCGGGCAGCGCCGGCTCCGGCGGATCCTGGAGTACGAGGGTGTCCCGGGCCGGCGGCACGGGAATCCGTCGCCCGTCGTGGAGGACGGCCACATGGGGCACGTCGCCCTGTGGGACGTACACATCCTCGAAGACCCCATAGGGCGCGCCCTTCCCGGGTGGCGCGAGCACGTGAAAGCCGGGGTAGCTGGCGAGCGCCAGTTCCACGGCGGCTCCGCTCAGCGCCCGGCCGACGGCCTCCTGGTCCCGGTCCCGTACGACGAGCCGCAGCAGCGCGCTGGCCGTCTCCTCGGTGTCCGCGTCGGGCCGGTCGGTGCGCACCAGCTCCCACCGCGTCTCCTGCGGGGGCGACTTGGCGAGGGCCTCGGCCATCTGCTCGCGCACCAGGGCCGCCTTGGCCTCGATGTCGAGGCCGGTGAGGACGAAGACGACCTCGTTGCGGAAGCCGCCCAGCCGGTTGCGGCCGACCTTGAGGGCCGGGGGCGGCGCCTCGCCCCGCACGCCCTCGATCCGCACCCGGTCCGGGCCGTCCTCGCTCAGCCGTACGGTGTCGAGGCGGGCGGTGACGTCGGGGCCCGCGTACCGGGCGCCGCCGGTCTCGTACAGGAGCTGGGCGGTCACCGTGCCCACGTCGACGAGGCCGCCGGTGCCGGGGTGCTTGGTGATGACGCAGCTGCCGTCCTCGTGGAGTTCGGCCAGCGGGAAGCCGGGCCGCCGCAGGTCCCGGCCGGCCGCTCCGGCTTCCGCGAAGAAGGCGTAGTTGCCGCCGGTGGCCTGGGTTCCGCACTCCAGGACGTGTCCGGCGACGACGGCGCCCGCGAGCCGGTCGTACTCCCCGGGCCCCCAGCCGAAGTGGGCGGCGGCGGGGCCGGTGACGAGGGCGGCGTCGGTGACCCGGCCGGTGACCACGATGTCGGCGCCGGCCCGCAGGCACTCGGCGATCCCGAAGCCGCCGAGGTAGGCGTGGGCGGCGAGACTGCCGGGGTGGGCGGCGGTGAGGTCGTCGCCCTCCACGTGGGCGACGCGTACCGGGATGCCGAGCCGGTCGGCCAGTTGCCGCACCGCGTCGGCGAGTCCGGCCGGATTGAGGCCGCCGGCGTTGGTGACGATCCTTACGCCGCTCTCCCGGGCGAGGCCCAGGCAGTCCTCCAGCTGGCGTAGGAAGGTGCGGGCGTATCCGGCGCCGGGGTCCTTCAGCCGGTCGCGGCCCAGGATGAGCATGGTCAGCTCGGCGAGGTAGTCGCCGGTGAGGACGTCGAGTTCGCCGCCGGTGAGCATCTCGCGCAGGGCGTCGAAGCGGTCGCCGTAGAAGCCGGAGGCGTTGCCTATGCGCAGGGTCACTCGCTGCCCTCCTTCGGGGTGCGGCCGGCGCCGGGCGGGCCCGCGAAGGCCTGGGCGATGTCGAGCCAGCGGTCGGCGTCGGCGCCGACGGCGGTCACGGCGAGGTCGGCCCGGTGGGCGCGCTGGGTGACCAGGAGGCAGAAGTCGACCGCGGGACCGGTGACGCGCTGCGGGGCGTCCTCGGGGCCGTAGGCCCACAGCGTGCCGTCCGGGCCGGTGATCTCCACCCGGAACTCCTCGGCGGGCGGAGTGAGGCCGTGGACCAGGTGGGCGAAGTCCCTTGCCCGTACCCCGATGCGGACCACATGTGCGAGCCGGGCGGTGGGGGTGCGGACCACACCCAGGGTGTCGGCGATGTCCTGGCCGTGGGCCCAGGTCTCCATGAGCCGGCCGGTGGCCATGGAGGCGGCGGACATGGGTGGCCCGAACCAGGGGAAGCGGGTGCCGGGCGGGGCTTCCCGCAGGGCCCGGTCCAGCGCCGTGCGGCCCTCGCGCCAGCGGGAGAGCAGTTCGGCGGGCGGGAGCCGGGCGCCGTCCTCGGCACCCTCGTCGACGAAGGTGTCGGGGGCGCCGAGTGCCTTCTCGGCCTCCGCGCGGAAACCGTCCTCGTCCGTCACGGCGAGCAGGGCCGCGCGGTCGGTCCAGTACAGGTGGGCGATCTGGTGGGCGATGGTCCAGCGGGGCGCGGGGGTGGCGAGAGTCCACTGCTCGGTTCCCAACCCGGCTACCAGCCGGTCGAGTTCCGTGCTCTCCTCACGCAGGTCGTCGATGACGGGCGTCGGCTCGGACATGGGGAGGAGCATGGCAGCGACCCAGGAAACAATCAAGCACGCTTGCATGAATTTGCCGTCCGCGGCCGGACGGGGCTTCCCCGTGGAGCGTTCGTGGCGGTTCCTGGGGCATTCCTTGGGACGTCTCGTCGCGGTGGCGGTGCGCGCATGGCCTATCTTCGATGCGGACATCCGGCGATGAAGTGACGTGTGGGGCGAGCGGGGCATGCGGAGGACAGAGGAACTCGTCGTCGGGGCGAAGGCGACAGCCGTCGTGGAGCCCACGGCAGACGGCCGCGGCGGTACGGCCGCCGGGGCGGCCGCGGAGCCGCCCTCACGTGAACTCCCCCGCCACTGGCCGCTCCTGCTCGTGGCCGCCGCCGTCCTGCCCGGCACCGCCCTCTTCCTGCTCGGACAGGGCGTCAGCAAGGCCGCGCTGCAGGCCTGGCAGACGGTGTGCCTCGCGGTCGTGGTGCAGGCGACGCCGTTCCTGCTGCTCGGTACGGCGCTCTCGGGGGCGATCAACGCGTTCGTGCCGGAGCGGGTGTTCACCCGGCTGCTGCCGAGGCGGCCCGCGCTGGCCGTGCCGGTCGCCGGGCTGGCCGGGGTGGTGCTGCCGGGTTGCGAGTGCGCGTCGGTGCCGGTGGCGAACAGTCTGATCGGGCGCGGGGTCACGCCGGCCGCCGCCTTCGCGTTCCTGCTCTCCGCGCCCGCCATCAACCCGGTCGTGCTCACGGCCACCGCCATCGCCTTCCCCGGCACCCCCCTCATGGTGCTGGCCCGGCTGCTCGCCTCGCTGGTGACCGCCGCCGTGATGGGCTGGCTGTGGCTCTGGCTGGGCCGCGAGGAGTGGCTGCGGCCCGCCGTGCGGCACAGCGGGCACCAGGGGGGGCACAGCCGCTGGACGGAGTTCCGGCGCGCCTTCCAGCACGACTTCCTGCAGGCGGGCGGCTTCCTGGTGGTCGGCGCCATGGCCGCGGCCACCTTCAATGTGGCGGTACCGCGCTCGGTGCTCGACACCTTCTCCGGTTCGCCCTGGCTGTCGGTGCTGTTCCTGGCCGCGCTGGCGGTCATCCTCGCGGTGTGTTCGGAGGCGGACGCGTTCGTGGCGTCCTCGCTCACAGGCTTCTCGCCCACTGCCCGGCTGGCGTTCATGGTGGTCGGGCCCATGGTCGACCTCAAGCTGATCGCGTTGCAGACGGGCACCTTCGGCCGGGCCTTCGCGGCCCGGTTCTCGGCCGCCACGACGGTCGTCGCGATCCTGTGCAGTGTGCTGGTCGCAGGGGTGCTGCTGTGAGACGTCCGCTTCAGGTGACCCTGCTGGTGCTCAGCGGCCTCGGCCTGCTGCACGCCTCCCTCTTCACCGACGTGTGCCTGCGCTACGTCAGGCCCGGGATGCGCCCGCTGCTGATCGTGTCCGGATTCGTGCTGCTGGTACTGGGCATCGCGGAGGCGGCGACGCGGGACACCCACGCACACGTCGACGAACCGCATGGCACCGGACACCACGGCCACGACCACTCCGCCGTGCCCCGGGTCGCCTGGCTGCTCCTGCTGCCCGCGCTGAGCCTGCTCTTCTACGCCCCGCCGGCGCTCGGCGCGTACACGGCTTCCCGGCAGCCCGCCAAGGCCGTCGCGGAGCAGGACGACTTCGCCGCGCTGCCCAGGACCTCACCGCTGCCCATCACCCTCACGGACTTCACCACGAGGGTGCAGCAGGACCGCTCGCTGGCCATCAAGGGGCGGACCGTGCAGATGAGCGGGCTGGTCACGCCCGTCGCGGGCGGCGGCAGCTGGGATCTGACCCGGATCGTCATCTCGTGCTGCGCCGCCGACGCGCAGTCGGTGAAGGTACGGATCTACGGCAGCGGCGTCCCGCCCGCCGACACCTGGGTGTCGGTCACCGGGAACTGGCATCCCGGCGGAAAGCTGGGCACGGCGTCCGCGCCGGTCGCCGTGGACGCCCAGACCGTGAAGAAGATCCAGCGGCCGTCCAACGGCTATCAGGACGCGCTGCCGTTCCCCTCCGGCTGAGCGCCGACGGCCGGCTCCGGCCGGACCACGACCACCGGCTCCGGCTGGATCACGACCGCCGGCCCCGGCTGGGTGCCGCCCTCCGGTTTCCGGTCGCGGCCCACCTGGGTGCGGACCGCGCCGATGCTGGCCGCGATGACGAGGGCGACGGCGGCCGCCTGGGCGGCCGACAGGGCCTGGTCCAGGATGAGGAAGCCGGCCGTCGCCGCGATCGCCGGTTCCAGGCTCATGAGGACGGCGAAGGTGTGGGCGGGCAGCCGGCGCAGGGCGAGGAGTTCGAGGGTGTAGGGCAGCACCGAGGAGAGGACCGCGACCGACGAGCCGAGCGCGACGGTGGTCGGGTCCAGAAGCCTTCCGCCTGCCTCGGCGATGCCCAGCGGGAGGAAGAGCAGGGCGGCGACCGCCATGGCGAGGGCGAGACCGTCGGCCTGCGGGAAGCGGCGGCCGGTACGGGCACTGAAGATGATGTAGGTGGCCCACATGGCTCCGGCGCCCAGGGCCAGGCCCACACCCACGGGGTCGAGGCCGCTGAAGTTGCCGCCGCCGAGCAGGAAGACACCGGCCAGCGCCAGGGCCGCCCACAGGGCGTTGATCAGCCGCCGGGAGGCCAGCACGGACAGGGCGAGCGGTCCGAGCACCTCGAGAGTGACGGCGAGGCCCAGCGGGATGCGGGCGACGGCCTCGTAGAACAGGCCGTTCATCGCGCCCATGGTGACGCCGAAGACGATCACCGTGCCCCAGTCGGTGCGGGAGTGACCGCGCAGCCGGGGCCGGCAGACGACGAGCAGGATCACGGCGGCGGCGAACAGCCGCAGGCAGACCACGCCGAGCGCGCCCGCCCTGGGCATCAGGGTGACCGCGACGGCGGCGCCGAACTGCACGGAGATCCCGCCGGCCAGCACCAGACCGACGGGACCGAGCGAGCCGAGGCGGCCCGCCGGTGAACCACCGGCGGCGGGCGCGGACACGGGTGCGGGCGTCGGCTGTGAGGTGCTGGGGGTGGTCACGGGCGGTCCAGGAAGCTCGTTGTTCATTGCGGTGCACTGTCCAGTCCAGGGTAATGGACTCAGACAGGCGCGTGAAGCCCCCATGGAACTGTCCGGGCCACCGGTCGTCCCGGCGCCCCCTCCGAACGGGTCGCTCGCGGACCGCGGGGAGGTGAAGCCCGGCGGCCGACCGCCGCGCCGCCGGACCGTGAGCCGCGGAGGCTACTTCACGTCGACGTAGTCGCCGGCCGCCGTCGAGGCGCCGGTGGTGGTGTTGGTCGCGAAGGAGAAGCGGTAGTACCCGTCGACCGTGGCCTTGGTCGTGGTCTTGAGCGCGCCGCCGGCGCCGGCGGTGATGCCCTTCACGTTGGTGTACGTGCTGCTGGTCTTCTTGCGGAACTGCAACACCACCTTCTGGCCCGCGTAGCCGCCGTACGTGCCGGTGTCCCAGTTGGCGCGCGTCAGCTTGCCGGTGACGGTGACGGTCTTGCCCTTCTTCACCGGCTCCGGCGCGGCGTTGACGGTCAGCTTGGACGCCTTCTTGATCTTGGCGGTGGTCACGTTGTCGTCGAAGCTGGCGTTCACGGAGAGGTCGTAACCGCCCAGGGCGAGCTTCCAGGTGCCGGCGGCGCCGTTGTACTTCATGTCGGTGGCCGCGCTGATGTGGAAGACGGCCTTGCAGCTGTAGACGCCGGTCCGGGTCGTCGACTCCGTGCAGACGGGGTCGTCGTCGGTGCCCAGGGCACCGGTGATGGTGTCCACGCTGGAGGGGTCGGTGCCCTGCCAGAGGAAGGCCTCCGTGAGCGCGACACCGTTCGCACTGGTCGCGGTGTAGGTGGCGGTCACGGACTGCCTGGTGGTGGTGGAGAGGACGATGTCCTTGCCGCCGTTGACGACGCCCTTCGAGAAGGAGATGTCGCCCACCGCGTCCATCGGACGGACGGTCTTCGCGGTGCTCGCCGCGTTCGCGGACTTCGCGGTGCCGGCGGAGTGCGCGGAGAGCGAGCTGAGCCGCGCCCGCGCGTCCGGACCCTGCGCCGCCTGGGCGGCCGCCGGAACGACGAGCGCGGACAGCACGGCCGCGCCGGAGATGACGGTGGCCGCGACGCGTATACGCATGTGTATCCCCCTGGGATCGCGAGAGGCCCGCCGGGATGACTCCCGGCCGGGCCCGTTGGCGTACGAAGCGTACGGATCAAGTGGAGAACTCTTGAAGATTTTCTGTGCAATAGGCCTGTAACAGAATCGAATTGACGGTCACTCACGCACGGAGCCACGCCATGCGTGGACGGCGGTCCGTAGCCGCCGGATCGTCGGGGGATGCCCGAGAAGCCGCCTCTTTCAAGGATCTCCGCAGCGGCGGCTCCCGGATCCTCACCCGTAACAGGTGCTGTGAACACCTGGGTGACAGCTGTACAACGACCCCGAACCTGAGAGTTCTCCTGTGAACCCGAGAGCCGGCTCATGAAACCGGCCCTCCCGCGCCGCCGCGAGGGACTCAGCGGCGGGCCATGTACACGTCGAACGCCTTGTGGAGCAGTCTGTTGAGCGGGAAGTCCCACTCCCCCAGGTACTCGACGGCCTCCCCGCCCGCGCCGACCTTGAAGCGGAGCAGCCCCAGCAGGTGGTTGGACTCCTCCAGGGTGTCGGTGATGCCCCTGAAGTCGTACACGGCGGCGCCGAGTTCGTGTGCGTCGCACATCATCCGCCACTGGACGGCGTTGTTGGGCTGGACCTCGCGCCTGCGGCTGGTGGAGGCGCCGTAGGAGTACCAGACGTGTCCGCCGACGGTCAGCATGGTCGCGGCGGCGAGGATCTCACCCTCGTGGTGGGCGAGATACAGGCGCATGCGGTCGGGGTGTTCGGCGGTGAGGGCGGTCCACATGCGCTGGAAGTAGGGGAGGGGACGCGGGATGAAGCGGTCGCGCTCGGCGGTCTCGGAGTACAGCGTGTAGAAGGCCGGCAGGTCCTCGTAACCGCCGCGGACGACCTTGACCCCGGCCTTCTCCGCCTTCTTCACGTTGCGCCGCCACTGCTGGTTGAGCCCGCGCTGGATGTCGTCCAACGAACGCCCCTCAAAGGGAACTTGGAACACATACCGGGGCTGCCCGGCCGCGAACCCGTCCTCCCCGCCGGCCTCCGCCTGCCGCCACCCCAGCCGGCGCAGCCGCTCGCCGAGTTCGAGGGCACGAGGCTCCTGCGAGGTCGCCTCGGCGTCCCGCAGCCGCCGGGCGGCGGGATCGGCGATCGCCTCCTTGACCGCCTCCGCGCTCCACCGCCGTACGACGACGGGCGGCCCCATCTTCACCGCGAACGCCCCGAGCCCCTTCAGGTACGCCAGCAGCGGATCGAGCCAGCGGTCCAGGTCCGGATCGTGCCAGTCGATGACCGGCCCCTCCGGCAGATAGGCGAGATACCGCTTCACCTTGGGCAGCGCCCGCAACAGCACCAGCCCGGCCCCGACCATCCGCCCCTCCGAGTCGAACCACCCCAGGCTCTCCGCCCGCCAGTCCGGCTTCACGTCCCCCCAGGACGGCAGCTGCATATGGCTCGGGGAGGGGCGGCGCGAGCCGGCGAAGGCGAGGTGTTCGGCACGGGAGACGGGCCGGAGACAGAGGACTGCGGAGGCTGATGTCATGGGCGAGGCTCCTCGGATTCTTCCTGGACGGGCGGCCGGCGCATCGGTGGCGACGGCATCAAGCAGAACAGACGCACCCCTGGTCAGAATCGTTTCCACGCAGGTCGGTGCGGGCGTGTCGGGCCCTGCCGTCGCCGGGGCCGAACGTTGCCAGTGCCTCCGTGTCGGTCACCCGTGCGTTGAGGTAGCAGTCCGCCCACCGCGCGATGTCCGGGTACGCGCACTCGGCACGCAGCCGGGCGACCGCCGCCGGGATGTCGTACGACGTCACCCGCAGGTCGGTCCCGGGGCCCAGGAGGCACCAGTGGGCGCCCGGGCGGCCGTAGGGCATGCCCACGCTGCCGGGGTTGACGACCAGACGGCCGTGGGTGAGGCGGATGTACGGCATGTGGGTGTGACCGCAGACGACGGTCGCGACGTCGGGGCCGACGCCGCTGAGCACCTCCGCCCAGCGCTCCGGTGCGGAGTCGGCCAGGACGATCTCCTCGTCGTCGCGGGGCGTCGCGTGACAGAACAGCACCCGGCCCAGGCCGCGCACCGTCAGGGTGGCGGTCCTGGGGAGCGCGGCGAGGAAGTCGACCTGTGCGTCGGTGAGCGCGTCAGCCGCGAACGGGCCGATCGGGTCCGGGATCCCGGTGCGCGCGCCCCTGCGGTACTCCACCAGTTCCCGGTCCGCGTTGCCCGACAGCCACAGCACCCGCTCGCCCAGCTCGCGCAACGCCTCCATGACCGGGCCCGGTTGCGGACCCGCCGTGATGTCACCGGTGAGCACGACGCGGTCGGCCGCGGACACGTCCGGTTCGGCGAGGACCGCCTCCAGCGCGGGCAGCACCCCGTGGATGTCGGAGAGGACCGCCACCCGGTTCCATTCGGTCTCCGGCCCGGTCACTTCCCGTCCTCCCCCGCCTCCAGCGCCTCGGCGAGCACCTCCGCCAGGTGCCTCCCCCGCACCCCCGCCAGCTGTTCCAGCTGTGTCCGGCAGGAGAAGCCGTCCGCCAGGACCACCGTGCCCTGCGGCGCCCCGGCCACCGCCGGCAGCAACTGCTCCTCCGCACAGGCCTTCGACACCTCGAAGTGCCCCTGCTCGAAACCGAAGTTGCCGGCCAGCCCGCAGCAGCCGCCGACCAGGTCTCCGGTGAGGGCGGCGGCCTCGCGGAGACGGCGGTCGGCGGTGTCGCCGAGGACCGCGTGCTGGTGACAGTGGGTCTGCCCGGTGACCCGGCGGTCCAGGCGGGGCGGGGCCCACTCGGGGGCCAGCCGTTGCAGGGCCTCCGCGAAGGTGACCACCGACGCCGCCAGGCGGGCCGCCCGCGGGTCGTCCGGGAGGAGTTCCGGCAGGTCCGTGCGCAGGGCGGCGGCACAGCTGGGCTCCAGGACCACGAACACGGGCGCGTCCTCCCCGTCGGCCGGCTCCGGATCGGCCGGTTCCGGCAGCACGAGAGGGCTCAGGAGGTCGAGCGTGCCCCGCAACACCGCCCGCGCCTGGTCCAGTTGCCCCGTCGAGAGGTAGGTCAGCCCGCAGCACACGCGGGAGGCCCGGAACGGCCACGGCCGCGTCGGGAGCTCCGCCACCCCCACTCCCGCCGCCTCCAGGACGCGTACCGCCGCCCGGCCCACGGACGGTGACAGGTGCTCGGTGAACGTGTCGGGCCACAGGAAGGCCGTCCGCGCCGGAACCTTCGGCCGGCGGCCCGCCCGCGGCTGCGCCACCCGGTCCCGCAGGCGTCCGCGCCGCCGTCGCCGCAGCCAGCGGCTGAACGGCTCCCTCGCCAGGCGCGGGAAGGCCCGCTCCGGAGCGATGCCGCCCACGCGTGCGGCCAGCGCCGCGAACGGGCGTACGGCGGTGAGCGCGTTGACCAGCCCCGCGGTACGCGTGCCGGCCACCAGGCGCAGCCAGCGCGGCAGCCGGCCCATGCTGTAGTGCGACCGAGGACGGCGCCGCCCCGCGTAGTGGTGGTGCAGGAACTCCGCCTTGTACGTCGCCATGTCCACCCCCACCGGGCAGTCCGACCGGCAGCCCTTGCAGGACAGGCACAGGTCCAGCGCGTCCCGTACCTCGGCCGACCGCCAGCCGTCCGTCACCAGTTCGCCCGCCAGCATCTCGTGCAGCAGCCGGGCCCGGCCGCGGGTCGAGTGCTCCTCCTCACCCGTGGCCCGGAAGGACGGGCACATCACGGAGGTACCGGACACCTCGGTCGTACGGCACTTCGCCACACCGACGCAGCGGCGGACGGCCGCCGAGAAGTCGCCGTTGTCGGCCGGGTAGGCGAAGGCCACCGGGAGCGGTTCGCGGGGGAGGACGGCGAAGCGGAGGTTCGAGTCCAGCGGGGCCGGCCGGACCAGCATCCCCGGGTTCAGGAGGTCGTCCGGGTCCCAGATCCCCTTGGCGCGCTCGAACAGCGCCACCATCTCCGTGCCGTACATCCTCGGCAGCAGTTCCGCCCTCGCCTGGCCGTCCCCGTGCTCCCCGGACAGCGAGCCGCCGTGGGCGACGACGAGGTCGGCCAGCTCCTGCGAGAAACGGCGGAAGCGGGCCACACCGGCCGCGCCGAGCAGGTCGAAGTCGATACGGACGTGGATGCAGCCGTCCCCGAAGTGGCCGTACGGGGTGCCGCGCAGCGCGTGCTCGGCCAGCAGGCGCCTGAAGTCCCGCAGATACGCGCCCAGCCGGGCCGGCGGTACCGCGCAGTCCTCCCAGCCGGGCCAGGCCTCGCTGCCGTCCGGCATCCGGGTCGCCGTACCGGAGGCGTCCTCACGGATGCGCCAGAGCGCGCGCTGCCCGGCCGGGTCGGTGACGACCAGCCCGTCGAGGGCGTCCGCCGCGCGGACCACCGACTCCGCACGCGCGCGGGCCTGCGCGGCCGACTCGCCGCCCGTCTCCACGAACAGCCAGGCGCCGCCACGCGGCAGCCCGGCCGGGGAGCGCACCAGGTCGGCGGCCATGCCCTCCACCGTCAGCGGGGCGGCGGCGAGCAGCCCGGCCGCCGCCTCCGCGGCCGCGCTCTCGTCGGCGTACCCGAGGACCGCGAGGGCACGCGCGCGGGGTGCCGCGACGAGGCCGACGGTCGCCTCCGTGAGGATCCCCAGCGTGCCCTCGCTGCCGCAGAAGGCGCGGGCCACGTCGGCGCCCCGCTCGGGGAGCAGCGCGTCCAGGGCGTACCCGGAGATCCGGCGGGGCAGGTCGGGGAAGCCGGTGCGCAGGCGGGCCAGCTCCCCGGCCGCCAGCTCGCGCAGGCCCCGCGGGGCCCCGGCCCAGTCCTGGCCCAGCCGCAGCCTGCCGCCCCGCGCCGTGATCACGTCCAGTTCCCGGACGCTGTCCGCGGTGGTGCCCCAGGCCACACTGTGCGAGCCGCACGAGTTGTTGCCGATCATCCCGCCGAGCGTGCAGCGGCTGTGCGTGGAGGGGTCGGGGCCGAAGCGCAGGCCGTGCGGGGCGGCGGCCTCCTGGAGACGGTCCAGCACCAGACCCGGCTGGACGACGGCCGTACGGGTGGCCGGGTCCAGGCCGATCAGGCGGTTCATGTGGCGGGTGAAGTCCAGCACCACGCCCGTGCCGGTGGCCTGCCCGGCGATCGAGGTGCCGCCGCCCCGGGCGACCACCGGCACCCCGTGGGCGCGGCACACCTCGAGGACGGCCGCCACGTCGTCCGCGTCCCTGGGGGCCACCACCCCCGCCGGAACCCGCCGGTAGTTGGACGCGTCCATGGTGACCAGCGCCCGGGACGTGACGTCGAACCCCACCTCGCCCCGGACGGCCCTGCGCAGCTCAGCCTCCAGATCGACCATGCCTCCCAGTCTGCCCGCCGGCACCGGCGGTGACGCGGGACGCGGGCCCGGGAACCACGGCGACGGCGCACACCCGCCCGTCTCACCCGACGGACTACGTTTCGACCGCGTTTCCTCCAGCCACTACGCTCGCCCCGTGGCTGACATCCAGATCCCCGCTGACATCAAGCCCGCCGACGGACGCTTCGGCGCGGGCCCCTCCAAGGTGCGGACGGAGGCGCTGGACGCGCTCGCCGCCACCGGCACCTCCCTCATGGGCACCTCCCACCGCCAGGCCCCGGTGAAGAACCTGGTCGGCCAGGTCCGCGAAGGCATCAGCGCCCTGTTCTCCCTCCCTGACGGCTACGAGGTGGTCCTCGGCAACGGCGGGTCCACCGCCTTCTGGGACGTCGCCACCCACGGTCTGATCGACGCCAAGTCGCAGCACCTGAACTTCGGTGAGTTCTCGTCCAAGTTCGCCAAGGCCGCGCGGCTCGCCCCGTGGCTGGCCGACCCCACCGTCATCGCCGCCGACCCGGGCACCCACCCGGCACCGCGGGCCGAGGCGGGCGTGGACGTGTACGCGTTCACCCACAACGAGACCTCGACCGGTGTCGCGATGCCGATCGAGCGGGTCGCCGGGGCCGACCCGGGCGCGCTGGTGCTCGTGGACGCCACCTCCGGCGCGGGCGGCCTGCCCGTCGACGTCAGCGAGACCGACGTCTACTACTTCGCGCCGCAGAAGTCCTTCGCCTCCGACGGCGGCCTGTGGATCGGCATCTTCTCCCCGGCGGCGATCGAGCGCGCCGAGCGCGTCCACGCGTCCGGCCGCCACGTGCCGGAGTTCTTCAGCCTGCCCACGGCGATCGACAACTCCCGCAAGAACCAGACGTACAACACCCCCGCCCTCGCCACCCTGTTCCTGCTCGACCAGCAGCTGAAGTGGCTGAACGGCCAGGGCGGCCTGGCCTGGTCGACGGCCCGTACCAAGGACTCCTCGACCCGCCTGTACACCTGGGCCGAGGAGAGCAAGTACGCCACCCCGTTCGTCGCCGACCCGGCCCAGCGCTCCCAGGTCATCGGCACGATCGACTTCGCCGACGAGATCGACGCGGCGGCCGTCGCGAAGGTGCTGCGCGCCAACGGGATCGTCGACACCGAGCCGTACCGCAAGCTCGGCCGCAACCAGCTCCGCGTCGCGATGTTCCCGGCGATCGACCCGGCCGACGTCGAGGCGCTGACGAAGTGCGTCGACTACGTCATCGAGAAGCTGTGACGGCGTAGCGACTCCCGCGACAAGCCGAACGAGCCGGCCGGGCCGGGCCGCGCCGCACAAGCTGCTGGTTTACCCGGGAGGCGTCATCAAGGCAAAGCCTTCCGGGGGCCGTTGAGTCCCCTTCGTCGCACACCGGACACTGTGTGCCCCTTGCGCCCTTGTCGGGCGGTGCGACGAAGGAGATCCACGCGTACATGAACAGACCGACACCGGGCACCGTCGAGGTGGCGGTGCGCCACATCCTCGGCGACAAGGTCACGGGCATCCTCGTCCGTACCCGCCGCATCACCTGGAAGGACAGCCTCTTCCGGGTCCGGCAGGCAGACCGTGGAGCTCACCTGCCCCGTCTGTGACGCGTCCCTGCCCGCCGCTGGTGTGCCAGTAGCCGGCCCCGGGGGTGGTCGCCGCGTGCGCGGGATGCACGGCGGCGAGGGGGAGGAGAAGTGCGGCGGCGGCAGCACACCGTGCTCGTCGCAGGGTGCGCAGGCGGAACCTGCGGCTGTTCCTCTCGGAGTTCCACCGGGAGGCGCGGCCCCGGAACATGGGAGCGCTCCCGTGCACCGCGCACCTCCCAGGAAACTGACACACCGTCATCACGTCAAGACGTACGACGTCTCCCCCGCGTCCTCCCCGGTCCCGCCGTCGGCCCTTCTCAAGGTGCCGGGGTGCCGACCGTGGCGGTGACGGCGCCGATCACGCCGGTGCTGCTCACGGTGACCGAGACCGTGACGGGCCGGATCGGGTTCGGCGGGACGATCGGGTTGGGCGGGACGACGGGAGAGACCAGCACGAAGGAGGGGCGGGTCTTGAGGGTCGTGGTGGCCCCCGCGGAGAAGGGCAGGCTGTCCCGGCCCGCGCCGACCAGGTCGTACGCACCGCCGCTGGACCCGCCGGTGCCGCCGGTGCCGTCCAGGCTGCTGATGATCTGGGCGGTGCCGCCGCCGACGGCGGCGGGGAGGGTGAGGACGGTGACGTCGAGGGTGCCCGTGACACGGATCTTCTCGGCCGGGCCGGCGAACGTGCCGCTGACCGGCAGGCGGACCGTACGGAACTGCGGGAGGGCGGCCGCGGCCCGTGCGGTCCGGGTGGGCTCGGCGGTGGCGGCGGTGGCGGGGACGGTCAGACCCAGGGCGGCCGTGAGCAGGCAGACCTTCCCGGCCAGGCGCAGGGCGTTGCGGCGCATGGGTGCTCCAGATTCCGTGGGGCGGGACCGGTCGCGTACCTCCGCCCCCGACCCGCGGGACCTTCCCAGCCTGCGCGGGCCGGCGCCCGGCCGCCCCTCCGGTGACCCGAAAGGGTGACGTCCGCCGGGGGTCAGTGCCGGCGGGTGGGCGTGCGCCGCATCCGGCGCAGCCCGAAGAGGGCGAGCACGACGACGCCGACGGCGATCGCGCCGGCCTCGACCTTGCCGCCCGCCGGACCGCCGCCGTCCCCGGAGGCGGCCGAACTCCCGTCGGCGGACGGCGCCTTCCCGGCCGGCCCGCCCGGCACGTCCTCGGCCTGCACCGGGCTTTCGGAGCCCTCGCTGCCGTACATCAGCCTGGTCCCGTCGGCGGAGTAGCTGACCGACTCGCCCTGTTTCTGCAGCGGCACGTCGAGCCGTCCCTCGCGCCTGATCTTCCCGCCGTTCCAGTCGTAGTAGATGCCGCCGAAGTAGCCGCGTACGGCGAGCTGCTTCCCGTCGGGCGAGAAGGCGGCGTCGGTGGCCCAGAGGTCGACGGGGGCGACGGGCCTGAAGACGTTGGTGCCGGAGGAGGACAGCGTCGCCGGGCCCTCGTAGAGATGCCCGCCGTCCTCCTTCTTGTCGATGATGTACACGCGGCCGGTCTCGGGGTGGACGATCAGCGACTCGGCGTTCCGGGCGCCGTTCGCGTACTTGACGACGTACTGGGTGGCCCTGATCGTCTGGTTCCGAAGGACCTTCGGCTCGGGCAGCCGGTAGATCCACACGTACGGCCAGCTGCCGTCGAGGTTGTCGCCGATGTCACCGACGTAGATCTGGTTGTCGGGGCCGATGGAGATGGCCTCGACGTCACGGGGCCTGCCGATACCACTGAGCGTGACGGTCGCGACGGTCTTCCCGGTCGCGCTGTCGACGGCGTAGACGTAGGGGCCGTCGTCGCTGTCGTTGTGCGTCCAGTAGATGCCGGGGTGCAGGTGGGAGGCGGCGAGACCGCTGGACTCGGTGATCCGCGGGTCCGTGATCGTGAACCCCTTGTCGCCCGTGCCGTCGGCGGCGGAGGCGGGTGCGGCGGCGAGGGCACCCGTGAGCAGGATCCCGGCGAGAAGGGCGAGCGAGCGTGGACGCATGGGCCCAAGCCTGCCATCCCGTGCTGTGTCCGGCCGCGGCGGACGTGTCGGTCCTCACACCCCACCCCTCCTCCTGATCGTCCATCATGAGCGGATGCTCAGGTTCATGCCCGTCGGGGACTCGATGACCATCGGCAGCACGGGCGAACACACATGGCGGTACCGCATGTGGCAGCACCTGTGCGCGACCTACGGCGGCCCGTTCAGGCTGGTCGGCCCGCGCGAGACGCTGTACGACAAGCTCGCCGAGGCGCCCGTGTCGTACTCCTACGCCGACCCGGACTTCCCCCGCGCCCACCTGGCCGGCTGGGGCGAGGGCTGGCTGCACATGGCGCCGCTGATCGAGGAAGCGGTGCGGTCCTGCCGCGCCGACGTGCTCCTCGTCTCCCTCGGCCTGATCGACCTTGGCTTCTACACGAACGCGGAGCAGACGGCGGCCAACGCTCAGGCCTTCGTGGCGGCCGCCCGGGAGGCCAACCCGCGCATCCGCATGGTGGTGCTGCCGGTGATCCCGAACATCCGCGCCGCTTCGGACCCGCAGTTCGCGGAGCAGGTGGACCTCTTCAAC
The DNA here is from genome assembly GCF_055567595.1 of Streptomyces sp. NPDC026515. Taxonomy (NCBI): domain Bacteria; kingdom Bacillati; phylum Actinomycetota; class Actinomycetes; order Kitasatosporales; family Streptomycetaceae; genus Streptomyces; species Streptomyces sp. NPDC026515. The sequence goes on from NZ_JBVHQD010000006.1 coordinate 398,034, forward strand.
GTCCTGCTGGCGAAGACGGTCGCCGACCTTGACGAGCCCCGCTCCCCGCTGCTGCTGGCCTCGCCCCCGCCCTCGTACGACATCGACACCGACACCTACGACGGCACCCACCCCAACGCGAACGGCGAACACCGCATCGCGGAGGCGTTCGCGGAGGCGATGTGGCAGGGGTGGGACCTGGGCGAGGAGTACGCGGCGGCAGCGGACTGACCGGATCCCGCCGAAGCCCGGTCCGCCCGGGGCGTCTGAACGGATTCGCGTCCGACGTGAGCGTGATGGCCGAGGGGGCGGCCGAGAACGGGAAGGGGCTCTGGCGCTACCAGGACGTCGAGTTCCTCGCCGAGGCCATCTCCCGGGGCACCGCGGCCAACGACTACGGCCCGAAGAAGACCGCCTACGCCAAGGCCCCCGTCTACCTGATCGCCGGCCCCTGCCAGCGCCGCTGCCACGTCTGCACCAACCCCAGGGGCGACGACCACGCGACCGGGACGAAGGGCGGCTTCGGCGACGAGGCGGACCTCACGTCGACCGCCGTCGGGCTCACCCTGAAGACCGACGAGTTCCCGACCGATCAGCCTCGCACGCAACGGAGTCGGGCCTTTCCTGCGGGCTCCTTCGGCTAGGCTCGACGGTGCCTGCCGTCACCGCGCGCGAAGGTGGTCCCGGATGCCGGACTACGGCCTCGGCCTCTCCGCCCTGGACGGCGGCCCCGCGGTCCCCGACCTGGTGGCCGAGGGGAACGAGCTCGACGCCCTGGTGTCGGCGCATCCCGACTGGACCAGGCCGACTCCGGCCGCGGGGTGGACGATCGCCCACCCCACCTCGCCTCGGCCGACGCCAACGTCGTCATCGCCGTACGGACCCCGGACGCGTTCGACGCCGTGCTGAAGCAGGCCGAGGCCGCGGGCGCCCGGTACGCCGATCTGGACGCCGCGGCGGGAGCGGCCGAACCGCGGGCAACGCTGCTGGAGCGCTGGCGGGAGGGCCGGACCGAGGTGGCGGCGGCGCTCCGTGACGTGCCCCGCGACCACGGGTGGTTCCCCTGGTACGGCTCGCGGCTGGCCACCGCGCTCATGACACCGCTGCGGCTGATGGAGACCTGGGCCCACGGCCAGGACGTCCTCGACGCGCTCGGGGTCTCCCGCCGCCCGACGGACCGGCTCCGGCAGGTGGCCGCGCTGGGCGTGACCGGACGGGAACTGTCCTTCCACGCCGCCGGGCTGCCCGTCCCGGCCGAGCCGTTCCACGTCGAACCGACCGGTCCCGGCGGCGAGATCTGGGCATGGGGCCCGCAGGACGCGGCGCAACGGGTGCGGGGCACCGCCCTCGACTTCTGCCTCCGGGTCACCCACCGCAGGTCCCGGGCCGAGACGGGTCTCCGGGCGGCCGGCGCGGACGCGGACACCTGGCTCGGCATCGCCCGCGTCTTCCCGTGAGGAACTCCGGGCCGGCCGGTCCGAAGCGCTTGCCTAGAGCGCACTCCACGACGTTGGCTGGGTGACCATGAAGTACACGCAGCTCGGACGTACCGGACTCAAGGTCAGCCGACTCGTCCTCGGCACCATGAACTTCGGCCCGCAGACCGACGAGGCCGACAGCCACGCGATCATGGACGCGGCGCTGGATGCCGGCATCAACCTCTTCGACACCGCCAATGTGTACGGGTGGGGTGAGAACAAGGGGCGGACCGAGGAGATCATCGGCAGCTGGTTCACCAAGAGCCCCGGCCACCGCGACAAGGTCGTGCTCGCGACCAAGGTGTACGGCAACATGGCCGCCGACGGTGACGCCTGGCCCAACCACGACAAGCTGTCCGCCGTCAACATCCGGCGGGCCGTCGACGCCAGCCTGAAGCGGCTGGGCACCGACTACATCGACGTCTACCAGTTCCACCACATCGACCGCCGGACCCCCTTCGAGGAGATCTGGCAGGCGATCGACACCCTCATCGCCCAGGGCAAGATCCTTTACGTCGGATCCTCCAACTTTCCCGGCTACAAGATCGCCCAGGCCAACGAGATCGCCGCCCGCCGCAACGGCACGATCGGCCTGGTCAGTGAGCAGTGCCTCTACAACCTCGTCGAGCGGCGCGCCGAGATGGAGGTCATCCCGGCCGCGCAGGAGTACGGCCTCGGGGTCATCCCCTGGTCGCCGCTGCAGGGCGGCCTGCTGGGCGGTGTGATCAAGAAGGAGGTGACGGGCGGACGCCGGGCCAGTGGCCGGGCCGCCGACTCCCTCGCCAACCCCGCCCTCCGCGCCAAGATCCAGGCCTACGAGGACCTGCTCGACAAGCACGGGGTGGAGCCGGGCGAGGCCGCGCTGGCCTGGCTGCTGACGCGTCCGGGCGTGACGGGTCCGATCGTCGGCCCGCGCACCGGCGAGCAGCTGGAGTCGGCGCTGCGCGCCGTCGAGCTGGAGCTGAGCGAGGAGCTGCTGGCCGGACTGGACGAGATCTTCCCGGGCCCGGGGCCCTCTCCGGAGGCCTTCGCCTGGTAGCCGGCTTCAGGGGCAGCGTCCCGTGAGGGGCGCTGGGGGTGCCCCCGGCCTTCGGCCGGGGGGCAGGAACTGCGCGACCGGCCACGAACGGCCCGCGGCCGGCATCGGGCGGCCGCAGTTCCCCGGCCCGCCCTCACCGCATGGCAGAGGCCACCGCAACCACCACGAACAACAACACAAGCGCACCGGCCATGATCCGGTTCCGGGTCTTCGGGTCCACGCGACGAGCCTAACCGCCCGCCCCGAGCTCCCAGCGGGCGACCGGCTCGTACCGTGGCTGCTCGCCCGGTACCCCCGACGTCGGCAGGTTGCTGCGCACCAGCGCCAGGTCGCCCACCGTCCAGGTCCGGCTCGTGAACTCCGCGAGCAGGGTGAGGCAGGGCCCGGTCTCCACCGCCTCCCGGCTGCGCGCCACCGTCAGGTGGGCCTTGTAGCGGCGGTGCTCCCCCATCGGTACGCCCGCCTTCCGCGCCGCCGCCTCCGCACGGTCGGCGAGCAGCCGGAGGGTCCCCAGGTCGCCGTCGGCGCCCGCCCACAGGGCCCGGCCATGGCCGAACTGGCCGCCGCCCGCGACGGACAGCCGGAACGGCGGGGTGCGGTGGGCCGCCCGGGCCAGCCGCTCCGACAGGTCCGGTACGAGGCCCTCCTCGACCTCGCCGTAGAACGCGAGGGTGAAGTGCCAGCCGGGGCGGCCGGTCCAGCGCAGCGCCTCCGCGCCCGGCAACCGCTTCAACCGGTCGACCTCGACGGCGAGTTCGGCCGCCACCTCGGGCGGGGGCAGCACGGCGGCGAAGAGTCTCATGCGGACCACCCTGCCATCATGAGGAGATGCCTATCCCCATCAGAGAAGGCGGCCACGACGACGTGCCCGCGATAATCGGCATGCTCGACAGCTGTGTGGAGTGGCTGGTGGGGCAGGGGCGGACCGAGCAGTGGGGGACCACGCCGCTGTCGGAGAACCGGAAGACGGCGGAGTCGGTCGTCGCCTGCATGGACAAGGGCGTGACCTACATCGCCGAGGCCGACGGGGTGCCGGCCGCCACGCTCACGGTCACCGACGCGCCCGGCGCCTGCCTGTCGCATCTCCCGCCGCCCGGTGAGCCCGAGCGGTACATCCACTGGCTGGCCTCCGACCGCCGCTTCAAGGGCCACGGCGTGGGCAGCGCCCTGCTGGCGCACGCGGCCGAGGAGACCCGGCGGGCCGGGGTGTCGCTGCTGCGGGTGGACTGCTACGCGGGCGCCGACGGCAAGCTGGTCCGCTACTACGAGGGCAACGGCCTCGTCCGCGCGGAGGCCTACACCGTGGGGGACGGCCGGGCGGGGCAGGTGCCGGCCCGGAGGCTCCAGTCCTGCGGGCCGGCACCTGCCGGCGTCGTCCGGTCTCAGGCCGCTGGCGCGAGCTGTTCCTGGGTCTCTCTCGGGACGAACCGCACCCGCGGATGTCCGCCGTGCCAGCCGACCGACAGGCGGAGGTTGCCGACGCGGGCCAGGACCAGGCCGATCACCACGGCCGCCGCGGCGGCGATGGCACCGCCCACCGCCAGGCCGGCGCGGACACCGTACGCGTCGGTGATCCAGCCGGCGATGGGGGCGCCGATGGGCGAGCCGCCCATGAACACCATCATGTACAGGGCCATCACCCGGCCGCGCATGGCAGGGTCGGTGCCCATCTGGACGGTGGTGTTGGCGGTGACGTTGACCGTCATGCCGAACATGCCGATCGGGACCATGAGCAGGGAGAACAGCCACAGGGACGGCGCGGTCGCCGCCACCAGCTCCAGGCCGCCGAAGGCCACGGCCGCCGCGATCATCACCCGCATCTTGGCCGTGCCGCGTCTGGCCGCGAGCAGGGCGCCGGCCAGGGAACCGACCGCCATCAGGGTGTTGAAGAGGCTGTAGGAGCCGGCGCCCGCGTGGAACACGTCGTCCGCGAAGGCGGACAGGTACACGGGGAAGTTGAAGCCGAAGGTGCCGATGAAGCCGACCAGGATGATCGTCCACATCAGGTCGGGGCGGCCTGCCACGTAGTGCAGGCCCTCCCGCAGCTGGCCCTTGCCTCTCGGCGCCCGCCGCACGACGTGCAGGTCACGCGCGCGCATCAGCGTCAGGCCGACGATGGGGGCGACGAAGGACAGGCCGTTGAAGAGGAAGGCGTAGCCGGTGCCGACGCCGGTGATCATCAGACCGGCGACGGCGGGGCCGACCAGGCGGGCCGACTGGAAGTTCGCGGAGTTGAGGCTGACCGCGTTCTGCAGCTGGTCCGGGCCGACCATCTCGGAGACGAAGGACTGGCGAGCCGGGTTGTCGACGACCGTGGCGAGGCCGACGACGAACGCGGCGAGGTAGACGTGCCACACGTGCACATGGCCGGAGAGGGTCAGCAGCGCCAGTGCGATGCCGGTGAGGGCCATGGACGTCTGGGTGACGAAGAGGGCACGGCGCTTGTTCAGCCGGTCGACGAGGACTCCGCCGTAGAGGCCGAAGAGGAGCATCGGCAGAAACTGCAGGGCGGTGGTGACACCGACCGCGGTCGCGGAGCCGGTGAGGCTGAGGACCAGCCAGTCCTGGGCGATGCGCTGCATCCAGGTGCCGATGTTCGAGACGACCTGGCCCGCGAAGAACAGGCGGTAGTTCCTGACCTTCAGCGAGCCGAACATCGAGGACCTGCGAGGGACGGGGGTAGTCGGGGCGGTCGGTGCGGGGGCGGAAGGTGCTCCGGATCCCGTACTCAAAGTGCGTTCGCCTCCTCTTTTTCTGGCTCGTTCGCCTGCGGGGCGCTCCAGCCCCTTCGGCTCACTCGCGGGTGAAGGGTTCCTACAGGTGCGCGAGTTTCTCCAGGACGGGGGCGGCCGCGCGGAGCTTGGCCCACTCGTCCTCGTCGAGGCCGTCGACCAGGCCGGCCAGGAACGCGTTGCGCTTGCGGCGGCTCTCCTCGAGCATCGCCTCGGCCTGCTCGGTCCTGGTGACGACCTTCTGGCGCCGGTCCTCGGGGTGCGGCTCCAGACGGACCAGTCCCTTGGCTTCGAGCAGCGCGACGATGCGGGTCATCGAGGGCGGCTGCACATGCTCCTTGCGGGCCAGCTCACCGGGGGTGGCCTGGCCGCAGTTGGAGAGGGTGCCCAGTACCGACATCTCGGTGGGGCTCAGTGACTCGTCGACCCGCTGGTGCTTCAGCCGTCGCGAGAGTCGCATCACGGCGGAGCGGAGGGCGTTCACGGCGGCCACGTCGTCGCCATGGGTAAGGTCCGGCATGTTCTTTAGAGTAACTCATTACCCTACCTAAGGACCACCCGGGACACGCCCCTTCGCCCGTGACCTCGGCCACGGAATCCGGGGGTCCGGGGTCGCGGGGTGTCCACCGGAAAACATCGCGTCACCCATACGAGTGAGTCAAATCCGGAAAGTCACGCACCGGACGCCCGGATGTGGCGCCCTCATATGCATGGGGACCAGTGTGCTCAGCCTGCGGATAGACAAAGAGCTGCTCGACCGGCTCCGCCATCACGCGGCGAAAAGGGGAATGAGCGTCCAGGACTACGTGGTCCGGACGCTCATTCGCAACGACTTCGACGAGCGGTTCTCGGCCGCCGTCGAGGAGACGGAGAGGTTCTACGGCGATCAGGTCAAGGTCACGTGAGCCCCCCGCCCGATCAGGGCCGGAATCAGGTGAGACCCAGGGCCGGCATCAGGTAGTAGAAGGCGAACACGGCCGCGACCGCGTACATCGCGACCGGGATCTCCCTGGCCCGGCCGGCGGTCAGCCGCAGCACCACGAAGGTGATGAAGCCCATGCCGATGCCGTTCGTGATCGAGTAGGTGAACGGCATCATCACCATGGTCACGAAGGCCGGGATCGCGACGGTGTAGTCGGCCCAGTCGATCTCCTTGATCGAACCGGCCAGGATCAGGAAGCCCACCGCGAGCAGCGCCGGGGTGGCGGCCTGGGAGGGGACCATCGTGGCGACCGGGGTCAGGAACAGTGCCACGGCGAACAGCGCGCCGGTGACGACGTTGGCGAAGCCGGTCCGCGCGCCCTCGCCGACGCCCGCCGTCGACTCCACGAAGCAGGTGGTGGCCGAGGAGGAGCTGGCACCGCCGGCGGCGACCGCGACGCCGTCGATGAAGAGGACCTTGTTGATGCCCGGCATGTAGCCCTGGGCGTCGGTCAGCTTGGCCTCGTCACTGACGCCCATGATCGTGCCCATGGCGTCGAAGAAGCAGGACAGCAGGACGGTGAAGACGAAGAGGATGCCGGTCAGCACGCCGACCTTGCCGAAACCGCCGAAGAGGCTGACCTTGCCGAGCAGGCCGAAGTCCGGGGTGGAGACGGGGTTGCCGGGCCACTTCGGGACGGTCAGGCCCCAGGTCGTCACATGGGCGACGGAGTTGACGATCAGCGCGAGCACGGTCATCGCGACGATGGAGATCAGGATCGCGCCGGAGACCTTGCGGACGATCAGTGCGAGGGTCAGCAGCACGCCGAGCACGAAGACCAGGACCGGCCAGCCGTTGAGGTGACCGTCGGAACCGAGCTGGAGCGGGACGGTGGTCTGGGCGACGTCCGGGATCCGGCTGACGAACCCGGAGTCCACGAGGCCGATCAGCATGATGAACAGGCCGATGCCGATCGAGATCGCCTTGCGCAGGCTGTAGGGCACGGCGTTCATCACGCGCTCACGCAGACCGCTGGCGACCAGCAGCATCACGACGATGCCGGCCAGCACCACCATGCCCATGGCGTCCGGCCAGGACATCCGGGGCGCCAGCTGGAGGGCGACGACGGAGTTCACGCCGAGACCGGCGGCGAGCGCGATCGGGACGTTGCCGATGACACCCATGAGCAGCGTCGTGAAGGCGGCGGTGAGGACGGTGGCGGTGACCAGCTGACCGTTGTCGAGCTGGTGGCCGTACATGTCCTTCGCGCTGCCGAGGATGATCGGGTTCAGCACGATGATGTACGCCATCGCGAAGAACGTGGCGAAGCCGCCGCGCACCTCGCGGGCGAGGGTGCTGCCCCGCTCGGAGATCTTGAAGTATCGGTCGAGCGCGCCGTACGCGGGGGTCGCACCCGGCTGTTCGGGGGCGGGGGCCTGAGTGGGAGCCGGGGTCGACATTGGATGTTCCTACGATCAGAAGTAGCCAGACACAAACGGTTTCAGTATGAACGTATGAGTTCCAGATCGCTATCTCCGCGCGTAGACCCTGCGGATGCGTAAGCTGAGCACCATGGCGAAGTGGACTCCCCAGCACGAGGCACCGGAACCCCTGGAGGGACCCGTGGTGCCGACGATCATCGGCGGCACGATCGTCTGGTTCGCCATCTTCCTGGTCCAGCTCCCTTTCTACGGCTGGTACGCCGACCACGGTCACACCTGGTGGGTGTGGACCTGCCTGGCCGGCGGCGGCCTCGGGCTGATCGGCATCTGGTACGTGAAGAAGCGGGACGCGGCCATCAAGCGGGCGCAGGCCGCCCGCTCCCTGTAGGGGCGATCCCCGGGGCCGCTCTACAACCAGGGCACGACCCGGCTCCTCCGCTGGTCGGATCTTCCGGGCACTCGGCAGGTGAACGCGCAAATCCGCACGTACCGTCGAACGTATGACGCACATCGACGCGGGCGCGGAACTCGACCCTGTGCATCCGGTTCCGCTGCCACCCCCGGCCCGAACGGGCGGACTGACCGCCGCCCAGGTGGCGGAGCGGATCGCGCGCGGCGAGGTGAACGACGTACCGGTGCGCGGCAGCCGCTCGTTCGGCGAGATCGTGCGGGCGAACGTCTTCACCCGGTTCAACGCGATCATCGGTGTGCTGTGGGTGATCATGCTGGTGGTGGCGCCCATCCAGGACAGCCTGTTCGGCTTCGTGATCCTGGCCAACACGGGCATCGGCATCGTGCAGGAGTGGCGGGCGAAGAAGACCCTGGACTCGCTCGCGGTGATCGGCGAGGCGCGGCCGACCGTGCGCCGCGACGGAGCCGCGGTGGAGGTGAGCACGGCCGAGATCGTGCTCGACGACCTCATAGAGATCGGCCCCGGCGACAAGATCGTGGTGGACGGGGTGTGCGCCGAGGCCGACAGCCTGGAGATCGACGAGTCGCTGCTCACCGGCGAGGCCGACCCGGTCGTCAAACGCCGTGGCGACCCGGTGATGTCAGGCAGTTTCGTGGTGGCCGGCGGCGGCGCCTTCGCGGCCACGAAGGTCGGCCGGGAGGCCTATGCCGCCCAGCTCGCCGAGGAGGCCTCCCGCTTCACGCTCGTCCACTCCGAGCTGCGCTCCGGTATCTCGACCATCCTCAAGTACGTGACCTGGATGATGGTCCCGGCTGCGATCGGCCTGGTCGCCACCCAGCTCGTCGTCAAGAACAACGGACTCAAGGACGCCGTCGCCCGTACGGTCGGCGGCATCGTGCCGATGGTCCCCGAGGGTCTCGTGCTGCTCACCTCCGTCGCCTTCGCGATCGGCGTGATCCGGCTGGCCCGCCAGCAGTGCCTGGTCCAGGAACTCCCCGCGATCGAGGGCCTGGCCCGCGTCGACACCGTCTGCCTGGACAAGACCGGCACGCTCACCGAGGGCGGCATGGACGTCACCGAGCTGCGGGCCCTGAACGGGGTGGACGAGACGTACGTGCGCAAGGTGCTGGGCTCGCTCGGCGAGTCCGACCCGCGGCCGAACGCCTCCCTCCAGGCGATCATCGACGCCTGTCCCGACAGCGAGGACTGGCGGTGCGTGGAGTCACTGCCCTTCTCCTCCGCCCGCAAGTACAGCGGGGCGACCTTCAGCGAGGGCGACGGGGAGCTGAGCACCTGGCTGCTGGGGGCGCCGGACGTGCTGCTCGGCGCCGACGACCCGGCCCTGGCCGAAACCGTGCGCCTCAACGAGGAAGGTCTGCGGGTGCTGCTGCTGGCACGCGCCACCCGGGACCTCGACGACCCGAAGGTCGCGCAGGGCGCAGGCGCCACCGCCCTGGTGGTCCTTGAACAGCGGCTGCGGCCGGACGCCGCCGACACCCTGCGCTACTTCGCCGACCAGGAGGTCCGGGCGAAGGTGATCTCCGGAGACAACGCGGTGTCGGTGGGTGCGGTGGCCGCGAAGCTCGGGCTGAGCGGGACCACGGTGGACGCGCGCAGGCTGCCCACCGAGCCCGGCAGGATGGCCGAGGCCCTGGACGAGGGCACCGTCTTCGGACGGGTCACCCCGCAGCAGAAGCGGGAGATGGTGGGGGCGTTGCAGTCGCACGGGCACACGGTCGCGATGACCGGGGACGGCGTGAACGACGTTCTCGCCCTGAAGGACGCGGACATCGGCGTCTCGATGGGTTCGGGTTCCGAGGCCACCCGGGCGGTCGCGCAGATCGTCCTGCTCAACAACAGCTTCGCGACGCTGCCCTCGGTGGTCGCCGAGGGGCGCCGGGTGATCGGCAACATCACCCGGGTCGCCACCCTGTTCCTGGTCAAGACGGTCTACTCGGTGCTGCTCGCGGTGCTGGTGGTGTGCTGGCAGGTCGAATACCCCTTCCTGCCCCGGCACCTGACCCTGCTGTCCACCCTCACCATCGGCGTCCCGGCCTTCTTCCTGGCCCTCGCCCCCAACAAGGAACGGGCCAGACCGCACTTCGTCCGCCGCGTGATGCGCCACTCGATACCGGGCGGTGTGCTGGCCGGTGTCGCGACCTTCGTGACCTATCTGCTCGCCCGGCACTACTACACGGGTCCCGGCTCCCTGGACGCGGAGACCAGCGCGGCGACCCTGACCCTGTTCCTGATCTCGATGTGGGTCCTGGCGATCATCGCCCGTCCCTACACCTGGTGGCGGGTGGTGCTGGTGGCCTCGATGGGCGTGGCCTTCGTCTTCGTCCTCGCGGTGCCGGCCCTGCAGAGCTTCTTCGCGCTGAAGCTGGTGGGCACCGTGATGCCGTGGACCGCGGTCGGCGTGGCGGTGGTGGCCTCGGCGGTACTGGAGGTCCTGTGGCGGTGGGTGGAGCGGCGCTTCCCGGTGTGAGCGGCGAAGCACGTCCGCCCCACCGGTGCGGCACCGGCGGGGCGGACGTCGGGTTCCGGTGGGGCTACTGCACGTCGACGTAGTCGCCGGTGGCGCTGACCGCCGGGGTCGTGGACGTGCCTGCGAAGGAGTAGCGGTAGTAGCCGTCCGCCGTCGCCGTGGTCGTCGTCTTCAGGGCGCCCGTCGAGGAGGACTTGATGGTCTTCAGCGTGGTGTAGGTGCTGGAGCCCTTCTTGCGGAACTGGAGCTTGACCGACTGGGTGCCGTAGCCGGAGTACTTGGCCGCGTCCCAGTTGGCGCGCGTCAGGGACCCGGTGACCGTGATGGTCCTGCCCTTCTTGACCGGCTCGGGGGCGGCGTTGACCGTCAGCTTGGACAGGCGCTGGACCGAGACCTTGCCCAGGTTGTTCCCGAAGGTGGCGGGGTTGCCGTCCGCGTCGAAGGCGATGGCGCCCGCCTGCCAGGTGCCGGCGACGCTGTTGACGACGTCATTGTGGCTGGCGCTGAGGGTGGCCTTGCAGCTCTGGACGGTCGAGGAGGTGTCCGTGCAGGTCGCAAGGTCCGAGGGGGCCACGCCGTACTCGGACGACTTGATGTCGGAGCCGTGGTAGATGACCGGGATGGTGAAGAAGTCGCTGCTCTTCAGGCTGGCGTCGTGGGTCACCTTGTAGGTGATCGAGAACTTCACGGAGCCCGTGGCGGGCACGACAACGGCCTTCCCGCCGTTGACCTTCACGCTGGAGAAGGTGACGTTCAGCGTGGTGCTGCCGGCGGCGTGCGCGGCCGGGGCGACGAACGCGGTGAGGGCCAGGGCGCCGGAGACGGCGGCCACAGTGGCACGAATGCGCATGAATTCCCCAGTGGGAACAGTGGGCACGAGGCCCAAGTGATCTAGGAAGTCTGTTGACTCAGTGAGAAGATCCACGAGGGGCGGGAGTGGTTGTACGTGCGAGACATATTCCGGTCAGATTTTGATTGCTTTGCAACCGGATTACGTTCCCATGGGATTACTCCACGTCGACGCAGTCGCCCGTGGCGTTGCCCCCCGGGGTCCGGACTCCCTCCGCCGGTCGCCCTGACCCCAGCCCGCCGCGCCAGGGACGAGGAGACCCCCGAGCCGGTCACCGACGTCTCGTCCGTGGGCGCTCGACCCGGACCGCTTCGCGTGCTTCCCGGAAGTGGCCGCGGACCGGCCCGGGCGGCTCCTCGGTCGAACCACTCAGTCGAACCAGCGGTCCCTGGCCAGTTCCTCCGTGCGTGACGCGTCCTCCAGCAGGGCGGCCACCTCGAAGCGGCGTGGCCACTGGCCGGACGCCCAGGCGAGGCCCGCGGCGACGCCCTCCAGGGTGGCGGCGTGCAGGACGCCGTCGCCGGTGAGCCGCCAGTCGATCTCGACGCCGTCCACCACCAGTTCCTCGTGCTCGACGTAGGTCACCGGGGTCCGCGGTCCGAGCAGGACGTGAACCGACTCCGGGACGTCGTGTTCGGTGCCCTCCGAGTCGACCGACCCCGTCACCGACTCGCTCAGCCGCCGCACCTGGAACAGTTCGGCCAGTTCGGCGGCGCGGGCGGGCCGTACCGGGAGCAGCGGCACGCCGGTCGTGAACGGCAGCAGGTCCGGGGAGTCGACGACCACCGCGTCCGCCGCGTCCACCACCTCCACCCGGCCGTCGACCACCGCCCGCAGCTCGTCGGGGAGGGTCACCTGCTCGGGGTCCAGGTCCGCCAACGCGCCGTACAGGGCGTGCAGCTGGGCGCCGGTGACCGAGCGGTCCGGGTCGGCGAGGCGGTCCAGGAGTTCGGCGGCACCGCCCGGCTCGTCGAGGAGGGCGGCCACCGAGGTCCGTACCCCCAGCGCCCGCAGCACCTGCTCGTCCTCGAAACCGGTGGCGTCGGCCTCCTCGTAGAGGCCGCGCAGCAGCGGGTCGCCGCCCGAGGCCAGCAGACCGGCGGGACGGCGGCCGTCGAGCACCGGGTGGCCGCGCAGCCACCAGGCCGTGTACGGCCGTACGACCTCGTGGGTGCCGTCCGGCAGCAGGATGCGGACCGGCTGGGTGAGGGCGTCCCGCAGCGGCGGCCGGGCGAGCAGCGCGAGCGCCTCGGGCCAGTGGTCCTCGTCGACGAGGTCGAGGTCGCGGACGGCGACCAGCTCGGTGGCGACCGGGGGTACGGGGGTGTCCGGGAAGCGGTCGAGGACGTCCTCGCACCAGACGTCGACGGCGTCGAGCAGGCCGGCGTCGTCGGGCTCCGCGAAGTCGCCCTCGCGCGGCTCCAGTTCGTCCGGGTCCAGGACCACGTCGGTGGCGCGGACCAGGGCGAAGTCCGCCAGCACCCCGCAGGCGGCCAGTGGCTGTTCGCCCCACTTCTGCGCCAGCTCGGCGTCCACGGCGGCCAGTTCGTCCGCCCTGATCACCCGGGCGAACGGGCTGCCGGGGAGGACGAGTTCACCGGCGGGTGCCAGCTCGCCGTCCTCGTCGGGCAGGGCGAGGGCGCCCAGCCAGGGCTCGTCACCCGGTTCCAGGCCGGCGTCCCGGACCAGGGCGAGGACGGTGTCCGCCAGCTCCTCGGCGTCCGGGGTGTCCTCCTCCCAGCTCAGGCCACCGTCGTCGTCCAGGGACGCGGCCACGGCGGCCCGCACCTGCGGGGTGGTGAGGACCGCGCGCGGAGTCGCGGGCAGGGCGCCGAGCTTCTCCAGCAGGGGGTGGGCGGCGTCCTGGTGGGCGACCTTGAGGCCGAGCCGGGCCAGGACCTCGGGGTCGATGACCGCGTCCGGGGCAGGCAGCAGGATCTGCCGGGGCCCGATCGTCGTACGCCCGTCGGCGAGCGGCACCGGCAGGCCCGACAGCCGTTCCGGGTCGACGCCCGCGAGGCTGTCGTAGAGCCGCCACCACCAGTCCGGGTCCTTCTCCAGCCCGGCCAGGCGGTCGACGGCGTCGGCGAGCGGCAGCCGGGTGACGGACAACGTCCGCAGTTCCACCCGGCGTTCGAGACCGGCGGGCAGGAGGGTCGGGAGGACTTCCGCGAGCACCCGGACCGTGTCCGCGCCCGCCCCCTCCACGATCTCGGCGTCCCGGGGGCGCAGCGCCTCGGGCAGTTCGCTGTCCTCGCCGGCGTCGACGGCGGGCGGCAGGAACGCGGTGCGCGGCAGCCGCTCCAGGATCGCCTGGCGCAGCGCGCCGTCCAGCTCGCCCTTGCCGAGCGGGCCGGGCACCAGATGGATGATCTCCTCCCCCACCGGCCGCCAGCCGGCGAGGAGTTCGGCGTACGCGTCGGCCGCGCGCTGCACCAGGAAGTCGGTGAGCGGGCCGGGGGCGGCGTGCCGGCGGGTGGTGTCGAGGGGGAAGGACGCGATGAGCAGGGCGGGGACGCCGAGGGGCTCGTCGCTGGGGGTGGGGGCGTGCAGCACGGCGGCGGTGCGCGGGCGGTCCGGGGCGCCCGCGGCGTCCGTGGGCACGGCCCAGGTCAGCGACCAGTGCGGGCGCAGCCGCTCCTCGACCGGCCGGCCGGCGAGCAGCTCCGGGGTGAGCGGGCCGTGCGCGCGGACGGTACGCCAGCGGGTGGTGCCCTGCTGGGAGTCGTCCACGACGGTGAGCGCGCCGTCGGTGCCGCGGCGCAGCGTGCGCACGGTGTCGCCGGTCTCGATCACGACCTCCGCCAGGCCCGGCAGGGCGAGCAGGAGGGCGTCGTCGACGGCTGCCAGGAGGCGCTCGGCGAGATCGGTGGCCGCGGTGTCCCGGAGCGGCAGGATCACGACCGTGTCGTAGGGGTCGGGGGCGGTGCCCTCGGCGGTGAACGGGAGCCGCAGCAGCGGCACATGGCCGTCCCGGCGACGGATCTCGTCGCCGAGACCGCCGCTCTGCCGGGCGGTCTCCTCGGCCAGTTCCCGGGCCTCGGGCAGCGACCACCGCACCCCGCCGTGCCGGCCGACCACCGCGGGCTCGTCGGTCACCGCGAGCACGGCGGCGAAGCCGACCCCGAACCGTCCGACGGCGCCGTCGGTGTCCTCCCGCTTCGCCGACGCGCGCAGGGTGGAGAGGGACTCGACGCCGGCCGCGTCCAGCGGGGCACCGGTGTTGGCGGCGAACAGGACGCCGTCGCGGAGGGTGAGCCGGAACCGGCCGGGGACACCGGCGCGGGCGGCCGCGTCGGCGGCGTTCTGGGCGAGCTCCACGACGAGCCGGTCCCGGTAGCCGCCGAGGACCAGGTCCTCCTCGGCGTTGGCGTCCTCACGGAACCGGGCGGGGCTGGTGGCCCAGGCGTCGAGGACACCGCGCCGCAGGCGGGCGGTACCGAACGGATCGGCGCCCTCGGCGGCGGGCCGCACGAACTTGCTCACGTTCACTCTCCTCGTCGACGTGAGGAGAAGGTACCGCGCGCCGGGGACCCACCCGGCCGCCCGCCCGCCCCGATCAGCCGAGCAGCGGACGCCCGTTCCCCGGCCCGGCGCCCACGAGCGGCCGACCGCACCCTGACGCCGTACGCGGACACCGCTTTGGCCTGCCGCCGGGCACGGACCGACCAGGCACACCGGGCCCACCACCCGGGCCCCACGGACCGCAGCCCCCGCCGAGACGGCGACGACGGCGACCCGCCCAGGAACCGAACGGCAGCTGCCCGGACGCGCAACGCACCGCGGCGCGGATGTCCCTACGGCCTGCCAACGGGCGCGGGCCGCCACGCATGCCGGGCCCGGCGCCCCGGATCCACGGGGGGCGGCCCGGGCGGTGGCGAGGGCGCACGCCCGGAACCCCGCCGGCCGGTGGCCGGGTGTCGTGCCCCGCCGCACCATGTCACGGCGAGGAGGCGGCTCCGGCCTGGCGACGGACGCGCGACGGCCAGGCGGCCGGGCCCGCCACCCGCAGGGGCGGCCGGCGCGGTGGTGCCGGCGGCCCGCCCGAGAAGCCGGCCGGTGATCGCCGCTCCGGGAAGTGGCGGGTCAGGAGTGGCCCAGCTCCGCCGATGTCTCGTCCTCCGCCGCCGGTACCGAGCCGGAGTCGGCCGCGGGGCGGAGCGGGAAGGGATCGACGCGGGTCTCGTCGATCACCGGGGGTGCCACCACCGGGGGCTTCGGCATGACCGCGGCCTCCGAGTGGCCGCCGCAGCCGTAGGCGAAGGAGACGACCCGGCCGTCGGCCGGGGAGAACTCGTTGGCGCAGACACCGAAGGCCTGGCCCAGGGAGCCGCCCACAGGGGTGAGGAAGCCGCAGCTGACGCAGGTGGCGGGGGCCGCCTGGGCCATGGGGGTGGTGGCTCCGAACGCCTCCTCCCAGCGGTCGGCGGCGATGTGCAGGCCGTAGCGGGACAGGACGCGGGCGCGGCGCATGCCCAGTTCCTCGGCGACCGCGGCGATCGTGCCCCGGGAGGGGACCGTGGGGAGGTTCGCGGGGGTGCCCGCGGTGACGTCGGCGTCCTCGGCCTCGGCCAGCTCCTCCATCTCCTCCGAGACCGGGGAGTTCGGTTCCGGTCCGTCCTCGCCGGTGTAGCCGGGCTCCAGGCGGAGGTCCTCGGCCTCGGTGGGGAGCAGGTCGCCGGGACCCATGTCGCCGGGGCGCAGCCGCTCGCTCCAGGGCACCCACTCGGGGGCGAGGAGGGCGTCGGAGCCGGGCAGCAGGACGACCTCGTCCAGCGTGACGAGTTTGGCGCGGGAGGCGCGGGCCACCGTCACCGCCCAGCGCCAGCCGCGGTACCCGAGTTCCTTGCACTCGAAGTAGTGCGTGACGACGCGGTCACCCTCCGCCACCGCTCCGGCGTGCTCGCCCACCACTCCGGGTGCAGCGGCCTCCTCGGCGGCGGTCCGGGCGAGGTCGACGGCCTCGGCGCACAGACGGTCGGGGGTGCGGCTTCGCGTTGTCGCTGCGCTCACAGGTATCGCTTCTCTCCTACGCCGTCTCACGAGTGCGGCTGCCTCCGGCGGTGGGGCGGACGGAGCGGACCTGTGGGCCGCATCGACGTCCGCGTCCGATCGCGCTCGGGCGCACCTCTGCCATCCATTGTGCTTTATGGCTGAGATACGCACGCTACCCCGTCGCCGGTCATGGGCGACAGTCCGGCGCGGGGGCTGCGCGGCGACGGGAGCCGGCAATCGCCATGACCCCGCGCCCCCGCGGTGCGCCGCGGCCCCTCTCCGGCTCCGACTCGCTCGGTCACAAAGTGCACCAGGAACTGTCGTCTCAGGGCACTATGAACCACGTGGCAACCGCGAAATCCCCCCAACACACCGTCGGGGTCGGTAGCGGTGCGGGCCGGATGCGCGGTGCCGTCCGCTCCGTCGGGCGTGCCCTGCACCTCCCGGTGACCGGTACCGCACGGGGCATCCGCAAGGCCACGCACGCGCACGGCGCCGGCGAGTCCGGTCTCGGCAAGCTGATCGAACTGCACGCGGTCAACGGCGCGGGCGACGTCATGATCACCGTCGCGCTGGCCTCCACCGTGTTCTTCTCCGTGCCGACCGACGAGGCCCGGGGGCGGGTCGCGCTCTACCTCGCCATCACCATGGCGCCCTTCACCGTCCTCGCCCCGGTCATCGGTCCCCTCCTCGACCGCCTCCCGCACGGCCGGCGCGCCGCCATGGCCGGCGCGATGCTCGCCCGGGCGCTGCTCGCACTGATCATCTCGGGGGCGGTGGCCGGCGGCAGCCTGGAGCTGTATCCGGCCGCGCTCGGGGTGCTGGTCGCGTCGAAGGCGTACGGCGTGGTGCGCAGCGCCGTCGTGCCCCGGCTGCTGCCGCCCGGGTTCTCCCTCGTGAAGGCCAACTCACGCGTCACCCTCGCCGGGTTGCTCGCCACCGGGGTGGCCGCCCCGGTCGGGGCCGGGCTGCACGCCATCGGCGACCCCTGGCCGCTCTACGGCGCCTTCGTGATCTTCGTGGCCGGGACGTTCCTCTCCTTCACCCTCCCTTCCAAGGTCGACTCGGCCAAGGGCGAGGACGTGGCGCTGCTCGCCGCCGACGAGGAGCACCTGCACGGCCCGCTCCGGAAGGACCGGACGGACCGGACGGACCGCAAGGAAACGAAGCGGCCGGGGCTGCGGACGGTAGGGCCCGCCGTCACCCACGCGCTCGGCGCGAACGCCGCGCTGCGCTGTCTCTCCGGCTTCCTGATCTTCTTCCTGGCGTTCCTGCTCCGCGAGCACCCGCTGACCGGCGAGAGCGCGGCGGTCTCCCTCGGGATAGTGGGCGTCGCGGCGGGCGCGGGCAACGCGCTCGGTACCGCGGTGGGGGCCTGGCTGCGCTCGCGGACGCCCGAGATCATCATCGTGACGGTGGTCGCCGTGGCGCTGGGTACGGCGATCGTCGCTGCCCTGTTCTTCGGCGCCTTCCTGGTGGCCGTACTGGCCGCGGTGGCCGGATTCGCCCAGGCGCTGGCCAAGCTCTGCCTGGACGCGCTGATCCAGCGGGACGTCCCGGAGCAGGTGCGCACCTCGGCGTTCGCCCGGTCGGAGACGCTGCTCCAGATGGCCTGGGTGTTCGGCGGCGCGGTGGGCATCGTGATGCCGCTGAACGGCACCCTGGGCCTGGTGGTGGCCGCCCTCATCGTGGCTGCCGGCTGGCTGGCCACCCTGCGTGGCCTGCTCAGCTCCGCCCGGCACGGCCCCCGTACCCGGCCGAGGGTGGCCTGAGGAACGCACCTGGCGTAACGAACCGGGCACGCCGCACCCCACGTGGGGAGCGGGCCGGGAGGTCCCGATAGCCTTCGGCCATGACCACGCTGCAATCCCGCTCGCGACGCCGCCGCGTCGTCGCCGCCGCCGGCGCCGTTTCCGCCGGACTGCTCGTCCTGTCTGCCTGTGACAAGCCGACGCCGATCGCCACGATCACCGTCGGTACGTCCTCGGTCAGCGCCGAGGCCACCTGTTACAACGACGGCAAGGCCCTGAACACGGCCTCGCTCGCGAACTGCCTCAAGGACACCGGGATCAAGTCCATCAAGGTGGACCCGGACGACACGGTCCGCTTCGGCGTCGACCCGAAGATCGCGGACAACGGCTGGACGATCCTGATGAACGGTCAGCCGCTCACCGACTCCAGCAAGAAGACCTACCGCACGATCCCGGGCAGCGTGTTCTTCAACGCCCAGTACGGCGCCTCCGGCAACTCGACCCTCGTCTCCATCAAGGAGGGCGACAAGTCGGTCCTGGGTCTGTGGTCCTTCAAGCTCAAGAAGGACGCCTGACCACGTCCGCCGTACGCGTCCTCGTGACCACCGCGGTCCCGGCCGAACGGGACGCGGTGGCGGGGGCGTTCACGGACGGGACGACCGAGGTACGGCTGTCGGCCGCGACGCTGCTGCGCACCGCCGAAGGGTACGACCTGCTCGCGGCCGGAGTGGGCCCGGCCAGGGCCGCCGCCCTCACCGCGACCGCCCTCACCGCGGCCGCCCTCGACGGCCGGCCCTACGCCCTGGTCGTCTCCGCCGGGATCGCCGGCGGTTTCCGGCCGGCCGCGCCGGTGGGCTCGCTGGTCGTCGCCGACGAGATCATCGCGGCGGACCTGGGCGCCGAGACCGCCGAGGGGTTCGTGCCGGTCACCGAACTGGGATTCGGGACCGTCAGCCACCGTCCGCCGGATTCACTCGTACGAGCCATCGCCGAGGCGACCGGAGCGCGCCCCGGAGCGGTACTCACCGTGTCCACCGTGACCGGCTCGGCCCGCCGCGCCGCCGACCTGTGCGCCCGGCACCCGCACGCCCTCGCCGAGGCCATGGAGGGCTTCGGCGTGGCCGAGGCGGCCGCCGCGCACGGCGTGCCCGTCCTGGAGATACGCGCGGTCTCCAACCCCGTCGGCCCCCGCGACCGCGCCGCCTGGCGCATCGCGGACGCCCTGGCCGCCCTGACCGGGGCCTTCGGGAAGCTCGCGCCCGCCCTGGAGAGTTGGAACCCTCATGACCACCGCTGACTCGCTGCGCATCGCGTACTCGCCCTGCCCGAACGACACCTTCGTCTTCGACGCCCTCGCCCACCACAGGGTCCCGGGGGCGCCCGCCCTCGACGTGACCTTCGCGGACATCGACATCACCAACGGCATGGCCGAGCGCGGCGAGTCCGACGCGCTGAAGGTGTCCTACGCCGTCCTGCCGTACGTCCTCGACGAGTACGCGCTGCTCCCCTGCGGGGGCGCGCTGGGCCGGGGCTGCGGGCCGCTGGTGCTGACCCGGGAGGCGGGGACGGACCTCACCGGCCGTACGGTCGCCGTGCCGAGCGAGCGGTCGACGGCGTACCTGCTGTTCCGCCTCTGGGCGGCGGACACGCTCCCCGGCGGGGTCGGCGAGATCGTCGTCATGCCCTTCCACGAGATCATGCCGGCCGTGCGGGACGGCAAGGTCGACGCGGGGCTGGTGATCCACGAGGCACGCTTCACCTACCAGAACTACGGGCTGCACAAGCTCGCCGACATGGGCGAGCACTGGGAGGCCACCACGGGTCTGCCGATCCCGCTCGGCGCGATCATCGCCAAGCGGTCCCTGGGCGCGCGGAGGCTCACGCGCCTCGCCGAGGCGATCCGTACGTCCGTCCACGCGGCCTGGGAGGACCCCGAGGCCTCCCGGCCCTACGTCATGGCGCACGCCCAGGAGATGGACCCGGCCGTCGCCGACCAGCACATCGGGCTCTACGTCAACGAGTTCACCTCGGAACTCGGCGAGGACGGCTACGCGGCGGTACGCGGACTGCTCACCCGGGCGGCGGCCGAGGGACTCGTCCCGCCCCTCGGTCCGCACGCACTCGATTTCCCGTAAAAGCACTTACGGGACGTGCACGCTTACGCGACTTGCCTGTCTCTTACGCGCTTACACGTCAAGCTGGTCCGCGACCGCGCGCAGCAGTCCGGCGATCTTCGCGCCGGCGGCCTTGTCCGGGTATCGGCCGCGCTCCAGCATCGGCGTGATGTTTTCGAGCAGGGTCGTCAGGTCCTGCACGATCGAGGCCAGTTCGTCCGGCTTCTTGCGCTGGGCGGCGGCGACCGACGGGGTGGGGTCGAGCAGGACCACCGACAGTGCCTGGTCACCGCGTTGACCGGCGACGACGCCGAACTCCACGCGCTGCCCGGGCTTGAGTACGTCGACCCCGTCGGGGAGAACCGAGGAATGGACGAAGACGTCACCGCCGTCGTCACGGGAGAGAAAGCCGAAGCCCTTCTCGCTGTTGAACCACTTGACCTTGCCGGTAGGCACGTCTGTCCTCGTCCTCGTATCTCGTCGGAAACTGCTCGGTGAACTTCTGAATGCAACAGCTCTGGAACGGGCCCTGACAGCACTCGGGCGGGTCGACCATGACCCGCCGGTACCAAGGCTAATGGTCTTCGGGCGCGTGACAAGACGTCGCCCGGTTGTTCCTTCGGGCAGGGAACTACCCTGGTCGAGTGCGTGACAAAACCCAAGCGAATTCCGCCGGGCCCGGTGACCGACTGATCCGTGCCGGTGCCGTGCTCTTCTTCATCGGTACGGTGGCCACTCTCGTCACCGTGATACCGCTGTTCCTCGGCGCGAAGCCATTTCCGACCTACATGTACCTGTTGAGCATGCTCATGGGCGTCGGCTTCCTGGTCGCGGGCGCCGGAGTGCTCCAGTCCATCGCGGCGGGGCGCCGTCAGGCGCGGGAGGCGTCCGCGCGGTAGGCCGACAGCCAGGCCGGGAGTTCGGTGAGGTCCCCGAGGACCACGTCGGCGCCCGCCGCGAGCAGCTCGTCCGCGTCACACGGCCCGGTGGCCACGGCGACGGACAGCGCTCCGGCGCCACGTGCCCCGCGCACGTCGCCGACGTGGTCGCCGACGTACACGCCCGCACCGTGCTCGCGCAGCGCGGCGGCCTTCTGCTCGGCCCAGAGGTCACCGACCACCGCGTCGGGGACCATGCCGAGATGGCTGAGATGCAGCTTCGCATTGGGCTCGTACTTCGCGGTGACCACGACCGCCTTGCCCCCCGTGCCGCGCACCGCCTCGATCGCCTCGCGGGCGCCGGGCATGGCGGGGGTCGCGGATATGGCGATCTCCGGATACATCGCCCGGTACAGCTCGCTCATCTCCGCGACCCGCTCGGCCGGGAACCAGTTGATCAATTCGTCGGCGAGCGGCGGCCCCAGCCGGGTGACCGCCAGATCGGCGTCGATGTAGGTCCCCGTCCGCTCGGCCAGCGCCGTGTAGCAGGCGTGGATCCCGGGCCGGGAGTCGATGAGGGTCATGTCGAGATCGAAGCCGACGGTGAGGGCGCGAGAAGTCATATGCGCCATTGTGCCGGGGCACCGGGTGCGGTCGTCGACGCGCTGCGGCCCGTGGGGGCTTGCCGCGCAGTTCCCCGCGCCCCCGAACGTGGGACCACCCGTCCTGGCTCGAGGGGCACGGGGAACTGCGCGAACGGCCCCCACCGGCCCGCAGCCGCCCGACGGCCGCACCCCGCGAACCCGCGCCCGCCTCACCGCGTCCGCTGCGACCGCCACACCAGGTACAGCGCCGACGCCACCGCCGCCCCCCGGACCACCCACGGCCACGTCTCGCCCACCGCGACGCTCATGTGTCCCTCGGCGATCGGGGCGCCCCACCGGCCCGCGCTCCGTCCCCACAGCCAGACCAGCCCCGCCGTGACGGACAGCCCCGGTACCCACATCACGGCCAGCTTCGTCTCCGCCGGGGTGAGCCGTCGGGAGCCGTAGGCGATGAGCCAGCCGAGGAGCAGCGCGAACCAGTTGCCGAGGACCGCGCCCACGACCAGCGCGGCGGCGGCGAGCAGCAGCAGGGGGTTGCTCCAGCCGGCGACGGGCCGCGGGACGACCCGGAGACGACGACGGACGGGCGGCACGACCTCCTCGGCCGCCGGAACCGGCCCGGCGGTCTTCTCCGGCCCCTTGGGGGTCTCCTCCGCCGGCTCGTCCCCGCGCGGCCGCGGCTTCCTCAGCAGCTCCGGGATCTCCACGCCGCCCACGAACCCCGGCACGCTGTCGCCGTCCCCGAACGGGCTGCTGTCCACCCGCCACCACTCGCGCGGCGCGGGGCCGTCCTCCGCCTCGGCGGGCCGCGGACGCGGTACGACGCGCCGCAGGTCCTCCCCCCCGGCGGGCGCCCCGGCCTCCCGCTGGACGGGAACCGGGCCCGTCGGCGGTGACGGCGCGGCCTCCGTCGTCCCCCCCGCCGCCTCGACGACCTCGTCGGGCGAGCCCAGCCGGTCCAGGATGCGCCGCACGGCGGCGGGACTGTCGACGGTCGCCTTGGCCCGGTGCCGGTCGATCTCGTTGCGCAGACCCGACACCAGCCGCATCCGCTCGGCCGACGACAACTGGCGCCGGTGCGCGATGTCCCCGACCCGGCTCAGATACTCGTAGACGACCTGATCGCTCTCGATACCCACGAAGTCCCCTCCGGGGCCGCTGCGTTGGATGACCTGTCGCAACGACGGTAGCGCAGGTCACGGCTTATGCCGGCCCGCACACCGGCGGGCAACGTGTCTCCCGGCGGGGGCGGTTGCCGTACCCGGCCTCCCGGAGCGCCGGCCGCCGCCCGGGGCGACGCGCGTACGGTGGGCGGAGCCGGAACCGCCGGGTGATCCCGGTCGCCGCCCCGCACCCGCTACCGTGGGTCGGATGAGCAACCCGGCCACCCCGCCGCGCTCCCTCGCGGAGGCGCTTCGCGCCAGGGACGACGCCTCCCTGGCGGTCCTGCTGCGCGCCCGCCCCGACCTCATCACCCCCGTCCCCACCGACCTCACCCAGCTGGCCACCCGGGCCGGCACCCGCGCCTCGGTGCTGCGGGCCCTGGAACGCCTGGACCGCTTCGCCCTGCAGACCGCGGAGGCGGTGGCGGTGGCCGGCGACCCGGCGTCCTACCCGGAACTGCTGGGCCTGATGGCCGGCGACGGCGCGGACCCGCTGGTGACCGCCGCCCTGCCGCGCGCCCTCGGCACGCTCCGCGACCAGGCGCTGGTGTGGGGCGACGACGACCGGCTGCGGCTGGTGCGGACCGCGCGCGAGGTGCTCGCCCCGTCCCCTCAGTACCCCTCGCCGACCGGGCTGGGCCCGACCGTGCGGGAGGCCACCTCGGGCATGTCGCCGGGCCGGATCCAGGAGATCGTCGCCACCGCCGGGCTGCCCTCGACACACGACTCGGTGTCCGCGGCGGATGCGCTGGGCAAGCTGTTCGGCCACCGCAAGAAGATGGCGAAGCTGCTCGCCGGCGCGCCCGCCGAGTCCCTCGAGGTCCTCTCCCGGCTGGTCTGGGGGCCGTCCTACGGGCAGGTCACCCCGGAACCGGCCGCCCATCTGCGCTGGCTCCTGGACCGCGGCCTGCTGCTGCCGACCGCGCCGGGCACGGTCGTCCTCCCCCGCGAGGTCGCCCTGCACCTGCGCGAGGGCCGGGCGCACCGCGAGCCGGAGCCGGTGCCGCCCGTGGTCGAGACGGCCGTGACACACCGTCCACAGGTTGTGGACACGACGGCGGCCGGACAGGCCTACACCGCGCTCGCCACCGTCGAGGAGCTGCTGAAGGACTGGGACGAGGGCGGCCCCGCGGTGCTGCGGGCCGGCGGCCTGAGCGTCCGGGACCTGAAGCGCACCGCCGTCGCCCTGGACCTGCCGGAGCCGGTCGCCGCCTTCTGGGTCGAGCTGGCGTACGCGGCCGGGCTGCTGGCCCCCGACGGCGAAGCCGACGAACGCTACGCGGCCACCCCCGGCTACGACGAGTGGCGGGACCTCCCCCCGGCCGAACGCTGGGCCCAGCTCGCCCAGGCCTGGCTCACCGCGACCCGCGCCTCCGGCCTGGTCGGCGGCCGGGACGCCAAGGACCGTTCGCTGTCGGCGCTCGGCCCCGGTCTCGACCGCTCGGCCGCGCCCGAGGTACGTCACCGGGTGCTGACCCTGCTGGCCGGGCTCCCGGAGGGCGCCGCCCCGGTCGCCGCCTCGGTACTGGCCCGGCTGCGCTGGGAACGCCCGCTGCGCGGCCCGCAGCAGCAGGGCGAGGACCTGCGCGGCCGGCTGGCCCGCTGGACCCTGTCGGAGGCCGAGCTGCTGGGCGTGACGGGACGCGGGGCGCTGTCGGCGCAGGGCAGGGCGCTGCTGGGCGCGCCGGCGGTGGAGGCGGGGAAGGAACCCGAGCCGCAGGAGCCCGCCGGGCCCGGCGACAAGCTTCCCGTGCACCACCACCGTCCCGCCGCCGTCCTCGAACCCCTCTCCCCGCCCGAGCAGGCCGTCGCCGCCGCGGCCGCGGGCCGTCTCCTCGCCCCGCTGCTGCCCGAGCCCCTCGACCACGTCCTGCTCCAGGCCGACCTGACGGCGGTCGCCCCCGGCCCGCTGCGACGCCCGCTCGCCGACGCGCTGGGCATACTCGCCGACGTCGAGTCCAAGGGCGGTGCCACCGTCTACCGCTTCACGCCCGCCTCGGTCCGCCGCGCCCTGGACGCCGGCCGCACCGCCACCGACCTGCACGCCTTCCTCACCAGCCACTCCCGCACCCCGGTCCCGCAGCCGCTCGCCTACCTGATCGACGACGTGGCCCGCAAGCACGGCCATCTGCGGGTGGGGGCGGCCTCGGCGTACGTGCGCTGCGACGACGACACCGTCCTGAACGAGATCATGGCCGACAAGCGGGCCGCCGCCCTGCGCCTGCGCCGGCTGGCCCCTACCGTGCTCGCCACCCAGGCAGACCCGGCCGCCCTGCTGGAGGGCCTGCGCGCGATGGGCTACGCGCCCGCCGCCGAGTCGGCCGAGGGCGACGTCCTGATCGCCCGCGCCCACGCCCACCGCACCCCGCCGCGCTCGGCCCCCGAGCCGGTTCCGGACGGCCCGCCCCCTCCGGACAGCACCCTCCTGACCGCCGCGATCCGCGCGATCCGCGCCGGCGACCTGGCCGCCACCACCCCGCGCAAGGCGGCCGGCGCCGCCGTCCAGGGCGGCGCACTCCCGCGCACCACCGCCGCCGAGACCCTCGCCACCATGCAGGCCGCCGTCCTCACCGGCGGCACCCTGTGGGTCGGCTACGTCAACGCCGAGGGCACCGCCAGCCAGCGCGTCATCGCCCCGATCCGCGTGGAGGGCGGCTTCGTCACGGCGTACGACCACACGGCCGACGAGGTGCGCACCTACCCCCTGCACCGGGTGACCGGGGTGGCGGAACTCGCGGAGGAGTAGCCCCGCGGGAGCGGCTCCAGGTCGTGTTGCGAAAGTCCCGTCGTTCGCCCGAAGGGCGGGCCGCACGGCAGACGGGACTTTCGCAACACGACCTAGCAGTACCGCACGGGCGCGTCCGCCGGCAGGGCGAAGTGGGTACGGGCCAGGGCCCGCAGCCCGGCGGACTCCATCTCCTCGTCGACGCGGGACGCGGCGTGCCGGCTGAAGTGGGCGGCCGTCCACTCCGCGTCGTCGTCGGCCGGCTCCTCCTCGGAGACCACGCGGTAGCCACGGTGCGCCGCGTCCCGCTCCAGCCGCACCACCTGCGGTATCTGCGCGCCGCCGCACTCCACGAGGGTGCCCGCGCGCTCGCCGTACTCCAGGCACAGGGTGTTGATCCCGGCCCGCACCTGACCCCCGCTCTCCGACAGGTCCAGGACCTCTGCCCGGCAGAACCACCGCGATCCGAGGCCGGCCTCGCCCTCCCCCGCCCCGGTGCCCCCGGCCCGCGCCGCCAGCCGGGCCTCGATCGCCGGGCGTACCTCGGCCCACAGACCGGCGTCCACCCCGGCCGACCCGTGCGCCCACACCGCCGTCACCACCAGCACCGCCACCGCCCCGGCGCCCGGCCCCCAGATACGTACGGACGTCACCCCACCCCTCCTCACCGAACCACGCCTTCCACGGCCCCCCACGGGACATGACCCCCGAGACGGGCCCGAGGTTGCACCGGAGGGTCCCGCGCCCCCGGACGGCACGATCTGCCGAGCGGCGGAGGTGATCGTCCGCCCATGAGGCACACTGGAACTTTGGCCCATGACAATGGCCGCCATGGCGATGGCCGCATGAGCCGAAAGGGAAAGGGTGCCGCGCGTGAATGGTCCGTTGATCGTCCAGTCCGACAAGACGCTGCTCCTGGAAGTCGACCATGAGCGGGCCGACGAATGCCGTCGGGCGATCGCGCCCTTCGCCGAGCTGGAGCGGGCTCCGGAGCACATCCACACCTACCGGGTGACCCCGCTGGGCCTGTGGAACGCGCGGGCGGCCGGGCACGACGCCGAGCAGGTCGTGGACGCGCTCGTGGAGTACAGCCGCTACCCGGTGCCGCACGCGCTGCTGGTCGACATCGCCGAGACGATGGACCGCTACGGCCGGCTGACGCTCTCCAAGCACCCGGCGCACGGGCTGGTGCTCACCACCACCGACCGGCCGGTCCTGGAGGAGATCCTGCGCTCCAAGCGGATCGTCCCGCTGGTCGGCGCCCGGATCGACCCCGACACCGTGGCCGTGCACCCCTCCGAGCGCGGGCAGATCAAGCAGACGCTGCTGAAGCTGGGCTGGCCTGCCGAGGACCTGGCCGGCTACGTGGACGGCGAGGCCCACCCGATCGAGCTCGCCGAGGACGGCTGGGCGCTGCGGCCGTACCAGAAGCAGGCCGTCGAGAACTTCTGGCACGGCGGCAGCGGCGTGGTCGTCCTCCCTTGCGGGGCGGGCAAGACGCTGGTCGGCGCCGGCTCCATGGCACAGGCCAAGTCGACGACCCTGATCCTGGTCACCAACACCGTCTCCGCGCGCCAGTGGAAGCACGAGCTGGTGAAGCGGACCAGTCTGACCGAGGACGAGATCGGGGAGTACAGCGGGACGCGGAAGGAGATCCGGCCCGTCACAATCGCCACATACCAGGTGCTCACCACCCGGCGGAAGGGCGTCTACCCGCACCTCGAACTCTTCGACTCCCGTGACTGGGGTCTGATCGTCTACGACGAGGTCCATCTGCTGCCGGCTCCTGTCTTCAAGTTCACCGCCGACCTGCAGGCGCGCCGGCGGCTGGGGCTGACGGCCACCCTCGTGCGCGAGGACGGCCGGGAATCGGACGTGTTCTCCCTCATCGGGCCCAAGCGTTTCGACGCCCCGTGGAAGGAGATCGAGGCGCAGGGCTACATCGCGCCCGCCGACTGTGTCGAGGTGCGGGTGAACCTCACCGACTCGGAGCGGCTCGCGTACGCCACCGCCGAGACCGAGGAGAAGTACCGCTTCTGTGCGACCACCGCGACCAAGCGGAAGGTCACGGAGGCGATCGTGAAGCGTTTCGCGGGGCAGCAGATCCTGGTCATCGGCCAGTACATCGACCAGCTCGACGAGCTGGGCGAGCACCTGAACGCGCCCGTCATCAAGGGCGAGACCTCCAACGCCCAGCGCGAGAAGCTCTTCGACGCCTTCCGCGAGGGCGAGATCAGCGTGCTGGTGGTGTCGAAGGTCGCCAACTTCTCCATCGACCTGCCCGAGGCGACGGTCGCCATCCAGGTGTCCGGCACCTTCGGCTCCCGTCAGGAGGAGGCCCAGCGCCTCGGCCGGGTGCTGCGCCCCAAGGCCGACGGGCACCAGGCCCACTTCTACTCCGTCGTCGCCCGCGACACGATCGACCAGGACTTCGCCGCCCACCGGCAGCGGTTCCTGGCGGAGCAGGGCTACGCCTACCGCATCATGGACGCCGACGAGCTCCTCGTGGAGGGCACGGAGGGCGTGGGCGGCACCGAGGGCTGAGTCCGCCGCCCGGCGGGGCCGCGCCGTCGTACGGCCACGGCCGCGCCCGCCAGCAGCGCAAGTCCCAGCAGCGGGTACGGCCCCGCGAACGGCTGCTGCCACCACGGAAGGTGCAGGTCCCGGTCGCCCTCGTGCGGCAGCAGCCACATCGTGCGGGCGGTGAAGACGAGGGCCGCGCCCGCCGCGAGGAGCCTGCGGCGCTCCGCCCTGAGCACCGCCAGCAGCGGGACGCACCACACCCAGTGATGGGACCAGCTGATCGGGCTGATCAGCAGTGCCGTGAACGCGGTGATCAGGATGCCCCAGCGGTCGCCGTGAGTCACGGGACTCACGGGGCTCACGGGGTCACGGTGGGTGCGGGCGGCCAGCCACAGGCCCGCCGCCGCGAGCACGGCCGTCGGGAGCGCCCAGGACAGGCCCGGTGCCTCCGTGCCCGTCACCCTCGCGATCAGGCCCTGGAGCGACTGGTTGTCGACGATCCAGGCCTTGCCGACCCGGCCGGTCTCGAACACGCGCCGCGTCCAGAAGTCCACGGTCGCCCCGGGCAGGAACAGTGCGCCGAGTACCGCCGTACCGGCGAAGGACGCCGTCGCGACGCCCGCCTCCTTTCTGCGTGCGGTGAGGAACAGATAGGCGATGAAGATGGCCGGGGTGAGTTTGACGCCCGCCGCGATGCCCAGGGCCAGGCCCCTGGCGCGGGCACCGGGTGGGCGGGTGAGGTCCCACAGGACCAGGCAGGTGATCGCCAGGTTGA
Organism: Streptomyces sp. NPDC026515; assembly: GCF_055567595.1. Taxonomy (NCBI): domain Bacteria; kingdom Bacillati; phylum Actinomycetota; class Actinomycetes; order Kitasatosporales; family Streptomycetaceae; genus Streptomyces; species Streptomyces sp. NPDC026515. The sequence continues at coordinate 426,905 of NZ_JBVHQD010000006.1, forward strand.
TCTGGCCGAAGAGCAGGGTCTGGAAGACCGGCTCCAGCCAGAGCGCGACGGCGGTGGCCGTGCACAGCACGGACAGGGGTGCCGGGCGTCCGGCCAGACGGGCGGAACGGGCGACGAGACAGGCGAGCAGGAGCGCGTTGCCCGCGAGGAACGCCGCCTTCAGGGCCGGTACGGGAAGCCAGGCCGTCGGGACGAACAGGACCGCCGCGAAGGGCGGGTACGTCGCCGGCAGCCGCCACTCGGTGACCGTGAAGCCGTACAGGTCACTGCCGTGGACCACGGCCTCGCCCTCGGCCCGGTAGACCAGCAGATCGGCCATCGGGGCGTGCAGCAGGACGCAGAGGGCGACGAAGGAGGAGAGGGAGACCGCCAGGAAGGAGAAGGAGAGGGCAACGGGGAAGGAATCGGGGAGGGCGCGGGAGGGCAGGGGGGATGACGTCACCGTCCGGTTCGGCACGGAGGTGACACTATGACGTCACCTGCGGTGTATTCCTGCTTCCTCGCCGTATTCGCCGAGTATGACGACGCTGAACGCCGCGCCGACGAACACCTTGACGGCCCGCAGGGCGTCGCCCAGACGGTGCTGGGAGTGCGGGACGCCGTCCAGGGCGGTGGCGCCCGGCGGACGGCTGGGGGCTGGATGGATGGTTGCTGCGCTCATGTCTCCATGGTGGAACTTCGGACCCGGGTACGGCATCGGTCCACGGGTCCAATCTCCGGGCTCCCCCGGTCCACCCGCCGATGGACCCCGCCCCCCACCTCCGCCCCACCCCACGAGGGACACGCCCCCTAGGGGATCCGGCCCGGGAGGACCACACCTCCTGGGGGACCCGGCCCCGCCCGGCCCCGCCCGTCGGCACGCCCGGAGTAAATCCATTGGCCTCCCCGCGCCCCCCTCATTAGAATCTCCGCTCTTGCCCGCCTCCCTCCCCGGAGTGCCGCCGCCCGGACGGAAACCGGTCGGCTGATCGCCACCTGTGCGCCACTCACCCCTGGGCGCCACCCACCCGCAGGCTTCCGGAGGCACCCCCTTGTCCACGCCCGCCCACGACCCCCTCACGGCCCCGCACGCACAACCCGCCACCGACCCCCTCTCCCGTGAGCGCGCCCACCTCGCCGGGTCCCGGGCCGCCCTGCGCGCCATGCGCGAGGACGTCGAGTCGCTGGACATCAGCGACGTCACCGCGAACTGGGTCAACGCCGAGGTGCTCGCCCGCCAGATCGACGAACGCATCAAGGCGCTGGCCGACCTCAGCGACACGCCTCTCTTCTTCGGCCGCCTCGACTACCTGCACGCCCCCGGCGCCGACCAGGCCGAGGGCGCGTTCGGCGAGCGCTTCTACATCGGGCGCCGGCACGTCCACGACCACGACGGCGACCCGATGGTCATCGACTGGCGGGCGCCGGTCTCGCAGCCGTTCTACCGCGCGTCCAAGAAGGACCCGATGGACGTGGCGCTGCGCCGCCGCTTCGGCTACACCCGCGGCGACATCACGGCGTACGAGGACGAGCACCTGTCCGACCCCGCCGAGGCGGCCCGGACCAGCAAGCTGCTCCAGCAGGAGATCGAGCGTCCGCGCGTCGGCCCGATGCGGGACATCGTCGCGACCATCCAGCCCGAGCAGGACGAGATCGTGCGCAGCGGGCTCGGCGGAACCGTGTGCGTGCAGGGCGGGCCGGGAACCGGGAAGACCGCCGTGGGTCTGCACCGGGTCGCGTATCTGCTCTACGCGCACCGGGAGCGCCTCGCCCGCACCGGCACCCTGGTCATCGGCCCGAACCGCTCCTTCCTCCACTACATCGAGCAGGTGCTCCCGGCACTGGGCGAGCTGACGGTGCAGCAGGCGACGGTGGACGACCTGGTGGCGAAGGACATCGAGGTGCGCGGCACCGACACCGCCCCCGCCGCGGTCATCAAGGGCGACGCGCGGATGGCGGAGGTGCTGCGCAGGGCCGTCCAGGCGCACGTGACGATGCCGAGCGAGCCGGTCGTGGTGGTCCGCGGCTCCCGGCGCTGGCGCGTCCCGGCCTACGAGCTGGAGGACATCGTCAGGGAGCTGCTGGACCGCGGCATCCGGTACGGCGCCGCGCGCGAGGCCCTGCCGCAGCGCATCGCCCACGCGGTGCTGGTCCAGATGGAACGTTCAGGAGAGGCTCCCGACGACCGTGTGCAGGACTCGGTGGCCCGCAACGCGGCGGTGAAGGCGGCCGTCAAACAGGTCTGGCCGCCGGTGGACCCGGCGAAGCTCGTGCTGCGCCTGCTCAGCGACGCGGACTTCCTCGCCGTGCACGCTGCGGGGATCCTCACCGACGAGGAGCAGAAGACGATCGTCTGGGCGAAGCCGGTGCGCAGCGTCAAGTCGGCCAGGTGGTCGGCCGCGGACGCCGTGCTGATCGACGAGACGACGGACCTCGTCCAGCGGACGCACTCCCTCGGCCATGTGGTCCTGGACGAGGCGCAGGACCTGTCCCCCATGCAGTACCGCGCGGTCGGCCGCCGCTGCACCACCGGCTCGGCGACCGTCCTCGGCGACCTGGCGCAGGGCACCACGCCCTGGGCGACCCGGAGCTGGGACGAGGCCCTGTCCCACCTCGGCAAGTCGGACGGCGTGATCGAGGAACTGACGGCGGGTTTCCGCGTCCCGACGGACGTCATCACCTACGCCTCCCGGCTCCTCCCGCACATCGCCCCCGGCCTGACCCCGGTGGCGTCGGTCCGTGAGAACCCCGGCTTCTTCGCGCTCCGGCAGATCAAGGACACCGGCGAAGTGGTGGCAGCCTGCGAGGAGTTGCTGCGCAACGAGGGTTCGACGGGCCTGATCGCGGCGGACGCGCGGGTGCCGGAGCTCGCGCAAGCCCTGGCGGCGGCGGGCATCGGACACCTCGCCCCCGGCGAGGAGACGACGGCCGAGACCCGCCTCACCCTGGTCCCCGCGTCTCTGGCCAAGGGCCTGGAGTACGACTACGTGGTACTGGACGAGCCTCAGGCGGTGGTCGACGGCGAACCCGACGAGCGCACCGGACTGCGCCGCCTCTACGTCGCCCTCACCCGGGCCGTCTCCGGTCTGATCGTGACGCACACGGCCCCGCTCCCGCCCCAGCTGACCTGACGCACCCCGTCCCCGGCCGCCGGACACGGTCCGGCGGCCCGGCGCGGCTCCCCTCGCCCCGGCTCAGCCCTCGTCCAGGATTCTCCGCCACTCCCGTACGACCGGCGCCGAGACGGGTCCGTCCCAGCCGCCCGGCCGTGCCGCGCCGCCGATGTGGAAGGCGTCGATCCCCGCCGCCCGCAGGCCGGGCACATGGTCGAGCCGCAGGCCTCCCCCCACCAGGAGCGTCTGTCCGTACCCCGGCTCCCCGCGGCGCCGCGCCTCGGACAGCAGGGTGGGCAGGCCCTCGTCCACGCCCGTCGCCGCGCCCGCGGTGAGATAGGTGTCCAGGCCCGGAAGGTCGGCGAGCTGCTTGCGCAGCGCGTCGCGGTCGGCGGCGCGGTCGATGGCCCGGTGGAAGGTCCAGCGGCAGCCCGTCAGCTCGGCCACCACACGCTCCACGGCCGCCAGGTCCACATCGCCGCCCGGACCGAGGAAGCCGAGCACGAACTGGTCGGCGCCCGCCGCCCGCAGCTCCCCGGCCACCCCGGCCAGGCGGTCGGCGTCCCCCGCCGCGAACCCGTCCGCCAGCCTCAGCATCACGCGCAGGTCGATGTCGACGGCGGCCCGGATCGCGGTGAAGGTCTCCGGCCTCGGGGTCAGCCCGTCGGCCGCCATGTCGGTGACCAGTTCGAGGCGGTCCGCGCCTCCGGCCTGGGCGGCGACCGCGTCCTCGGCGTCGAGCGCGATCACCTCCAGGACTGCACGCGTGCTCATAGGGCCCCTTCCGTGGTGTTCCCCGTGTACCCCTGGCACGGCCTGCCGATCCGGGAACCGGCCGGCCGCAGGAGGTCTAGTCCAATCCAAGGGTACGGGGGGACCGTATACGGACGCGAGACCGCCCCCGGCCGCTCACCCGCAGCGATTCAGCCCCTCTCACCCGTACAGATTCAGTTCCTCCGCCGTCGCCCCCGTCAGCTCGTACGACGCCCCGTCGGGCGCCCGCCCGGTGTACAGCCGCACGAGCGTCGCCGAGTCCCCGATGAAACGGGCCGGGGTCCGCGTCCCGCTCGCCGCGCCCAGCTGCAGCGGCTCGTCCGCCTCGTCCAGGTCGGCGTGCACCCGCAGCCGCCCCCGGTCCCGGGTGATCCGGGCCAGCAGCGAGAGCGCGTACGGCCGCCCCTCGCCGGTGTAGGCGCCGGGCTCGCCGAGGCAGGCGCGGACGTCACCGGCGTGCACCCACTCCCCGAAGGCGATCCCGTCCCAGGCCCCGTCGGTCCGCCCGGCGATCACCTCCCCGGCCTCGGTCATCCCGCGCTCCAGCTCGTCGAGGACCCGCGCGTTCGTCCAGCCGGCACGGTCGGCGATGTCCCGCTCGTTCGACTCCGGCGAGAACGCGCCCTTCTCGAAGCGGCTCTCCACCACCCGGATCAGCCCGGCCGAACAGTGGGCGAGGACATCGCGCACCGTCCACCCCGGACACGCGGCGGTCGGCAGCGCGAAGTCCGCGTCCGGCCGGGAGCGCAGGAGCGGGAGCAGCGCGTCCCGCTCGACGGCGAGCAGACGTCCGGGGAGCGAGGGGTCACGTACTTCGTCAACGGCAGCAGTCATGCGTTCCACGCTAGGGGCTCGCCGGTGGCGCGCGGGAGAATGGGCGCATGGCCGATCTCGACGCCCTGCGCTCCCGTTGGCTGACCGCCTTCCTCAGGTCACGGGACGACGACTCCTGCGTTCCCTCCCCGTACCGGTACGCCGACGAACTGCTGCGCCGCTGGCAGGAGCCCCAGCGCCGCTACCACACGCTGGCCCACCTCGTCGCGGTCCTCGACCACATCGACGTACTGGCGCAGTACGCGGACGAGCCGGACCTGGTGCGGCTCGCCGCCTGGTTCCACGACGCGGTGTACCTGCCGGAGCGGTCGACGAACGAGGAGCGCTCGGCCCGCCTCGCCGAACGCGCCCTGCCCGAGGCCGGGATCTCCGGCGCCGGGACCGCCGAGGTCGCCCGCCTGGTCCGGCTCACCGTCACCCACGACCCGGCCCCCGGCGACCGCAACGGCGAGGTCCTGTGCGACGCCGACCTCGCGATCCTCGCCGCCCCGCCCGCCGCGTACGCCGCCTACACCGCGGAGGTGCGCGAGGAGTACCACTTCGTCCCGAACGACGCCTTCCGCGCGGGCCGTTCCGCGATTCTCCGTCAACTCCTCGACCTGCCAAGGCTGTTCAGGACGCCGTACGGCAGGACGGAGTGGGAGCCGACCGCCCGCTACAACCTCGCCGCCGAGCTGGAAATGCTGTCGACCGCACAGGATCCGGCGTCCTAGGGTGCCGCTCATGCGTGAAACGGGCGGGGATCAGGTGGAAGAGGCCGTCGCGGGCTGCGTGGCGGCGCTGCGGCCGACGGTGGCCCGGGACTGGGCGGAGGTGAGGGCAGGGGGCCTGGACTGGAACTGCCACGAGACGGCGGTCCACGTCGCCGACGACCTCCTCGCGTACGCCGCCAATCTGGCCGGGCGCGCCCAGGACGCGTACGTGCCCTTCGAGCTCAAGCTAGACGACGGCACCGACAACTCCGGCCTGCTGCACGTGATCGAGACGACCGGGGCCCTGCTCGCCGCCGCCGTCCGGACCGCCCCGCCCGGGGTCCGCGCCTTCCACCCGTACCCCTTCCGCAGCGCCGACCGGACCGGCTTCGCCGCCATGGGCATCGCCGAAGTACTGCTGCACACGCACGACATGGCGGCGGGCCTCGACATCGCCTACCGGCCCTCCGAGGAACTGGCCGCATCCGTCCTGGAGGTGCTCTTCCCGCACGTCCAGCCCGGTCCGACGCCCTGGGCGACCCTGCTGTGGGCCACCGGCCGCGGCGAGCTGCCCGGCCGCGCCCCGGTCACCGGCTGGCGCTGGCACAACAACCTCGTCATCGCCGCCGACCGTCTCGACCTCGTCGGCATCCGCCCCGCCGAGGCCCGTGACCTGCGCCTCGGCGGCGACGGCGGGTTCGAGTGGACCGAGGGCGGCCCGTACGAGGGCACCCGGGACGCCGCCGGTTTCCTGCTGAAGGCCTACGAAGGGGGCGTACACCGGCCGGAGTTCGGCGTCTTCGCCCTGGTCCGCCGGGAGGACGGCCGGGCGGTCGGCGGCATGGGCTTCCACGCCGCGCCGGACGAGGAGGGCCGGGTCGAGATCGGCTACGACCTGACGGAGCCCGCCCGCGGCCACGGCTACGCGACGGAGGCGCTGCGCGCGCTCGCCGGCTGGGCCCTGTCCCGCCCCGACGTGACCTCCCTCTTCGCCACGGTCGAGCCCGGCAACGCCCCCTCCCAGGCGGTCCTCACCCGCGCCGGCTTCACCAGGGTGAGCGAGGACGGGGAGGGGCCGGCCTTCGAACTGCGGACGGCACGGTAGGAGCCGGCGGTCACCGGGGCATGTCGCCCTTGCGTCTGCGCAGCCCCGCCCCGTGCAGCAGCCGCACCACCTCGCGGCTGCTGACCTGCACCGCGCCCGCCCGGACCGCGTCCGCGTACCGATGCGACGGAACGTCGTAGTGGTCCCGCTCGAAGGCCCGTCGGGGTACGCCCAACTCCTCGGCGAAGTCGTGCAGTTCGGCGTAGGACACGTCGCTGACCAGGTGGGACCACATACGTCCGTGGCCCGGCCAGGTCGGCGGGTCGATGTACACCGTCATGAGAGCACCCTCACGAGGACGCCATCCCGCCGCCCGTCGCCGGGCCCAGGGAGCCGACGGAGGCGACCTTCACGCCCGCCTTGTGGCACACCCAGTGCGGGTCCGGGCCCAGCTCCGGTTCGACGTCCAGGGCGTGCGGGTCGCCGGTGCCGCACACCGGGCACAGCGGCCAGCGGCCGTGCCGTTCCAGCAGCGCGTCCTGGACGTCCTGGGCGACCAGCCCCGCCACGTACGCCACCCCGTCCGGCCACTGCTCCACCCACCAGCGGCGCTGTACGACGGAGTCCTCGACCAGCGACACGACGTCCGCCTCGGCCACCCGGCCCGCGACCAGGTCGGCGAGGACCAGGGCGCGGGCGGCGTGCAGCGCCTGTTCCAGAGGGGTTACGAGGTCCATGGTCCTATTGTGCGCGGTCTTGACCGGGCACCCGAAACGAAAATATCTTTCAAGGGTGACCGAGAACGTGAAGGAAATTTTCGGCAACCGCCCGGGCGGGACCCCGGCGCGGGGGAGCGCGCCGCCGGCTCCGGCCGCCCTCGCGGCCAAGGTGCGTACCCTCGCCCCCTCCATGACCCGCTCCATGCAGCGCGTCGCCGAAGCCGTCGCGGGCGACCCCGCAGGCTGCGCGGCCCTCACGGTCACCGGACTCGCGGAACGCACCGGCACGAGCGAGGCGACCGTCGTGCGCACCGCCCGCCTGCTGGGTTACCCCGGCTACCGCGATCTGCGGCTCGCCCTCGCCGGGCTCGCCGCGCACCAGCAGTCGGGACGGGCACCCGCGATCACCACCGACATAGCCGTCGACGACCCGATCGCCGACGTCGTCGCGAAACTCGCCTACGACGAGCAGCAGACCCTCGCGGACACGGCTGCCGGCCTGGACACCGTGCAGCTGGGGGCCGCGGTGAGTGCGCTCGCCGGGGCCCGGCGGACCGACGTCTACGGCATCGGGGCGTCCGGACTGGTCGCCCAGGACCTCACCCAGAAGCTGCTGCGGATAGGGCTGATAGCGCACGCGCACAGCGATCCGCATCTGGCGGTCACCAACGCCGTGCAGTTGCGGGCGGGTGACGTGGCCATCGCCATCACGCACTCCGGCGCTACCGGGGACGTCATAGAGCCCCTGCGGGTCGCGTTCGAACGGGGAGCCACGACCGTCGCCATCACCGGGCGGCCAAATTCCTCGGTGACGCAGTACGCCGACCACGTGCTGACGACCTCGACCTCGCGGGAGAGCGAGCTGCGGCCGGCCGCGATGTCCTCGCGGACCAGTCAGCTGCTGGTGGTGGACTGCCTGTTCGTGGGTGTCGCGCAGCGGACGTACGAGGCGGCGGCTCCGGCGTTGGCGGCGTCCTACGAGGCGCTGGCCCATCGGCACCGGAACGTTCCTCGATAGACCGCAGTACGTGATCTCCGCAGGAACGCGTCCGTCCCTCGTGCCTTGTCGCGCGGTTCCCCGCGCCCCTGAGTTGATGCACTCGTCCGTGTTGAGAAAGAGCCGTTTCCCATGACCACCGAAGACCGTGCTCTGCGCACCGAACTCGAAACGCTCACCACCGAGGCGTTCCGGCCGGAACTCGCCGAGATCGACACACTGGCCACCCTCGACATCACGCGGCTCATGAACGCCGAGGACGCCGGCGTCGCGGCCGCCGTGGCGCTGCGGCTGCCGGAGATCGCCGGGGCCATCGACGCCGTGGCCACCCGGATGGCCCGGGGCGGGCGGCTCGTCTACGCCGGTGCCGGTACCGCGGGCCGGCTGGGGGTGCTCGACGCCTCCGAATGCCCGCCCACCTTCAACACCGCCCCCGGGCAGGTCGTCGGCGTCATCGCGGGCGGGCCCGAAGCCATGGTCACGTCGGTGGAGGGCGCCGAGGACTCGGCGGAGCTGGCCCGGAAGAACCTCGACGCCCTCGGGGTCGGCGCCACCGACTCCGTCGTCGGTGTCTCGGCCTCCGGCCGTACCCCTTACGCCGTCGGCGCCGTCGAGCACGCCCGCGCCCTCGGTGCCCTGACCGTCGGTCTCTCCTGCAACGCGGGCAGCGCGCTGGCGGCCGCCGCCGAGCACGGCATCGAGGTGGTCGTCGGTCCCGAACTGCTCACCGGCTCCACCCGCCTGAAGGCCGGCACGGCCCAGAAGCTCGTCCTGAACATGCTGTCGACGATCACGATGATCCGGCTCGGCAAGACCTACGGGAACCTGATGGTCGACGTCCGGGCCTCGAACGAGAAGCTGCGCGCCCGGTCCAGCCGGATCGTGGCCCTCGCGACCGGCGCCGGGGACGAGGAGATCGAGCGGGCCCTCGTCGCGACCCGCGGCGAGGTGAAGAACGCCATCCTGGTGATCCTGGCCGGTGTCGACGGGCCCACCGCCGCCCGCCTTCTGGAGGAGTCCGGCGGCCGTCTGCGCGCCGCGCTCGCCACAGCGGCCGGCTGACCCGCACGCTCAGGGTGTGCAGAGATCGCCGTACGACACCGCCGCCGCCCTGCTGCCCCTCGTCGGCGGCCCCGGGAACATCACCTCCGTCGCCCACTGCATGACCCGGCTGCGGCTGGGGATCGCCGACCGTGAACGGGTCGACGACGAGGCGGTGCGGGCGGTGCCCGGGGTGCTCGGGGTGGTGACCGACGGGGACGGCCTCCAGGTCGTCCTCGGGCCGGGAGCGGTGGTGACCGTGACCGCCGAGTTCCAGCGGCTGCTCACGCCGGCGGCGGAGGCGGCCGACCGGCTCGCCGCCCGCGGCGCCGAGCTGCGCGCCGCCCGCGCCCGCCGCAACGCGACCCCCCTCAAGACCGCGCTGCGCCGCATCGCCGACGTCTTCGTCCCGCTCATCCCCGCCCTGATCGGCTGCGGGGTGCTGGCCGGTCTCAACGGGCTGCTCGTCAACGCCGGCCTGCTGCCCTCGCTCACCCCCGCGCTCGCCGCCATCGCCTCCGGCTTCATGGCCCTGATCAGCGTATTCGTCGGCTACAACACGGCGAAGGTGTTCGGCGGGACGCCTGTCCTCGGCGGTGCGGTCGCGGCGATCGTCGTCTACCCGGGCGTCGCTAAGGTGACCGCCTTCGGGGTGGCGCTCGCACCGGGGCAGGGCGGGGTGCTCGGCGCGCTGGCCGCCGCCCTGCTCGCCGTCCACGTCGAACGGTGGTGCCGGGGCCGCGTCCCCGAGGCCCTCGACGTCCTCCTCACCCCCACCGTCACCGTCCTCGTCGCCGGACTGGCCACCCTCTACGGCCTGATGTACGCCGCCGGGGTCGTCTCCTCCGCCATCGGGACGGCCGCGAACTGGCTCCTCGCCACCACCGGCCCCCTCGCGGGTCTGATCCTCGGCGGCCTCTTCCTCCCCCTCGTGATGCTGGGCCTCCACCAGGCCCTGATCCCCATCCACACCACCCTCATCCAGCAGCAGGGCTACACGGTTCTGCTCCCCCTGCTGGCGATGGCGGGCGCGGGCCAGGTCGGAGCGGCCCTCGCGGTCTACGTCCGCCTCCGCCACGACACCTCCCTTCGTACGACCATCAAGTCCGCCCTCCCGGCCGGACTGCTGGGCGTCGGCGAACCCCTGATCTACGGCGTCTCCCTCCCTCTCGGCCGCCCCTTCCTCACCGCGTGCGCGGGCGGCGCGGCCGGCGGGGCCTTCGTCGGGTTCTTCGCCGTACTCGGGGACCGGGTGGGCGCCACCGCCATCGGCCCCTCGGGCTGGGCCCTGTTCCCCCTGCTGACGGGGGACAGGGGCCCGGCCGTGGCGGCGGCGGTCTACGCCGGCGGCCTGCTGACCGGCTACGCCGTCGGCTTCCTCGCCACGTACGTGAGTTTCAGCGCCGGTGCCCCGAAATCCCCGCCATCCACGTGATGAAGTCCCCGGGACCGTGTCGGCACCGTGCCGGCGTCCCAGTAGTACGCGATGTCCACGTCGTCGCCGAGGTTCCGCAGCCGGGCGGCGAGGCCGGCGGAGACGGTCGGCGAGGTGCCGCTGTCCTTCGTGCCGAGCCGGATCCACCAGAACATCGGGTTCATCCGGTGCAGCCGCTCGGGGATGCCGCTGCCGAGCAGCGCGCTCGGACCCTCCGCGTGCCGGAGGCCGTAGAGGGTGAAGTGGCGGGCTGCGGTGGCCGTTGCACGACCACAGTTCTGCGTTTCACTCGCTTCACTTCCGTCCTTCTCCGGGCGGCTCGTGCGGCACGAGTGGAGCAGCGGCTGCTTATGGCTCCCTGTGCATCCGCGAATCGTCGCCACCATGGTCACCAATGGCTGGATGCGCTCAGCGGGCCGCCGCGGCCGAAGGCCGCTCACGCGGCCGGCAGCGCTGTCGGTGCCATGTGCCACGCTGGAGCCTATGAACCACTCCCAGCTCACCGCCCTGGGTCGGGCCCTTCGTCTGCTCGGCGAGCACGGGGAGGCGCTGACCGCCGGTACGCCCGACGCCAAGCTGCACGAGGTCAAGGACGACCTCCGGCGCGCTCTCGACCTGCTGGAGGAGAGCGTCAGCGCGGCCCCACCCACCACGCGGTGTGCCGAGCATCCGCAGGGGCCCGTGGACGAGAGCGCCCCGGACCTGTGTCTGCTCTGCGAGACACGGCGGCGGGCCGCCCGGCGATCGGAGTTCGCGGGCGGCCCCCGTCCGGTGCAGGGCGAGGCGTCCGCGGTGCCTTCGATGTCCCGGTACGGGGTGCGGGCCGACCGGCCGCAAGCCCAGCAGCGCTGGCTGCCGGAGGCGTGGAACGGACGGGAGTGGGAGCTGTGCGGCACCCCCCGCCGCGACCGGCGCGAGGCCGAGCTGTACATCAACGCCCAGCGCCGGGGGTCGCGGCCGGCCATGGCCTACCGGCTCGTCCACGAGTTCACCGACTACGAGGTGCTCCGGGTCTGGGGCAACCCGGTCCACGTGGACATCGAGCCCCTCGGCAACCTCTGACCCCTGGCTTCCGGTCCCGCTGCGGTCCCGCTCCGGTCAGCCGAGCAGGGGCGCAGGAGTGAACTCATGGCCCTCCCAGAGCTTTCGGCTCCGCTCCTCCGGATACGACGTCACCGTCGGCGTCGTGTCCAGTACCTGGGTGAGGCGGCTCTGGAGGTCGAACTCGGGCCAGCCCGGGTCTCCCGTCCTCGCGAACGCCGTCCATACCCTGCGGAAGCGGGCGGACAGGGCCTCGGCCTCGGCGGTGACACCGGTGCCCGCCCAGAGCAGGTTGGCGAGGTCGGCCTCGAACGTGCCGAACAGCAGCGGAATGTCCAGGCCGTGGCAGGCACCCAGCAGCCCGCCGTTGCCCGGGGCGCCCCAGGTCAGTTCGTAGAGGTGGGCCCGGCCGCCGGCCGCCGTCTGCGCCTCCGCCAGACGCAGCGACGGCATGCCGAAGAGCCAGTCGGTCTGCACCCGTTCGTACAGCTCGTCCGGCGACGCCCCGGGGAAGGCCTCGCGGTAGGCCTGCACCCCCGCCTCGCCGCCCGGTGCGAACAGCCGCAGGGCGCCGGTCGCCTGCTCCTCCGTGATCTTGCCGTACAACCCGCCCATGACCAGGAAGAGGCGGTACTCGTCGCGGTTGTGACCGACGAGGAGGTCCACGTCCCGGGCAAGGCCGGAGGCCAGCGCCTGCCAGGGCGTGGTGGGCAGCACCTCGCCGTCGACCACCGGCGAGAACGGTGTCATCGTGGGCGCTATCTGCCCCCAACGCCCCATGTACTGGGGCATCTTGACGCCCAGCGACTGCCCCACGTCCACCAGCCGGCGCGGGTCGGTCCCGGCCAGGTCGGCCATCGTGGGCCGCAGGCCGGCCTCCGCGGCGAGCGCCTGCGCGATGTCCCCGGCCAGTTCGGCCGAGAAGAACGTGCCCGGCACGCTCTGGGCGATCGCCCGCCGGAACAGGCCCCGCGCGCCGGGCATCGCCAGCAGCGCGGCCACCGAGCCGCCGCCCGCCGACTCCCCGAAGACCGTGACCTGGTCGGGGTCGCCGCCGAAGGCCGTGATGTTCTCCCGCACCCACTCCAGCGCCGCCACCTGGTCCAGCAGGCCCCGGTTGGCGGGCGCCCCCTCGATCTGGGCGAAACCCTCCATGCCGACGCGGTAGTTGAACGAGACCACGACCACGTCGCCGTCGCGCACGATGTGCTGGGCGTCGTAGCCGGGGCTGCCGGAGTGGCCCAGTTTGTAGGCGCCGCCGTAGATCCACACCATCACCGGGCGGCGGGCGGCCGGGTCCGGGTCGGGTGTCCAGACGTTCACCGTCAGCCAGTCGTCGCCCCCGGGGGCCTCCAGGACGCCGGTGCGTCCCTGGAGGCCCAGGTCCTGCGGGGGCGGCGGACCGAAGGCGTACGCCTCGCGCGTCCCGTCCCACGCGCGTGCCCGCCGGGGCGCCGCGAATCTCCCCTCCCCCACCGGGGGCTCGGCGAACGGTATGCCCCGGAAGACCGCGAGCCCGTCCTCCCGCAGCCCGCGCACGGCGCCCGCCGTGATGCGTACGACCGGTCCCTCGGCGACGTGAGGCGGCTCCGGAGACTGACTTGTCGTCATGCTCGCTCGCTTTCGGTGGGGGCGCTGCCGCGATCACGGCCGGTCACTCGTGGAACGTCCGGCACTTCGCACGAGTGCCGAACACCCCTCACCCGTATGGGTGAACCCGTCAGCCGTACTCGGCGACGAACGCCCTGGCCTGCGCCTCGTCGATCTCGTACACCGTCTCATGGGCCCGGGGATCGCGCGCATGGAAGGTGTGGCACAGCGGACCTGCGGGTCCGCCCAGCTCCACCAGGGAGGCCGACGCCCCGCGCACCGCCCGCTCACCGGGTGCCACGGTCAGGTCGATCCGGTTGACGACCCCCGGCGTCACCCACACCGGCACCGACTCCAGCAGGCCGAAGAGCTGGAGGTGGTAGTGCCCGTTGAGGATCATCCGCACGTCGCCGTCCCGGACCGCCGCCGCCAGCTCGCCGGGGTCGCGCAGCCCGAAGGCCCGCTGGGTCACCGAGAGGTCCAGGGCGAAGGGCGGGTGATGGAAGGCGAGGACCGTGCCGTGTTCGGCCGGGGTGCGCAGCACTTCGCGCAGCCACTCCAGCTGGGGCGCGCCCAGCCGGCCGTACACCTTGCCCGGCACCAGCGAGTCGAGGGTGACGAAGCGCCAGCCGCCGACCGTGCTGACGGCGGCCCGCTCCCCGCCGCCGAACGCCTGCTCGGCGCGGTCGGTGCCGTCGGCGTCCACGTGTCCGCTGCCCAGCACCTTGGCGAACGCCTCGCGCTCGTCGTGGTTGCCGGTGGTGTAGAGGACGGGGATGTCGCGGTCCCGCGCGTATCCGCCGATCAGCGTGCGCAGGGCGGTGTACGCCTCGACCGCGCCGTCGTCGGCCAGATCGCCGGTGACGACGACCGCGTCGAGGCCGGGGAGGCGGCGGAGTTCGCCGAGCATCAGCCGCAGGGAGGCGGTGGCGTTGACGCCGTGCCTGTTGGGAGCGTCGGTGCGGTCCAGGTGGGTGTCCGAGAGATGGAGTATCCGCATGCTCGGGACGGTACCGGCGAACTCCCGGCTCAGCACCGGCCGAGGCGCCCCACAGCCGTACGATCACCACCGGCCCGTCCTGCCGGCGCTCCCGGCGCCGCCGGCGGTGGAGAACGCGATCGTCATCGGGCTCACGGGCGGGGCCGCGACGGGTGTGTCCCCCTGGCGACCGTCAGGAATCCGCCCGCCCTGGCCGAGGCGGATGCGGCGGCCGCCGTGACCGACCGCCGGAGAGGGCCGCCCGCACCACCCCGTCCACGGCCGTGGACGGCCGGGGCACCGACCGACCCGCCCCTCTCCGCGCGGACGGAGCCGACCACCACGCACGCTCCGCGGCCCGCGCAGGCGGCGGTCGCGCGGTGCGGGTCCGCCCACGGGTTCTTCTCGCTGCTCGCCGGCCGGTACGAGGCCGAGCGGGCGTACCCGGCCACCGCCACCGTGCCGCGGCGGCGTCCGCGCCCCGGACCGAACCGCGGTCGCGACCCGCCCCCGGACGAACCGGTGCGACCGGCCACCGCCCCCGGCGGACACACACGCGCCCCCGGGTTCCACCGGCCGGTCGCCGGTGGGCCCGGGGGCGCGTGGGGTGTGGTTCAGCTCAGGGTCTGCAACGCCGCCGCGTCGTACGAGTTCAGCTCGTCCGTGCGGCCGGCCAGGACCTTCGCCGCCCACTGCGGGTCCTGGAGAATGGCGCGGCCGACGGCGACCATGTCGTACTCCTCGCGCTCCAGGCTGTCGAGCAGGTCCTCGATGCCCCGGACCGGCGAGCCCTCGCCCTGGAAGCCCTTGATGAAGTCGCCGTCCAGGCCGACCGAGCCCACGGTGATGGTCGGCCTGCCGGTGAGCTTCTTGGTCCAGCCGGCCAGGTTGAGGTCGGAGTCGTCGAACTCGGGGAGCCAGTAGCGCCGGGTGGAGGCGTGGAAGACGTCGACGCCGGCCGCCGCGAGCGGGGTGAGGATCGCCTCCAGCTCCTCCGGGGTCCCGGCGAGACGGGCGTCGTAGTTGTCCGACTTCCACTGCGAGAAGCGGAAGATCACCGGGAAGTCCGGGGAGACCGACGCACGTACGGCGGCCACGATCTCGGCGGCGAACCTGGTACGGGCGACCGGGTCACCGCCGTAGGCGTCGGTGCGGCGGTTGGTGCCCGCCCACAGGAACTGGTCGAGGAGGTAGCCGTGGGCGCCGTGCAGCTCGACCCCGTCGAAGCCGATGCGCTCTGCGGCGGCCGCGGCCTCGGCGAACGCGCGGACGACGTCGTCCAGGTCCTGCGAGGTCATCGCCTTGCCCTCGCCCTCGGTGCCGTCCAGGCGGATGCCGGAGGGGCCGACGGCGGGGGCGTCCGCGACCGGCGGCTGCCCCTGCTTGCGGACCATGCCGATGTGCCACAACTGCGGAACGATGGTGCCGCCGGCCGCGTGCACGCCCTCGGCGACCTTCGCCCAGCCCGCCAGCTGCTCCTCGCCGTGGAACCGCGGGACGCGGGTGCTCTGCCCGGCGGAGTCATGACCGACGTACGTGCCCTCGGTGACGATCAGACCGACGCCGGCGGCGGCCCGGCGGGCATAGTACGAGACCACGTCCTCGCCGGGAACGCCGCCCGGGCTGAACTGGCGGGTCATCGGCGCCATCACGATCCGGTTGGGGACCGTGAGCCCGTTCAGGGCGATGGGACGGGAGAGGATCTCGGCCGCGCGGGAGACGGAGGGCGGGGTGACGGTCACGTGGGGGGCTCCTCATGGCTGGGTCGTAGACCAGGCGGTATGTGCACGCGCATTGAGTGCACATGCGTTCACAACGACCCGCCCGGACGTCCCCATTCCCGCCCGAAAGACGTGTGACCCAGGACACAGACCGGACCGGTAGGGGCCGTCGGCCTGCTTCTGCGCGCTGGGGCTCCCGGGCGGTGGATTCCATCTCTTCGTCGCCGGCCTCGGCGGGGGCGCCGCCCTCGCCGAGGCGGCCGAGGCCCTCGAACGTCGTGACGCGGCCCGGGAGCAGGAGGAAGTGCTGTGCAGGAAGCGGGAGTTGCAGGACCGGGTGAGTGCGATCAAGGAACGGATACACAGCACGCGCGCACCCGCCCTGCGGGCGGCCACCGCCGTCGGATCCGCCTTCGCCATGCGGAACACCAACCCGGACTCCGAGGACGCGGCCTTCCTCGGAGTCTCCGACGAACCGAGATCCGCCCACGACGCGAACGACACGTTCGAGCCTGCCGGGCCGTCAAGACCGCTGGGGCGCGCACGCGAGTGAGTCGTTCCTGCTCGGCCGGCACCTCACCGGCCTCCTGGACGCCCCGGCCCCCTCGCGCACGAAGAGACGCGCACCCTGATCCACGAACGGCCGGTCCCGCGCACCGACGACACGGAACTCGTCGCGGCGGTGGACCGGATGGTGCGACACCACACGGCAGCGGAGCCGCTCACCGGCAGACGGGCCTGCTGCCGCGGTCGCCGCCGGAGTCCACGCGCGGGACCCGGACGTCCTGCTCTTCCCCGGGGTCCTCTGACGACACGCCCTGCCCGCATGGCAGTTCGTGCCATCACCACACACATGCACGCATGTCCTCGAACGGCGGAAACGCCCGAGGGCGGCACCCCCTGTCGGAACAGGGGGTGCCGCCCTCGGTCAGGACGAGCGATCGACAGGGTCGATCAGAAGTCCATGTCACCGCCCGGCATGCCGCCCGGAGCGGCCGCGGCGGCCTTCTCCGGCTTGTCGGCGATGACGGCCTCGGTGGTCAGGAACAGCGCGGCGATGGAGGCGGCGTTCTGCAGCGCGGAACGGGTCACCTTCGCCGGGTCGATGATGCCCTCGGCGATCATGTCGACGTACTCGCCGGTCGCGGCGTTCAGGCCGTGGCCGACCTGGAGGTTGCGCACCTTCTCGACGACGACGCCACCCTCGAGACCACCGTTGACGGCGATCTGCTTGAGCGGGGCCTCCAGAGCGAGCTTCACGGCGTTGGCGCCGGTCGCCTCGTCACCCTCGAGCTCCAGCTTCTCGAACACCTGGGAGGCCTGGAGCAGGGCCACGCCACCACCGGCGACGATGCCCTCCTCGACGGCCGCC
This sequence comes from Streptomyces sp. NPDC026515, assembly GCF_055567595.1. Classification (NCBI taxonomy): domain Bacteria; kingdom Bacillati; phylum Actinomycetota; class Actinomycetes; order Kitasatosporales; family Streptomycetaceae; genus Streptomyces; species Streptomyces sp. NPDC026515. The sequence goes on from NZ_JBVHQD010000006.1 coordinate 444,237, forward strand.
TTCGCGTTGCGAACGGCGTCCTCGATGCGGTGCTTGCGCTCCTTGAGCTCGACCTCGGTCGCGGCACCGGCCTTGATGACGGCGACGCCACCGGCGAGCTTCGCCAGGCGCTCCTGGAGCTTCTCGCGGTCGTAGTCCGAGTCGGACTGCTCGATCTCGGCGCGGATCTGGTTGACCCGGCCCTGGACCTGCTCGGTGGAGCCGGCGCCGTCGACGATGGTGGTCTCGTCCTTGGTGATGACCACCTTGCGGGCGCGGCCCAGCAGGTCGAGGGTCGTGTTCTCCAGCTTGAGACCGACCTCCTCGGAGATGACCTCGCCGCCGGTGAGGATGGCGATGTCGTTCAGCATCGCCTTGCGGCGGTCGCCGAAGCCCGGGGCCTTGACGGCGACGGACTTGAAGGTGCCGCGGATCTTGTTGACGACCAGGGTCGACAGGGCCTCGCCCTCGACGTCCTCGGCGATGATCAGCAGCGGCTTGCCCGACTGCATGACCTTCTCCAGCAGCGGGAGCAGGTCCTTGACGGAGCCGATCTTCGAGTTGGCGATCAGGATGTACGGGTCGTCGAGGGACGCCTCCATACGCTCCATGTCGGTGGCGAAGTACGCCGAGATGTAGCCCTTGTCGAAGCGCATACCCTCGGTGAGCTCCAGCTCCAGACCGAAGGTCTGGGACTCCTCGACGGTGATGACGCCTTCCTTGCCGACCTTGTCCATGGCCTCGGCGATGAGCTCGCCGATCTGGGTGTCGGCGGCGGAGATGGAGGCCGTGGAGGCGATCTGCTCCTTGGTCTCGACGTCCTTCGCCTGCTCCAGAAGGGCACCGGAGACGGCCTCGACGGCCTTCTCGATACCGCGCTTCAGAGCCATCGGGTTGGCGCCGGCCGCGACGTTGCGCAGGCCTTCCTTGACCAGGGCCTGGGCGAGAACGGTCGCGGTGGTCGTACCGTCACCGGCGACGTCGTCCGTCTTCTTGGCGACTTCCTTGACCAGCTCGGCGCCGATCTTCTCGTACGGGTCCTCCAGCTCGATCTCCTTGGCGATGGAGACACCATCGTTGGTGATCGTGGGGGCGCCCCACTTCTTCTCAAGGACGACGTTGCGGCCCTTGGGGCCGAGGGTGACCTTGACGGCGTCGGCGAGCTGGTTCATACCGCGCTCAAGGCCGCGCCGCGCCTCCTCGTCGAACGCGATGATCTTGGCCATGTGAAGTGGTCCCTCCAGGACTGGGGGTGAGTCTTCGGACCGCGCCCGCGCCCGCGACGGACGGCTCGCCGACCCGTGGGTTCCTTGCCCCACCCGGCCTGCGGGCCTCACCGACCCGGTCCATTTTTGTCACTCTCACCTTCAGAGTGCTAACGCCAATGATTAGCACTCGCCCATCGAGAGTGCAAGGCGCGCTCGCGAAGCGAGTGCCCGTCGAGGGGTGGTGGCCGGGTGACGGGCGGACGCAAGCGCCTCCCGGAGACCGGGGTCCGCGCCACGGCCCCGGGCCGGACCGCGCCGGGACGCACGGCGGGCGCGCCAGGGCCAACTCGTCCCGGGCATGCCAAAGGGCTCGTAACCCATGACTCCCCATGGGATACGAGCCCTCTGACAAAGAGAGAAGAACGACGCTGTCAGTCGGCGCGCGCTTCAGCCGGTCGCGAGCCGGACCATGTCCGCCTGCGGCCCCTTCTGGCCCTGCGAGATCTCGAAATCGACCCGCTGACCTTCCTCCAGGGTGCGGTAGCCGTCCATCTGAATCGCGCTGTAGTGGACGAAAACATCCGCACCACCGTCGACCGCGATGAAGCCGTACCCCTTCTCCGCGTTGAACCACTTGACGGTGCCCTGAGCCATGCCTAACTCCCCTATTACTGGCCCTTGCACAGATCCACACTTCGCGGATCCGGGTCAGACCTCACCCCCCAATGGTTGGGGGCGTGCGCCGGAACGCGTCGACCGCGGCTGAATGTATCTGTCCAACTGCCGTCTGCAACAGGTCAATCGGACGAGAATTCTGGACGGGAAGGGTCCGGAATGTAGCAAGAATTCGGCCGAATTCAGGGCAAGTCGGGCCCTATAAAAGCCACAAAAGCCGCGTACAACCCGCGCACTTTGGCTACTTCTTGGCGGGTCGGCGGTATCGAATACGGGGCTTCCGACCTGGAGATCGGGACCGCGTTCCCCAACTGTACCGCGCTCAACCACACAGAATTGCCCCCTCCGCTTCTCTCACGGAGGGGGCAATCCGATGAACACTCGGTGATCGGCATTACCGAAGGTAATGTTCGGTCATCCGATCAGCCTGTCAGCAGGACGGCAGGTCAGCCGCCGGCCACGGCCGGGATGATGGAGACGCCGGCGCCGTCCGGGGTGGCCGTCTCCAGGCCCTGCTCGAACCGCACGTCGTCGTCGTTGACGTACACATTCACGAACCGGCGCAGCTTGCCCTCGTCGTCGAGAACGCGGGCCGCGATCCCGGTGTGGTTCTTCTCCAGGTCGGAGATGACTTCGCCGAGGGTGACCCCTTCGGCACTGACTTCGGCCTGCCCACCGGTGTAGGTGCGCAGGATGGTGGGGATGCGAACGGTGACGCTCACGTTGAAACCTCCGGTTGGGGCGACGCCCGGTATTTTTACGGCTGACTCAGGCGAGCCCGGCCTCACGGAACGAATCGAGTGTCGGCCGGATGGTCGCCGTGAGCCCGGTCCCCGCCACGGCGTCCAGCGTCTTCAGCCCATCACCCGTGTTGAGTACAACGACCGACTTCGCCGGATCGATCAGCCCGTTCTCGATGAGCTTCCTGGTGACTCCGACCGTCACACCGCCGGCGGTCTCCGCGAAGATTCCCTCGGTCCGCGCGAGCAGCTTGATCGCGTCGACGACCTCTTCGTCGGTGACGTCCTCCACCGCGCCGCCGGTGCGGCGCGCGATGTCGAGGACGTACGGACCGTCGGCGGGGTTGCCGATGGCGAGGGACTTGGCGATCGTGTTCGGCTTCTGCGGCCGGACCACGTCGTGACCCGCCTTGTAGGCCACCGACACCGGCGAGCACCCCTCGGCCTGCGCGCCGAAGATCTTGTACGGCCTGTCCTCCACGAGCCCGAGCCTGATCAGCTCCTGCAGACCCTTGTCGATCTTCGTGAGCTGCGAGCCGGAGGCGATCGGAATGACCAGCTGGTCCGGGATCCGCCAGCCGAGCTGCTCGCAGATCTCGTACGCCAGGGTCTTGGACCCCTCCGCGTAGTACGGCCGCAGGTTGACGTTGACGAAGCCCCAGCCCTCGCCGGCCGAGTCGCCGATCAGTTCGGAGCAGAAACGGTTCACGTCGTCGTAGTTGCCCTCGATGCCGACGAGTTCGCCGCCGTAGACCGCGGCCATGACGATCTTGCCCTGCTCCAGGTCGTGCGGGATGAACACGCAGGAGCGGAAGCCGGCCCGGGCGGCGGCGGCACCGACCGCGCCGGCCAGGTTGCCGGTGGAGGAGCAGGAGAGCGTGGTGTAGCCGAAGGCGCGCGCGGCCTCGACGGCCTGGGCGACGACCCGGTCCTTGAAGGAGTGCGTCGGGTTGCCGGAGTCGTCCTTGACGTACAGGCCGCCGGTGACGCCCAGTTCCTTCGCCAGGTTGTCGGCCTGGACGAGCTTGGTCCAGCCCGGATTGATGTTCGGCTTGGTGGCCACGTCCGCGGGGACGGGCAGCAGCGGCGCGTAGCGCCAGATGTTGGCGGGACCCGCTTCGATCCGCTTCCGCAGTTCCTCGGTGTCGTAGGCCGAGAAGTCGTAGGCGATCTCGAGCGGGCCGAAGCACTCCTCGCAGGCGAACACCGGGCCGAGCGGCACGCGGTGGCCGCATTCGCGGCAGCTCAGCGCAGTGGCGGGACCGAGGTCGACGGGCGCGGAACCAGAAGCGGCGGTGGAGTCGGTGGTGGGTGCAACAGTCTGCGCAGCCATGTGAGGCGAGGCCCTTTCTCCTCATCTTCCTCACGACGCATCTCGCCGTGAGACGGATTTGGCACCTTCCCTAGCCGGGAGCCTCGCGGGTGATCGACAGTGAGCGGCGATCCACGAGTAACCGACTGGAGGGTTGCCGGGGCTTCATCGGGCCGTATCCCTCTGCCCCTCTGGATGAGCGGTATGCAGTTGTCAACGTCGGGTGACCCCAGGACATGCGATGGTCACCGGCGTTGTTCAAGACTGTAACCGAAGGCCAGGACAGTTGAGAGAGCCGTCCGAACCGCGAGATGGATCACACCTCGCAGTGTGATCGTGACAGTGAGGAGCCGCTGACTGTGCTGGAAGAAGTCGAGCGCTGGCTGGCCACCCGCTCCTGGTCCGTGAACGACCGTCCGCTGCACCGGATACTCGCCGCCAAGCAGCGCAGCGGGCAGTCCGTCTCCGTCGTGCTGCCGGCGCTCAACGAGGAGGAGACCGTCGGCGACATCGTCGCGATCATCCGCCACGACCTGATGCGGCAGGCGCCGCTCGTCGACGAGATCGTGGTCGTCGACTCCGGTTCCTCCGACCGGACGGCGGCGGTGGCCGCGGCGGCCGGCGCCCGGGTCGAGCACCGCGACACGATCCTGCCGCGCATCCCCGCCGTCCCCGGCAAGGGCGAGGTGCTCTGGCGCTCCCTCCTGGTCACCACCGGGGACATCGTCTGCTTCGTCGACGCCGACCTGCGCGAGTTCTCCTCCGACTTCGTCACCGGGATCGTCGGCCCGCTGCTGACCGACCCGGACGTGGACCTGGTCAAGGCGATGTACGACCGCCCGCTCGCCGGTTCGGCCGGGCAGGGCGGCCGGGTGACCGAGCTGATGGCCCGTCCGCTGCTGAACATGCACTGGCCGCAGCTGGCCGGATTCGTCCAGCCGCTCGGCGGCGAGTACGCGGCCCGCCGCTCGCTCCTCGAACAGCTCCCCTTCCCGGTCGGCTACGGCGTGGAGCTCGGCATGCTGATCGACGCCCTGCACCTGGTCGGCCTGGACGCCCTCGCCCAGGTCGACGTGGGGGTGCGCAAACACCGTCACCAGGACGGCCAGGCGCTCGGCCGGATGTCCGCCGCGATCTACCGCACCGCCCAGCTGCGGCTGGCCCGCGGCCACCTGATCCGGCCCGCCCTGACCCAGTTCGAACGGGGCGAGGACGGCTTCGAACCGCGCACCTACTCGGTGGACACCGAGGAACGGCCGCCGATGGCGGAGATCACCGAGTACGCGGAGCGCCGGGTGGCCTGACCGTGGCCTGACTTGACCGTACGGCCGTATACGGTGGCGCGTCGGGCGCTGCCGTACGTTTGAGCGTTTCCGAGCCGGGCTAGGTTGTGGCGTATGGCTTTCACCAGCGGTGCTGAGGTGCTGGTCGCGTCCAACCGCGGCCCGGTTTCGTACGAGGTGCGCCCCGACGACGCGGACGGCGCGCTGCACGCCAAGCGGGGCGGCGGCGGGCTGGTCTCGGGTCTGTCGGCGATCGGGCCGGACGCGAACGCGGTGTGGGTGTGCGCGGCACTGAGCGACGGTGACCGGGAGGCGGTACGGCGGGCCGAGGGCGGCCGGCTGCCGGCCGGGGACACCGGCGGGCAGCAGGTCCGGATGCTCGACATCGCGCCGGACGTGTTCGCGGACGCCTACAACGGCATCGCGAACTCGGTGCTCTGGTTCGTCCACCACATGCTGTACCAGACCCCGCTGGAGCCGGTCTTCGACGCGGAGTTCCGGCGGCAGTGGGCGTCCTACCAGGCCTACAACCAGGCGTTCGCGGAGGCGCTCGCGCAGGAGGCCGGCCAGGGTGCGGTGGTGGTCATCCAGGACTACCACCTGGCGCTGGCCCCGCGGATGCTGCGCCGGCTGCGGCCTGATCTGCGTATCGGCCATTTCTCCCACACCCCGTGGGCGCCGCCGGACTACTTCCGGCTGCTCCCCGACGACATCGCGGCGGAGCTGCTCAGCGGGATCCTGGGCGCCGATCACGCGGCGTTCCTGACCCGGCGGTGGGCGGACGCGTTCGTGGCCTGCTGTCACGCGGTCCTCGGCCCCGGAATCCCGGCCGCCGGGGAGACCCGGATCGGGGTGCACGGGCTGGGTGCCGACGCGGAGTTCCTGCGGAAGCGGTCGCACGAGCCGGACGTGGACGAGCGGATGCGGACGCTGCGTGAGGAGATCGGCGAGGACCGCAGGACGATCGTCCGGGTGGACCGCACCGAGCTGTCGAAGAACATCGTGCGGGGACTGCTGGCGTACCGGCAGCTGCTCGACGACCACCCCGAGTGGCGGGAGCGAGTGGTGCATGTCGCGTTCGCGTATCCGTCGCGGCAGGACCTCGCGGTGTACCGCGACTACACGGCCGAGGTGCAACGGGTCGCGGACGACATCAACTCGACGTACGGGACGGCTGGTTGGACACCGGTGGTGCTGCACGTGAAGGACGACTTCGCGAGGTCGCTGGCGGCCTACCGGCTGGCCGACGTGGCGCTGGTGAACCCGATCCGGGACGGCATGAACCTGGTCGCCAAGGAGATCCCGGTGGTCTCGGACGAGGGGTGTGTGCTGGTGCTCTCGCGGGAGGCGGGGGCGTACGAGGAGCTGGGCGAGGACGCGGTGGTCGTGAACCCGTACGACGTCGGGGGGACGGCCGCGGCTCTCCAGGAGGCGTTGACCATGGGGGTGGAGGAGCGGGCGGAGCGGACGAAGCGGTTGGCCGCGGCGGCCACCGCGTTGCCGCCGACGGCTTGGTTTCTTGAGCAGTTGGCGGCGTTGGGGGGCTGAGTTCCTCGGCCGCGGGCCGGTGGGGGCTTGTCGCGCAGTTCCCCGCGCCCCCTACGGGGCGCTCTGCTCGGCCAGGTTTTTCAGCAGTCGTACGACTTCCTCCGGGCCGTCGACCACGAGGTCGGCTCGGTCGGCGAGTTCTGTGACCTCCGCGCTGCCGCTGCAGACCAGCAGGCCCGGGACGCCTTCCTCGCGCAGTTCCTCCACCGCAGCGAAGGCCGGGATGTCGCCCAGGTCGTCGCCGGCGTAGAGGATCACGCCCGCGCCGATCTCCCGTGCGTAGGCGCGCAGTGCCACACCCTTGTCCATCCCCGGCGGGCGGAGTTCCAGGACCAGGCGGCCCGGTTCGACGATCAGGCCGTGCCGCGTGGCCAGGCCGGTGAGCGGTGCGCGCAGGGCCTCGAAGGCGGCCTGCGGGTCGTCGGCCCGGCGGGTGTGGACGGCCAGGGCGTGGCCCTTGTCCTCGGTCCAGGTCCCCTGCGCCCCCACTCCGGCGATGACGGCCGGGAGTTCGGCGCGGACGGCCGCGATGCCGGGGTGCGGTGGGGGCGCGGTGATCTCGCCCGTCGCCGCGTCCCAGCGTTCGGCGCCGTAGTGGCCGAGGACGACGAGGTGGTCCAGACCGGAGACGCCGGCGAAACCGCCGTAGCGGACGGCGATCTCGGTGGGGCGGCCGGTGATGACGGCGACGGCGGCCACCTTCGGCGCGAGGGCCGCCAGGGCCGGTACGGCGTCCGGGTGGGCCCGCGCCTGCTCCGGGTCGGCGACGATCGGCGCGAGCGTCCCGTCGAAGTCGAGGCCGACGAGGGCGGAGCGGGGCTGCGAGAGGAGGGCTTCGAGGCCTTCGCGACCAGCGGGGGTGCGTGGCGTCGGAAGGGATTCCGTGGATTGGGTGCCCATGCGACCGACAGTATCCGAGCTCCGCTTAAAGGGCGCTGGGGGTGCCCCCCGGTTCGAAGGCCGGGGGCGGAACTGCGCGACAAGCCCCCACCGGCCCGCAGCTCCAAGCGGCACCGGCCCCTCACCGCTCCCCGCGCCGCGACTCCCGCACCCGCCGCAGCCTGTTCACCGTCACCGGGTCGTGGGCCAGTGCCCGCTCGTCGTCGAGGAGGGCGTTGAGGAGCTGGTAGTAGCGCACCGGCGCCAGGTCCAGTTCCTCCCGGATCACGCGCTCCTTCGCGCCAGGGCTCGGAAAGCCCCGGCGTTCCAGGGCGAGGATCGCCTGCTCGCGTGCGCCCAGTTCTTGCCGGTCCATGCGGAGAACGGTAACGCTCAGTCCGACTTCGTACGGCTGTCCGCCGCTGCCGCCTCGGCCTGGAGCCGGGTGAGGACGGCGCTCGGGTCGCCCGTGGCCGTGACCGCCGCGCCTATCTGCTTCTTGACGTCGGCGCTGATCGCGGCCCAGGAGGTCTTGCCGGCCGGGTACAGCTCGGAGGTCGGGAGCTGATCGAGGAAGGGGCGGAGCTGCTTGTCCTGGGTCCGCGAGGAGTCGGTCATCGTCTGGGACGCGGACGTGGTGACCGGCAGCAGGCCGTACTCGCGGGAGAAGTCGAGCACGTTCTTCTCGCTGTAGACGTAGTCGAGGAAATCGCCGACCTGGTCCGCGTGGCCGTTCTGCCTGAACGCCGCCATCCAGTCCGTGACGCCCATGGAGGCGGTGGTGGTGCTCTGGCCGGCGCGGGCCGGCATCGGCACGGCGCCGAACTTCACGCCCTTCTTCTCGGCCTGCTTGATGAGCGTGGGGTGGCCGTTGAGCATGCCGACCTGGCCGTCGGCGAAGTCGGCGAACGCGGTCGCGCGGTTGAGCCTGCCGGGCGCCGTCGGCCCGGTCAGCCCCTTGCCCACCAGCTCGTCCTTGAGCCAGGTGAAGGTGTCGACGTTCTCCGAGGAGTCGATCGTGTACGTGCCGATGTCGTCGGTGTAGCCGCCGCCGCCGCTGAGCAGCCACTGCATGGTCTCCGCCTGTGCCTCCTCGGAGCCGAGCGGCAGCGCGTACGGGTACCTCACGCCGTCCGCCTTGAGCGCCTTCGCGTCGGCCGCGAGCTCGTTCCAGGTGGTGGGCGGGGTGGTGATGCCGGCCTCGGAGAAGAGGGTCTTGTTGTAGAAGAGGACGCGCGTGGACGCGGCGAAGGGTATGCCGTACTGCGCGTGGTTCCACTGGCCCGCCTCGGCGAGCTGGGAGGGGAAGTCGGCCTGGACCGGGATGGAGAGCAGGTCGCCGGCCTCGTACAGGTCGCCGGCGGCCGCGTAGTCGGCGTACGAGCCGATCTGCGCCAGGTCGGGCGCCTTGCCGGCGGCGACCATGTCCTTGACCTTGCGGTCGACGTCGTTCCACGAGTAGACGGTGACGTCGACCTCCACGTCGGAGTGCGTGGCCTCGTACGCCTTGGCCAGCCGGTCCCAGTACTTCTGGGAGCTGTTGGCGGCGGAGTCCCCGTAGTCGGCTGCGACGAGTCTGATGGTGACGTCCGAGGATCCGGTCGTCCCACAGCCACCGAGGACCGCGATCATGCCCGTTGCGGACACCATCGCGATCATTCCTGCCCTACGCCGCCGCACGTGTACTGCCCCTGTCTGACTGTCTAGCTGTTCAATATGTGGACCCATAAGGTCTACACCACGCAAGTGGACTAGACCTCTTGCGGGTCGGAGGGCCACACTGTCCCCGTGAGACATGTCATCGCCCTGGACGTGGGCGGCACCGGAATGAAGGCCGCACTGGTCGGCCCGGACGGCGAGCTGCTCCACCAGGACCGCCGGGCGACCGGCCGCGAGCGCGGCCCCGACGCCGTCGTCGCCGCGATCGTCGGCTTCGCCGCCGACCTGTACGCGTACGGCGAGAGGCACTTCGGCGCGGGCGCGGGCGCGGCCGGCCTCGCCGTACCCGGCATAGTCGACGAGCCGAACGGCGTCGCGGTCTTCTCGGCCAACCTCGGCTGGCGCGACGTTCCCCTGCGCGCGCTGCTCGCCGACCGGCTCGGCATCCCGGTCGCCCTCGGCCACGACGTGCGCACCGGCGGCCTGGCCGAGGGCCGGCTCGGCGCGGGCCAGGGCGCGGACCGCTTCTTCTTCGTGGCGCTCGGCACCGGTATCGCGGGCGGCTTCGGCCTGGACGGCCGGGTGGAGCCGGGCGCGCACGGCTTCGCGGGCGAGATCGGCCACGTCGTCGTACGGCCGCAGGGCGCCCCCTGCCCGTGCGGGCAGCGCGGCTGTCTGGAGCGGTACGCGTCGGCGGCCGCGGTGAGCGAGGCGTGGGCGAAGGCCACCGGCGATCCGGACGCGGACGCCGCGCAGTGCGCGAGGTCCGTCGCGTCCGGCGACCCGAACGCCGTCCGGGTGTGGGGGGAGGCGGTGGCGGCCCTGGCCGACGGCCTGGTCACCGCCCTCACACTGCTCGACCCACGCGTCCTGATCATCGGCGGCGGTCTGGCGGAGGCGGGAGACGTGCTGTTCCGGCCGCTGCGGGAGGCCGTGCAGAGCCGGGTCACCTTCCAGAAGCTGCCGACGATCGTCCCGGCCGCGCTGGGGGACACGGCGGGGTGTTTGGGGGCGGGGCTTCTCGCCCAGGACCTACTAGCGACGACAACTCCGGAGGTAATCCCCTGATGGCCGCCAACGAGCCGCACCACAGCGCCCCCCTGGGGGCGCGGGGAACTGCGCGACAAGCCCCCACGCACCCGCGCCCGGGTGCGGACGGTCTGGTCCTCTCCGGTGCCCGGGTGGTTCTTCCGACCGGAGTGGTCGAGAACGGCCGACTCGCCGTCGAGGGCACCCGGATCACCGCGGCCCCCTCCGAGAACGCCCAGGTCGTCGACGTCACCGGCCACTGGCTCCTGCCCGGCTTCGTCGACATCCACAACCACGGAGGCGGCGGAGCCTCCTTCAGCTCGGGCACCGCGGAGGAGGTCCTCACCGGCGTCCGCACGCACCGCGTGCACGGCACCACCACCCTCGTCGCCTCCACCGTGACCGACGACATGGACGTCCTCGCCCGCCAGGCCGGCCTGCTCTCGGAGCTGGCCGAGCAGGGGGAGATCGCCGGCATCCACTTCGAGGGCCCGTTCATCTCCCCGTGCCGCAAGGGTGCCCACTCCGCGGCGCTGTTGCGCGATCCGGACCCGGCGGAGGTCCGCAAGCTGCTCGACGCGGCGCGCGGCCACGCCAGGATGGTCACGCTCGCCACCGAACTGCCCGGCGGTATCGAGTCGGTACGTCTGCTCGCCGAGCACGGCGTCATCGCCGCCGTCGGCCACACGGACGCGACCTACGAGCAGACGGTCGAGGCGATCGACGCGGGCGCCACGGTCGCCACCCACCTCTTCAACGCGATGCCGCAGCTCGGCCACCGTGCGCCGGGCCCGATCGCGGCCCTCCTGGAGGACCGGCGGGTGACCGTCGAGCTGATCAACGACGGCACCCATCTCCACCCGGCCTCCCTGCAGTTGGCCTTCCACCACGCGGGCCCCGACCGGGTCGCGTTCATCACGGACGCCATGGACGCGGCCGGCCGCGGCGACGGCCGCTATCTGCTGGGCCCGCTGGAGGTCGAGGTCACCGACGGGGTCGCCCGGCTGGTGGAGGGCGGTTCCATCGCCGGCTCCACCCTGACCCTGGACCGCGCGCTGCGGCGGGCGGTGACGGTCGACGGGCTGCCCGTGGAGCACGCCGTGGCCGCCCTGTCCGCCAACCCGGCCCGGCTGCTCGGCCGTTACGACCGCGTCGGCTCGCTGGAGCCCGGCAAGGACGCCGACCTGCTCGTCCTGGACGCCGACTTCACGCTGAAGGGCGTGATGCGGCAGGGCGCCTGGGTGGTCGTACCCGAACTGCGCTGAAACGGCCGGCCCCGCCACCTGGACGCGGTGGCGGGGCCGGGCCGGACCACCGGCCGGGCCGTCAGCGCCGCCCGTGGTCGAGGGCGGCGACCTCGCGTACGGCCGCGGCGACGGCCCGGAAGTCCTTCTTCAGGATCGCGCCGTGATTGCTGGCGACCTTCGCGCTCAGCCGCAGGTTCGGATTCCGCTCGAACACCTGGTCGAGACTGGCGCGGATCTCCTCCTGCTCGTCGCCCTTGCTGCCGAGGGACGACCCGGAGGCGAGCACGTACCGCACCTGCACGCTGATGCCGTCCAGCACGGGGCCCAGTTCGCGGGCGCGGGAGAGTCTGCCGAGCTCGATGTTGGATTCCGCCATCTGCGCGGGGTTCAGCCGCGGGGTCAGACCCGTCGGGCGCAGCAGCGGCATGAACCAGCCCATCCGCCGGAACAGCTTCCGGATCCGCTCCTCCATGGCCTCGTCCAGCCAGTCGTGCGGTGCCGCGCCGTCGACCAGGACCGCGCCCAGGGCACGTTCCGGATTCCGGGCGGCCCAGTGCGCACCGACGACCGCCCCGTAGGACCAGCCCACCACCAGCGCCCGCTCCACTCCTCTGGCCGCGAGGACGGCGTCGACGTCCCGCACGGCGGCCTCGAACGAGTAGTCCGCCGAGACCTTCGACTTCCGGCCGCGGGCCCGTTCGTCGTAGGTGATGTGCCGGAAGTCAGCGCCCAGTTCGGCGATGACCCGCCGCCAGTACCCCTGCGTGGCGAACTGGCCGTTGAGGTAGACCACCGGGATTCCGCTGCCGCCGGTGTCGGTGACGGCCAGGGCCGTGTCGTCGACCGGCACCATGCCGGTCCACCGCGAACCGGCCGGGTGAGTGCCGTTCTGCGTCATGTCTTCCCCCTGTTGGTGTGAGCGTGTCGGGTGCGGCGGCGGTTGCTCAGAGGCTGCGAGCGGTGATGTCGCCGCGCGAGGTGGTGGCGCGGATGTCGAGTTCGGCGGTGCCGTCGTTCTTGAGGGCGTTGCTCACGCGGCCGTAGCCGGTTCCGGCGTCCAGGGCGGCCGAGACGCCGGCGGCGGCCCCGACCGAGATGTCACCGTCCTGGGTGCGGAGCACGACCGTGCCGGCCCCGGCCTCGGCGATCCGGATGCCGCCCCTGGTGGTGCTGATCTCCGCGGAGCCGCCCAGCCGGCCGACCTCGACGTCGCCGTCGAGTGCGGTGAGGCGGACGCTCGCGGCCTCGTCGATCTTGATCTGGCGGTACGCGCCCTCGAACGCGATGTCGCCGAGGCGTCCGACACCGCGGAGTTCGGCGCCGGAGGTGGTGGCCTCGACGTGGGAGCCGGCCGGCAGCTGGACGGTGACCTCCACGGATCCGGACGGTCCGAGGAACTGGTTGCCGAAGGCCGCGACCGTGATCCGCAGGACGCCGTCGGCGTAGGTGACGGCGGCCTGTTCGGCGGTCTTGACGTCCCGGCTCTTGGCGCGGTTGGCGGGCAGCACCTCGACGGTGGTGTCGGCACGGTCCGCGGCGATGAGCTGGACGCGTCCGGCGGGGATCTCCAGGACGGCGGTGACCGGGGCGGGGGTGTCGAACTTCTGCATCGTGCTCTCCTCAGACTCACTGCCTTCTGTTTCCGACAGACGAAAAGCTACGTTGCGTTCACCGATTGAGCAACATACCTGTCGAGCAAAAACCCCGTAATTGCAGACCAGTGCCACGATATTGTTGCATTGACGCTCGGAGTGAATGCAACGACAGCCAGGCGTCCGTTGCAATGGACTGAAGGTGAACGCTATTCTGGGCCCGATACGAACCGTCGAAGGCCGTGAGGAGACCGCGATGCCGGGAGGCAGGCTCACCCAGCAGGAACGTCAGCAGATCGCGCTGGGACTGGCCGACGGCCTCGCCTACGCCGAGATCGCCAGAGGTCTCGACCGTCCGACCTCGACGGTCACCCGCGAGGTGCTGCGCAACGGCGGCCCCACCGGCTACCGCGCCGACCTGGCCCACCGCGCCACCGAGCGCCGCGCGCACCGCAGCAGGCAGGCCGCGCCCAAGGGCACCGAGGCGCCGGCGCCGGCCCACGGACGCGATCCCGAGGCCGTGCGCGCGTACGAGGAGACACTGACCGGCGTCATGGTGGCGTCGGGCATGACCGCGATGCCGGCCCGGGTGATGGCCTCCCTCACCCTCGCCGACTCCGGCAGCCTCACCGCGTCCGAACTCGTCGAGCACCTGCAGGTCAGCCCGGCGTCCGTCTCCAAGGCGATCGGGTTCCTGGAGAGCCAGGGCCTCGCCCGCCGGGAACAGGGCGAGGGCCGCCGCGAGCGCTACATCGTCGACGACGACATCTGGTACCAGTCGATGATGGCCAGCGCCCGGTCCACCGCCCGGATCGTCGAGATCGCCCGGCAGGGCGTCGGCGTCCTCGTCCCCGGCACCCCGGCCGCCACCCGCCTGGAGAACATCGCCCGTTTCCTCGACTTCGTCAGCGAGAGCATCGCCCGCGCCGCGGAACAGGCCCGCGAGATCCTCCACACCAGACCCGAGCCACCGTCCGGCGACTGACCGGCTCTAGGCCGGTCGCCGTCTCTTTGGCATGATCGGGACCCCGAAACGTACGGCGCGAGGGGGAGGTCGCCGGTGATCCTCACCGTCACGCTGAACACCGCTCTCGACATCACCTACCGGGTCGGCGCGCTGCGCCCGCACGCCTCGCACCGCGTCTCCGACGTGACCGAACGGCCGGGCGGCAAAGGCGTGAACGTGGCCCGGGTGCTGGCCGCCCTCGGGCACCGGACGACGGTGACCGGCTTCGCCGGCGGCGTCACCGGGCAGGCGGTGCGGGAGCGTCTCACGGAGTCGGCGGGGGTGGTGGACGCCCTGCTCCCGGTGGTCGGCCCGACCCGCCGCACCATCGCTGTCGTGGACGAACGGACGGGCGACACGACCCAGTTGAACGAGCCGGGCCCGCAGATAGCGCCGGCCGAGTGGGGCGCCTTCCTCGACCACTACGAGGAACTCCTCACCGACGCCTCGGCGGTGGCACTGTGCGGTAGCCTGCCGCCGGGGGTACCGGTCGGCGCGTACGCGGGCCTGATAAAGACCGCTCGGGCCGCCGGTGTGCCGGTCCTCCTCGACACCAGTGGGGAGCCGCTGCGGCGCGGGGTGGCCGCCCGCCCGGACCTGGTCAAGCCGAACGCCGTCGAACTGGCCGAACTCACCGGCTCCCACGAGCCGTTGCGCGCGACCCAGGACGCCCGCCGCCGGGGCGCCCGCGCGGTGGTCGCTTCCCTGGGCCCGCGGGGCCTGCTGGCCCGCACCCCGGAGGGCCACTGGCAGGCGACCCCTCCGGCCCCCATGCACGGCAACCCGACCGGCGCAGGCGACTCAGCAGTAGCCGGCCTGCTCTCCGGCCTGGTGGAACACCTGCCATGGCCGGACCGCCTGTCCCGGGCCCTCGCCCTGTCCGCCGCGACCGTGGCGGCACCGGCGGCCGGCGAGTACAACCCGGCCGTGTACGCCGAACTCCTGCCCCGGGTCACGGTGTCGGGCGGAGGAAACGCCGCGTAGGGCCAATTAAAAACGAAGCGGATTTCTCCGTCACAATTTCCAGCCACCCCTTCTTCAGGGTCCTGACAACCTACTCAGGACCAAAGGGCGATCACCTTGCAGAAGAAACTGGCGGCAG
This sequence comes from Streptomyces sp. NPDC026515, assembly GCF_055567595.1. Classification (NCBI taxonomy): domain Bacteria; kingdom Bacillati; phylum Actinomycetota; class Actinomycetes; order Kitasatosporales; family Streptomycetaceae; genus Streptomyces; species Streptomyces sp. NPDC026515. The sequence continues at coordinate 459,496 of NZ_JBVHQD010000006.1, forward strand.
CAGCGACCATAGCAACTACAATTCTCCTGTTTGCCGCCGCTACAAGCCCAGCCGGTGAAGTCGACGACGACTATCGCGGGTGCGAGACTACTGGCGCAACAGGGGCAATCAGAGTCTCCAACTGGTCAAGCCCCACCGCAACCGTGAACATTCACTTCAGCTTGACCGACACGCTGGCCGATGGTCATCACGTCAGGATTCGATTCATTTCCACTGAAGGTGATGACACGAGAAAGAACTGGGCCTGGCACAGCAACACCAACGGCTCCGGCCAGACCGTCACATTGACCTCCAGCGCTTCGGACAGTCGAGGTCTGATCACGGTCGGCGTACAGGTCGCAAGATTTGAGGGCGACACTCTTCTAAACTCTTGCACGGATTGGACTGGTTGAGCCCATCACCTGTCCTCGAAGCGGAAAGTACCGCCGCATCAACACAGAGGCGGTACTTTCCCTCCGGAGGATCGTCACTCGGTAATCCGCGGGCTACTTCCAGCCCGACTTCAGCCAGAGCTGGTCAAAGTTGACGTCGCACTGGTTGCCCTGTTCGCAGGAGATCTTGATGGTGTTGGTGCCCTTGTTGAGGGTGATGTCCGCCCAGGTGTTCGTCCAGCCCTTTTCGTAGTCACCCGCTGGCGCTTTGGCGAAGTTCCCGAGATTTATCGGACGATTCTGCGCCGTGCCGTTGATCGTGAGCGTGGCGCTGGCGTCCTTGCCGGGAACGCCGTACGTGGAGAACAGCGTGTACTTACCGGCCTCGGTGATCCCGTTCACGGTCCAGGTGATGGATGCGCCCGCCTGGTTGAAGTTCCCGACGTAGATGCCGCCGCCGGCCTTCGCGCCCTTCACGTCCGAAGCGACCGTGGCGCCACCGCCGAGCCGCAGTGCCTTCGCGTCGATCTTCGGTAGTTCACCCGATGCCGACACCGAGCTGGTGCTGGAGGGGGACGGGGATGCGGTCTCGGGCTGGGTCGGGGACGGGGACGTGCCGCCGTTCGCCTTGTCGTCGTCGCCGTTGCCGTTCAGCATGGCGACGCTGATGCCTATGACGACCGCCGCGACCACCGCGATGGCGCCGATGAGGAGGCCCTTGGTGTTCGGGCCCCGGCCGCGGCCGGAGGACGGCGTCTGCTGGCGGGTGGTGGTCGCGCCGCCCGGGAGCGTCTCCGGGGCCTGGTAGGCCGCGGACGGCTGCTGGCCGTAGCCGCCGGCACCCGGCTGCTGCTGCGGAATGGTCTGACCGCCGTACGGCGGTGCCTGCGGCGCCTGCGGCTGGCCGCCATAGGTCCGCTCACCGACCGAGCGCACCCTGCTGACCGCGTTCGGGTAGCCATAGCCACCGGAGCCGGACGGCGGCTGGGCCCCTCTGGCCTGGCCGTCGGCGTACAGGTAGCCGAACGGGTCCTCGTCCTCGGGCGTGCTCGCGCCGTTGTCGCCGGGCGTCATCCCTTGGTACTCCTCAACAGGTGCGGGCGGATGCGGTACGGGTATTGAGAGTCGAGCCTACCCGCTCCTGCTGAGCCAAACGGGTGACTCAGACCGCATCAACGCGATGACCTGGGAATCATCCTGCCCGGCGATGTTGTTTGGGACGAGATCGTTTCTCTACGTACATCCGCTCGTCGGCGGATTTCAGGACTTCGTCCGCCGTCATGCCGCAGTGCGCCCACCCGATGCCGAAGCTGGCGCCCACCCGGACGGCCCGCCCCTCGGCGCGGATCGGCTGGATGATCTCGTTGCGCAGGCGTACCGCCAGGTCCTGGGCGTCGGCCTTGCCGAGCCCGTCGGCGAGGATCACGAACTCGTCGCCGCCGAGGCGGGCCACGGTGTCCCCGTCCCGGACGCCCCGGGTGAGCCTGCGGGCGACCTCGATGAGGACGGCGTCACCCGCGTTGTGCCCGAACCGGTCGTTGATCGACTTGAAGCCGTCGAGGTCGCAGAAGAGCACCGCGAGCCCCTTGGCGCCGTCGTCGCGGCCCTCCTCGGGGGCGACGGTGTGCACATGGTGGTCGTAGCCGTCGTACGACTGGACCGACGCGGCGAAGTCGAACCCGTGGCCGTTGACGTCGTAGGCGGGGTGGCCGTAGGCCGCGTCCAGGGACTCCAGGCCGTCGGTGTCGGCGCGCCGGCAGAGCCGGGAGGAGAGCCGGGACCGCAGCTCCGCGGAGTTCGGCAGGCCGGTGAGGGAGTCGTGGGAGGCGCGGTGGGCGAGCTGCAGCTCGCGGCGCTTGCGCTCCTCTATGTCCTCGACGTGGGTGAGCAGGAAGCGGGGTCCGTCGGCCGCGTCGGCGACCACGGAGTTGCGGAGCGAGACCCAGACGTACGTGCCGTCCCGGCGGCCGAGGCGGAGCTCGGCGCGGCCGCCCTCCGCCGAGGTGCGCAGCAGGGTGCCGATGTCCTCGGGGTGGACCAGGTCGGAGAAGGAGTACCGGCGCATCGCGGAGGCGGGGCGGCCCAGCAGGCGGCACAGGGCGTCGTTGGTGCGCAGTATCCGGCCGTGCTGGTCGCCGCCCATCTCGGCGATCGCCATGCCGGAGGGGGCGTACTCGAAGGCCTGCCGGAAGGACTCCTCGCTGGCCCTCAGGGCCTGCTGCTCGCGCTCCAGCCTGACCAGCGCCCGCTGCATGTTCGCGCGTAGACGCGCGTTGCTGATGGCGATCGCGGCCTGGAAGGCGTACATCTGCAGGGCCTCGCGGCCCCAGGCGCCGGGGTGCCGGCCGTTGCGCGGGCGGTCCACGGAGATCACGCCGAGCAGTTCGCCGCAGGAGCTGCCCGATATGCCGGGCGTGTACATGGGGGCGAAGAGCCGGTCCGAGGGATGCCACTCGTCCTCGAAGCGGGGCGCGGGGCCGTCGGTGTACCACTGCGGGACGTCGTCGTCGTCGAGGACCCAGCCCTCGGTGTGCGGTATGAAGACGAGGTCGCCCCACTTCTCGCCCATGCCCAGCCGCCGGTCCCAGGAGTCACGGGAGCCGACCCGGCCGGTGATCAGGGCCTCGGCGGCGGAGTTGCCGGAGAGGGCCGCGACCACGAGGTCGCCGTCGGGACGTACGAGGTTCACGCACGCCATCTCGAACCCAAGGGCGGTGATCACGCCGTCGGCGACGGTCTGCAGGGTGTCCGCCAGACTGCGGGCCGTGTTCATGTCGGCCATGACCTGGTGCAGTTGTCGCAGGGACGCAAGACGGACGTAGGGTTCCGACTCGGTCTCCATGTTCGCCCTCCCCCCGAGACCTCGCAGCGAATCAAGGGTCTGCTTCGGCGCTACTTTTCCCCGCCACTGAATCACAGCGCGCTGCCCACTCGGTACACAGGGTCAACAATTAATGCCCCTTGTGACTCAAGTCACAGCAGAACATGAGCAATTGCGCGGAGTTTCTGCGTTCTCCCTGTGCGTTTACCGAACACAGTCTTTGGGTGTGTGTGCACATGATGCACGTTACGGGCTTTCCCCACCCCGCCCTTGGTCCTAGGACCCGGCTCGGGCGGATGGCCGATGCGGCTGCACAGGGGGCGACACTAGCGTTTCCGGCGTGCTGAAGACTCCCTCCCCCACCGCCGCAGAAGCCACCGGGCATGCTGTGGGGGTGAGCAACGAAGCGTTCAAGGCGGCCCTGGCCCGGCTCGCGGCGGGCGTGGTCCTGGTGACCGCGCAGGAGCCGTCGCTCGACCCGGACGACCCGCTGGCGCCGACCGGCGAGGACGTCGGCATGACCGCCACCGCGTTCATGTCGGTGTCGCTCGACCCGCCATTGGTGCTGGTCAGCCTGCGTGAGGGCTCCCGCATGGACGACCTGCTGGACGAACAGCCGCGCTGGGCGGTCTCCGTGCTCACCGAGAGCCAGCGCCACATCGCCGGCCGCTTCGCGATGAAGGGCCGCATCAGCGACCGCCTGCTCTTCGAGGACATTCCGTACGTGCGGGGCGAGGCCTCGGGCGCGCCCCTGGTCGGCGGCGCGCTCGCGACCCTGGAGTGCCGCACCGAGCAGCGGGTGCCGGCCGGGGACCACACCCTGGTGATCGGCCGCGTCCTGACCGCCGATCTGCCGAGCGCGGAAGGCGGACCGCTGATGTATTTCCGGGGCCGATACCGGCAGCTGGGATGAAACCGCGCGGTCTGTTTTTCAATTCCCGCGGGCACACTTTCCGCGGCCGCACGGCGAAAGGCCGTTCGGCGGTGCGATGCGATCGCGAACGGAAAATCCCGGAGGGGATCCACAAGGCGGATCCGCCGTCGGCCACTACGACCAGTCGCGGCCCGACCGGCCTCGTTTGGTGTCCGACCGCTGCTTCTTCTCCCGCAGCCGGCGTTCATTGATACCGCGCGGGATACGGGTCGGCGTGCGGGGCTTGGGCGGGGGCGCGGTGGCCTCGGCGAGCAGGGCCGCGAGGCGTACGGCGGCGGTCTCGCGGTTGCGCCACTGGGAGCGGTGCTCGGACGCCCTCACGACGACCACGCCGTCGACGAGCCGCCCGGCCAGCCGTGCCAGCGCCCGCTCCTTCCACACCGGCGGCAGCGCCGCGGTGTTCGCGAGGTCGAAGCGCAGCTCCACCTGCGAGTCACTGGTGTTGACGTGCTGCCCGCCCGGCCCGGACGACCGCGAGAAACGCCAGTTGAGCTCGGCCTCGGGGAGCGAGACTGAGCCGCGGATGAGATACGGACCGGCCATGCCTCCATGGTCGCGCGGCTGACCGGCACACGTCACGCGAATATCGCCCTTCACCCGTTTGGCAAAGAAAGTAAAGCGACCTGGAACCTTCGGTACCCCTCGTGGCGTTCATACGGGTAGCTGTAGCTTCAAGCCCGTACGCCGCACGGCCGTACGCAAACGAGGGAAAGGACTCCCGACCATGGCTGTAAGCCTGTCCAAGGGTGGCAACGTCTCGCTCACCAAGGAGGCTCCGGGCCTGACCGCCGTCACCGTGGGCCTGGGCTGGGACGTCCGCACGACCACCGGCACGGACTTCGACCTCGACGCCTCGGCGATCGCGGTCAACACGCAGGGCAAGGTCTACTCCGACGCCCACTTCGTCTTCTTCAACAACAAGCAGACGCCGGACAACACGATCGTCCACACGGGCGACAACCGCACGGGTGAGGGCGCCGGCGACGACGAGGCGATCAACGTCAACCTGGCGGCCCTCCCGGCCGACATCGACAAGATCGTCTTCCCGGTCTCGATCTACGACGCGGAGACCCGCTCGCAGAACTTCGGCCAGGTGCGCAACGCCTACATCCGCATCGTCAACCAGGCCGGCGGCGCCGAGATCGCCCGCTACGACCTCTCCGAGGACGCGGCCACCGAGACGGCGATGGTCTTCGGCGAGCTGTACCGCAACGGCGCGGAGTGGAAGTTCCGCGCGGTGGGCCAGGGCTACGCGTCCGGCCTGGTCGGCATCGCCCAGGACTTCGGCGTCAACGTCTGACGGTCGCAGCTCGCCGCGCTGTACGGGAGCCCCTGGTACGACACCGGGGGCTCCCGTCCTGCGTTCAGCTCCCCGCCGCGTACGCCACGAAGGGCCCCCAGGCGGATGGGGCCAGGACGAGCCGGGGGCCGGGGGCGGAGGGCTCACGCGTGTACGTGTACTTGGAGTCGCGGACGTGGATGGCGGTGGGGGCCGGGGCTATTTCGAGGCAGGACTCGCCGTTGGTGCCACCGCTGTAGCTGCTCTTGAACCACACCAGTCCGGCGGGCTCCACGGAGGAGGCGTTGCGGATCATGTCTCTCCCAGCAGTTGCTCAATGAAGGCCTGCGACTCCCGCGGAGGGAGAGCCTGCGCCCGGACGGTGCCATAGTGCAGCTCAATGAGGCGAAGCTGTTTCGGGTCCGTGGTCGGTCGTCCGTTGAACGCGCCGTCGGCACGTCCGACGGCCGTGCCGTCCGGGAACTTCAGCAACTCGATCCTGCCGTCCAGTCCCGGGTGCGCATCCGTGTTGGTCGGCATGACCTGAAGTGTGACGTGATGCAACCGCCCCGCCTCCAACAGGCGTTCGAGCTGCTGCCGCCACACCATTGTGCCTCCAACCTGCCGGCGCAGCGGCGCCTCTTCCCGCACGGAGTGCATGGACGGAGCCGGATCGCGCTCGAAAACCGACTGCCTGGCCAGACGTGCCGTCACCATGCGCTCCACGTCGTCCGGTGAATAGGGCGGTTGCGCGGCGGAGATCACGGCTCGCGCGTGCTCAGGAGTCTGAAGCAGCCCGGCGATGATGTTGCACTCGTACAAGCCGATCTCAACGGCCTGCGCCTCCAGCTTGGCCAGCTCCCGTACCTTCTTCGGGTAGCGGACCTTCTTCACGTCCTCCCACATCGCAGAGACCTGTCCGCCCGCGTCCAGGACCTCGTCCGCCCGGTTCAGGTACTCCTGGCGGGGAATCCGCTTGCCGCCCTCGACCTTGTAGACCATGTCCTCGCCGTAGCCGACGGCCTCCCCGAACTCGGCGGCCCGCATCCCCGGCGCCTCCCGCCGCAGCTTCGGCTGACGCCCGACCGTGGCGACGACCGCCACGCCCCAGTCGTCGTCCGGGTCGACCTCCCAGCCCGGCTCGGTCACCTCGCCCATCCCACTCCCCTTCGTGCCCTACGCCCGTGCCCGACAGGCAGGACAGCACCGGACAAGGGCCGGACAGCCACCGTGCGCAACGGCTCCGTCACTGTTCCCGGTATGCAGGCCCGGCCACGCCGAGTGATGTGAACGACGAAATCTCCACCCCCGTCCGCAACATGAGCCTGCGGCTCTCGTCTGGCCGAGCTGGCGGCGAACGCGGCGACGCACGGACGGGTACCGGGACGCGACTTCGACCTCACGCTCTACGTCGTGGGGGACACCCTGCGCATCGAGGTCACGGACACACGGGGTGACCGCCCTCCGCACCCCCAGCCGTCCGCGCCGGACGCCGAGTCGGGCCGGGGCCTGGTCCTCGTGGAGGCACTCGCCGACAAGTGGGGCGTGACCCCCGGGCTGTCGCCCCGCAAGACGGTGTGGGCCGAGGTCGACGTGCGACCGGGGCCCGGGAACGCGGGCTTCGGCCCCGAGGGACGTCAGTGACCAAGGAACGAAACGAGGAGAAGGAACCCCACCAAGCCCCACCCCTCCCGCCCGTCGCGCAGCGTCACTCCCGCGAGTGAATATGCCCAACTCGACCGGCTTTGGGGAGGGTTGCCTGCCCTACGCTCAGCGAAACGACCGCAGAAAAATTTCGGCCCCCGCCGGGACGAGCAATCCCAGTGCGAGGGCCTGACCACCTAGGAAGCACCACCTTCCCGATGGATACGAAAAACCCTAGCGCGCCCTCGGGCGCCGAGTCCCGTGTTGCCGCCAAGAAGCACCCGAACCGGGGGTCCGGGGGACTTCTGCACGACAACTCCCGCCACACCTCCCACTTCGTGGTGATCGGCAACCACCTGGCCCAGCACTCCACCCTCTCGGCGCTCGCGATCGGGCTGGGCGTGCACATCCAGTCGCTTCCCAAGGGCGCCCAGGCCGACATCAAGAGCCTGGCGATCCGCTTCCCGGAGGGCAGGAACCGGATCGCCGCCGCGTTGAACGAGCTGGAGGCCGAGGGCTATCTGCGGCGCGAACGCGAGCGGATCGCCGACGGCCGGATCATCACCCGCACGGTCTCCTGCAACCAGCCCGCCCACCACGCCCGCCGACCCGAAACCGTGGCACGGCCCGGGACACCGCGGAAGCCCGCCCGCAAGAAGGCCCTGCCACCCGTACCGCGCCCGGCCTGCCCCTCCCCCGCGCTCGTCCAGAAGGCCGTCGACATCCTCTCCGACCTCCGCCGCCACGACTCCCGGCTGCCGCTGTCGGCCACCGATACCGAACACCTGGCACCCGGGGTCGCGGCCTGGCTGGAACGGGACGTCACCGCCACCGCCGTACGCCACGCCCTGACCGCCGACCTGCCGGCGGAACCCCTGATCCGGCCGGCCGCCTTCGTGGCCCACCGCCTGACGGACCGGCTTCCCGCGCCGCCTCCCTTCCGCGCGCCGGATCCCCCGCCGGCCACGCCCACCCGGATGCACAACTGCGCGGGCTGCGACAGAGGCTTCCGCTCCCCCGCGCCCGGACTCTGCCGCGACTGCCGAAGCGATCTCCCGGAGGGGACCTAGTCGGCGACTGGACCGTCGCGAGCGACGGCCTGCCCCGCTGTCCGCCGGATAAGTTGCCCGCATGATCCTCGCCCCGCTCCCCCTCACCCCCGACCACGACATCCCGGCCCCCCTTCTCACCGAGCTGACCGCGCTGTACGCCTCCGACCGGGAGTTCCAGGCGCTCAGCGGGGACTTTCCGGATCCGGACGACATCCGGCCGGAGCAGGTGGCCGGCGCGCTCGCCGACGAGTTGGCGAATCCGGACGTCGAGGTGTTGCTGGCGCGTGCCGAGGGGCGGCTGGTGGGGGTGGTGATCACGCAGGCCCGGCATCCCGATCCGGCCGATCCCGATCCGTGGATCGGGCTGCTGATGGTGGACGCGGCGGCGCGGGCACGCGGGTACGGGCGGCGGATCGCGGAGGGGGTCGAGGAGCGGTTCCGGGTGGCCGGGCGGGACGCCGTGCGGCTGGCCGTGCTGGAGAACAACCCGAAGGGGCTGGCCTTCTGGACGGCCCTCGGGTACGAGGTGATCGCGCATCGTCCGGACCGGCAGCTCGGGCGGCCGTGCGCCGTACTGCGCAAGACGCTGGGTGCGGCCTAGGGTCCGGCCGGCTTGCCGTCGCCGTACAGCCAGTCCTTCCAGACGGCGGAGAAGTCCTCGCCGGGGGCCTTCTTCTCCACGTACGCCGTGAACTGGGCCGTGTCCGCGTTGCCGTGGCGGTGGGTGGCGGCCCAGCCCTGGACGATGTCGTAGAACGTGTCGTCGCCGACGGTCTGGCGGATCTTCTGCAGGACCATCGCACCGCGGTCGTAGACCGGCCGCTCCGAGATGTACGCGGCGCTCGGGGGGTCGGCCGGCGGGAAGCCCCAGAGGGTGGAGTCGTCCGTGGGGGTGGCATAGACCTTGTCGAAGGTCTGCTGGGCGCTCGGGCCGCCGTGGTCCTCGTCCCAGAGCCACTCGGCGTAGGTCGCGAAACCCTCGTTGAGCCACATGTCCCGCCAGGTCCTCGGGGTGACGGAGTCGCCGTACCACTGGTGGGCGAGTTCGTGGACGAGGGTCGCGGTGTCCGGGGCGCCGGGGAAGACGGGCCGGTTCTGGGTCTCCAGGGCGTATCCGGCGTCCGCCGGGCGGTCCACGATCGCGCCGGTGGAGGAGAAGGGGTAGGGGCCGAAGTTGTACGCCTCCCACTCGATGATCTCGGGGATCCTCGCCAGGACCGCGCGGCTCGCCCTCGCCTGGGTGGGGTCGACGGCCGTGTACACCGGCAGGCCGTCGGGGAGGGTGGCGCGGGTGACCGTGTAGTGGCCGACGGCGACCGTGGCGACGTAGCTCGCCATCGGCTCGGCGGTGTGCCAGACGAAGGTCGTACGGCCGTTCCTCGTCGTCTCGCTCTTCAGTTCTCCGTCGGAGACGGCCTGGAGGCCCTCCGGGACGGTGACCGTGATGTCGTACGACGCCTTGTCGGAGGGGTGGTGGTCGCCGGGGAACCAGGCCATGGCGCCGACCGGCTCGCCGAGCCCGAGCGCGCCGTCCGCGGTGCGCAGCCAGCCCTCCTTCGAGCCGTCGGGGTCGGTGATCGTCTCCGGGCGGCCCGAGTAGCGCACGGTCGTGGCGAAGGTCTCGCCCTTGTCCAGGCCGTCGTGCGGGCGGACGGTCAGCTCCTGCCCGGCCCGGTTCCAGCGGGCCTCCTTGCCCTCGACGGTGACCCCGTCGACGTGGAGTCCCCGCAGGTCGAGGTCGAAGGCGGACAGGTCCCGGCCGGCCCGGGCGGTGATCACGGCGGTGCCGGTGAGGCGGCCGCTGTGGGGGTCGTAGGCGAGCGTGAGGCCGTAGTGGCCGACGTCGTAGCCGCCGTTGCCCGCCTTGGGGAAGTAGGGGTCGCCCACGCCCGCGCCGCCCGGGGCGCCGCGCACCCCGCCGTCGCACGCGGCCAGTGTGAGGCAGAGCAGTGCGGCGGGGAGAACGAGCACGGATCGGGGCACGCACGTGATCGTAGGACGACATGACACCATCGACGACGTGCTCGACATCGGCTATGCCCTCTCCAACCGGTTCCCGGACCCGCCCCAGACCGACTACCGGCGGGTGGACGTCCACGCGCTGCGTCACGACCTGTTCTGCGGCGACGTCTACCTCGCGGACACCAAGGCGGACCGGGAGCTGTCCACAGCCTGGGGATGGGTGCCGGTGCTCGACTTCGCGTGGGCGCTGTGCGACATCGTGGAGCGGATCGACCGCGACCCCGCCGGGTCCCGGGCCGCCCGGCCGCAGCACGCGGAACTCGACTTCACCGAGTCCACCGACCGCATGCTCTTCGAGCGCCGCTTCGGCTGGGTTGACGTCGAGGCGGACTGGATGCCGGCCGAGGAGGCCCCGCTCACCTTCTCCCACACCGAACTGCGCCGGGAGGCACGGGACTTCCTGCACGACCTGATCGCCGACCTGACCGACATGCACGAGGGCCTGGCCGACAACCCGGCGATCTGGACGCTCCAAGCCCGTTTCCCGAGGGTCTCGTAGGCTTCCGGGACGGTTGAACGACGTTTGGATGTACGGAAGTTGACCGCCCAGCCAGGCGGGAGTGACAAGTGAGACGGAAGGCGTTCCGCCTGGCCCGGCCGCCTTTACGTTGACTCCGTGCGGACGCAGCGACAGCCAGGCGACAGCGGAAAAGACGCCTCTGACGGGGTCTCCCGGGTACCGGTCACCGCCAAGCCCCTCGGCCCGACCGTGCCCGTCGGGCCGGCGGAAAACGCGATGCTCGCCCTCCAGGGCAAAGCGGGGAACGCGGCCACCACGGAGGCGCTGCGGAACGCCAGGGGGAAGGGCGTCGCCCGGCCCTCGGCGGTACGCGGCCGGCCGGTGGTGCCCGTGGCCCCCATCGAGGAGGAACGCACCGAGCCGGGACTCGTGCTCCCGTCGTACCTGATGGACTTCCAGGCGGCCGGCCTGTCCACGGCCTACGGGCTGACCGGGCACGAGTTCGTCCGAAACGCGGTGGCCGCCGTGGTCGGGCACGGCGACGGCGAGGTCGCCGGCATCGGCGCCGAACTCGCCGCACGCCCCGAGTCGTTCTACGGACAGGGCCGCGCCTTCACGGTCCAGGGCAAGGACGGCAAGGACTGGTACGACGTCACCGTCGGCATCACCCGCGCCCCCGACGACCGGCCGCCGGCCTTCCACCCGAAGGACCTGCTCGCCAAGACCCTGCCGGACCAGGACGGGACGCCGCTCGCCGCACTGGACGAGGCCGAGGGCAAGGACACCAAGGTCGACGTCCAGCACAACACCGCCGCCACCGTCGCGACCACCGCGAGCGGCGGGTCCGGCAGGGGCCTGGGCGGCATGGCCTTCGGGCTCGCGCCCGTCGTACCGGGGCTGTGGCTGGGCGGGGCCGGGCTGGCGAACGCACAGCCCTGGCAGTCCTCGCGGGAGTCCCGCAGCCAGCGCAACGTGGCCGAACCGCGCGTGCTGCGCAGCGAGAAGGGCTCGGTGGAGGCACCTCGCAAGGTGCGGTACGGCGTACGGGTGAAGCGGCAGGGCGGCCGGGCCGCGACGCAGCCCGCGCAGACCTTCCACGGCTCGGGCACCCTCACCCAGCGCGTGCCCACCGAGCACCTGGTCCCGGCGGGCACCGCGGCGCCCGCCGCTCCGGCGCCCCTCCAGGCGGCCACCGCCCGGCGCGTCACGCTCGCCGACTCGATGGCCCCGGTCGCGGTGACCGACGGTGCCGCCCCGCACCAGGGCGGCGGCGGGCTCTTCGACGCGGTCGCCGGCGTCCTGCATCCCTCCCTCACCGCGCCCGGCGCGCCCGGCCGTGCCCGGCTCCACGAGGCGACCTCGACGGCGGCCGTCCTGGAGGACCTGCCCCGGCTGCTGCGCGACGGCGTCACCGGCGAGGACCTGGCGTCCAAGGACGGCAGCAGCCTCGGCAGCTACCGCATGCGAGCCGACATCACCGGCATGTCGCCCGCCTGGGGTACCGGCGGGACGCAGCTGCGCACCCACCAGCAGACCCAGCACACGGTCACCGAGAGCGCCGGCAAGGGGCGTGCCGTCACCGGCGGTCTGGGGCCGGCCATCGGCGTCGGAGCGGCCGGCAACGCCGCCGTCGTGCGGGCCACGGCCATGCCGGTCGCGGCGGCCCGCAAGGCGCGGTTCACGGTGGCCGAGCAGACCGTGTCCAGCCGCCAGGGCGCCGAGGTGCGCGGCGACAAGGTGCTCTACCTGGCGAGCGTGCAGTTCACCGCGGAGGGCACCGGGCAGCGCTCCGCCGAGATGGTCCTGCGCCCCGGGACCCGCGTCGCCCGGCACTCGATGCAGGTGTGGATGAGTCTGCGGGCCGACGAGGCGCAGTCGCTCGGGCTGCCGCTGCCGCCCGGAGCCAAGGCCGAGGAGTTCATCGGGAAGCCCAGGCGGACCGACGAGAACGGCGCCGAGACCGACGTCGAGCGGCACCTCCCGTTCGGCGCCATGGGCTCCAGCGTCACCCTCAGCCAGCTCGACACCGGCCCCATGGTCCGGGCCGTGCAGGAGCTGTTCGCGACCGATCCCCGGCTGGCCGGCTACCTGCCCGCCTTCGGTACCGACGCGGTGGCCTCGACGCCCGGCAAGGAGGAGGCCGCGCTCCAGCGGCGCAACCACCGCGAGCTGATGGCCGCCCTCTCGGAGACCAACCTGCGGGTCAACAAGGACCAGCTGACCACGACCGGCATCCGGGTGCGGCTGCGCCGCAAGACCACCCTGCACGCCCACGACGTGCAGCTCCGCGTCCGGGGGCAGCTCCGCGAGACCGGCTACCTCGGCGACACCGACAACTGGCTGGTGCGCAGCCACTCCGGTGTCACCGGCAACGCGCAGAGCGGACGCAGCAGTTCACGTTCGATCGGCGGTCTCGTACTCGGGCAGGCCAGGATCGTCCCCGGCATCCTGACCGGCTCGGCCCGCTACGAGAGGCACCGCGCCGGCACCCGCCGCAACCAGGCCGGCCCCACCACCCGTACCGACATCCTCACCAACGGCTCCGAGAAGGCCAGCACCTTCGGGGCGGCCCTGCGTCTGGACGTCGACGTCACCATGACCTCCCGGCAGCGCAAGCTCGGCCGCGCCCTCACCCCCGGCTCCCCGGGCCGGGACGCGCCGCAGGCCACCCCGCTGGCGGGCCTGCACCTGGACGAGCAGGACGTACGGCTGGTCACCCCGACGGAGTTCACCCTCGACGAGGAGGGCCGGCAGCGGAAGGACACGGTGCGCGACCGGCGCCGGGCGCAGGCCCCGCGACCCGACCACGCCGTCACCGCCGAGGGCATCGGCGACCTGGCCACGCTCGTGCCCCGGCCGTCCGCCGGGCGGGCGCTGCGGGACTGGCAGCTGGTGGAGACGGTCGGCGACGGCCGGGCCGTCCGGGAACTCGCCTTCCAGCTGCTGTCACGGGCCGCCGCCCGCAACAAGGGCGTCCGGGAGGATCCCGCGCTCCAGACCGAGGGGCTGGCACCGCGGCTGGCGATCGAGGAGCGGTTCGGTCCGCAGGCCATCACGGCGTCCCTGCGGCAGGCCGTGTCCTCCGGGTGGGTGGTCAAGAACCTGCGCTTTCCGCGGCGGCTCGCCGCGCTGAACGGGGCGGTGGGCACCCGCCTCACGCTGGCCAACCCGAAGTTCCTGCACCGGGGCGCGGGTCCGGGCACCGAGACCTTCGTGCTCGGCGGCCACCAGGCGGCCGGCCAGGAGGGGCAGGGCACCGCCAGCACCTGGCAGGTCGGCGCCACCGGCTCGGAGAACGGCCCCGAGTGGCGGCTGGGCCAGGGGCTGTCCGGGAGCCGCACCACCAGCGCGGGCGACGCCCGGTCCGTGGCCCTGTCCGGCACGGTCGAGCGCAACGCGCACACCCCCAGGAAGGCGCCGCTCTACCTGGTCCAGTGCGACCTGCTCGTCACCATGGTCGCCGAGGTCGAGGTCACCGGCGGCGGCCCCTACGTGGCTACGGCCGCCCGCACGCTGCCGGCCGAGGCGGCGGTGTGGCTGACCGAGGCACAGCTGCCGGCCTCGATCCGCAGGCAGCTCAGGCTCGACCGTGAACCGGCACCGCTGACGGGGCCGCCGCCGTCCCGGCCGGGGCGGCGGGCCGCGGAGAGCTCCCGGGCGGGCGCCGAGCGCGAGGCACGCGAAGGCGACCGGGGAGAGACGGCGGGCGGGACGGGGTCCACCACGTCCGCGCGGCCGCGTGCCACCGGCCCGTCCTTCGACCGCTCGCTGCCCCTCGGCTTCGGCATGATCGAGAACCTGCCGAACTTCGTGCCGCTGCTGGCCCGGCTGCGTACCCGCCTCGCGGAGAGCGGGCAGCAGGGTCTCGCCGACGACCTGCTGCCCCGGCGCCAGCTGGCCGACCGCAACGACAACGTGCAGCGGCTGCTGCGCGTCCTGGACCGCGACGGCAGCGCCGGCCTGCTCTCCGGCGCCATGGACGGCGGGGTCACCGTCGAGCTGTTCGACGGCCGCAGAACCCCCTACTGGGCGGTGTTCAAGGTCAACCGCCTGGGCGACGGCAGCCACGACGGTGCGGCGGACGACGGCCGGGACCTGGAGTACGTCACCGCGGCCGTCGCCCAGCAGGCCACCTTCCACGACGAGGGGGTGTCGACCGGCGTGGAGGGGATCTTCGCCGGTTCCGGCAAACCGGACGGCGGCGTCGGGCAGCTGAAGAGCATGGGCGGCGCGGCGGGGCCGGGCGTCGGTTCGGGCGGCTCCCGGCGCTCCGGCACGGCGGGCCGTGGCCAGCTCGGCATGAAGACGGTCGCGGAGGCCAAGACCGCGAAGTCGTCGAAGATGCGGATACCGATCGAGGCGACCCTCGAACTGCACCGCGGCGACCGCCGGGTGGCGCTGGTCTCCCTGGGCCGCCAGGCGGTCACCCACCGCGTCCTGGACAAGGACCTGGCCGCCCTCGGCCGGCTGACCGCGCCGCGCCACCAGCCGGTGGCCCCCGCCCCCGGCCCGCGCGGCGAGGGCCCGGCCGCGCTCGGCGCCTGGCGCTCCGGCGGTGTGCGGCTGCCGATGGAGGCGCAGGTGAACGGCTTCCAGGGCGCCCCGCAGATCCGGGAGCTGGTCGGCTCCGCGGTCCGGGAGGCGGGCGGCGGCGACCGCTTCCGGTCCACGGGGCAGGCCGCCGCGTACACCCTGCACGAGGCCGTCTCCACCGAGTGGCTGATCGCGGCGCTGCCCCTGCTGACCTCCGCCGGGGCCGAGCTGCCGCCGGTGCACGCCACCGGAGCGGCGGGCCAGGACCTGCAGGCGTCCCTGCACGGGCGGCTGCGGGACGGGCGGGTGCTGGGCGTCGGCGACAAGATGACCTTCGAGACGGTGGGGCAGAGCCACCTGGACGCGCCCCGGCCCACCCAGACGGACGGTCTGAGCTCCGCCGACCACGGCAGGACGGCACGCGGCCTGGCGGGAGCGGGACTGCTGAACGCCGACGAGTTCCGCCTCAACCAGCTGATGGGCAACGCCGGTGGCAGCGGCGGGGCGGCGGACGCGGCGGTGAACGCGTCCGGTTCGACGCCGCTGCACAAGCCCAAGGCCGCGTCGGTCCTCGTGCAGTTCACGCTGGACGTGCGGGTGGTGGCGAAGGTGAACAACCGCGTGCTACCCGGCCGTACCGGCACCGCCGTGCGGGAACTGACCCTGCCCCGGCCGGTGGTGGTCCGCATGCCCGAAGGGGCGGTCCGCCGCCTGCTGGCCACCCAGCAGGACCGGCTCCAGGACCCGGACGACCACCTGGGCCTGCGGAAGACGGCCGCGGCCACGCCCCAGGACTGACCGGGGCGGCCGGTGCGCCCCGGCTCACCCCTCCACGCGGATCCCCAGCTGGACCGCCAGCACCGGGGCCAGGTCCAGCAGTTGGGACATGCTGATGACCGCCCCCGCCAGTCGCTCCACCCCCCTGCTGATCTCCAGGGAGACGGCGCCCCGCAGATCGACGTCCTTCATGGTCGCCCCGGTGAAGTCGGCCTCCTTCAGGGCGCAGTCGACGAACTCCACCCGCTCCAGGACGGCGTCGCCGAAGTCCGGCTCCACCAGCACGCACCCTTCGAAGACCACGTCCCTGAGCCTGGCCGTACGCAGGTTCAGGCAGTCGATCTTGCCGCCGCGGATCACCACCCGTTCCAGGACGGCACCGTGCAGCTGGGTGCCGCCCAGGCGGGCGTCGACCAGCTCGACGTCGCGGAGGGTCGCGTCGGCGAGGTCGGTGCCGACGCCTCTCGGCCCGGTGAGGACCGTGTCCAGCAGGCGGGCGTGGCGCAGCCCCGTCTCGTCGAAGGCACAGCCCGTCAGCGCGCAGTCCATGAACCGGGCCCCCGCGCCGTCCTGCCCGGCGAAGTCCGCCTCCCGGAAATCCAGCCCGTCGTAGTCCCCGTCCGGTTCCAGCTCGCCGCCGCCCCAGGGTTCCAGCTCGGGCAGCCTCACCTCCGGCCGCCGCGCGCCCTTCACCTTGCCCCCACCGGACCCGCCGGCCACTGTCCTCGCCATGCCCCCATCTTGCAGGCCGCCACTGACAACGGAGGGTTCCGGGACCGGCGGGGGCGGGGGCCGCAGATCGGCCGCTCCGGAATGTCACTCACCCGTACGACGCCGCGACCGTGCATGAATCGCCTCATGCGATTTTTCCGGGGCCTCGGCGGCAAGGCGTGGGAGTACGTCCGCAGCGCCCCCGGCACGTATGTCTGGCTGGCGGTTCTCTTCGTGACGTCCGTCGCGCTGCACCACATGTCACCGGAGTTCGAGCAGCAGTTCCTGCGGCAGCGGTCCACCAACATCCGTGAGCTGTCGGACAACCCGGTGCGGGTGCTGGTCGCCAGCGCGATGTGGATCGGGGGCGGCCACTGGGTGCCGTACGCCTTCCTCTACACCGTCTTCCACACACCCGCGGAACGCTGGCTCGGTACGGTCCGGTGGCTGCTGGTGTGCGTGGCCGCGCACGTGCTGGCCACCCTGATCAGCGAGGGTGCGCTGCTGAAGGGCATCCATGACGGCATCGCCCCGCACTCCGCGGTCAACACCCTGGATATCGGGGTGAGTTACGCGCTGGCCGGGGTGGTCGCGGTGCTCACGTACCGGATCGCGACGCCGTGGCGGTATGCGTATCTCGCGGTCGTCCTGCTCGTGTACGGGCTGCCGCTGGCCGAGTCGCCCACCTTCACCGACCTCGGGCACTTCGTCGCCGCGCTGATCGGTCTCGCCTGCTATCCGCTGGTCAGAGGCCGTGGAAAAGCATGGAATCCGAAGGAGACACTGGCCACCTTCAAGGGCTAACGTCCGGCCATGAGCAGCTCGGCAAGCAGTGTCGTCAACGGTGGCATCTCCTTCTGGTACGCGAACGACGGCCTCCCGGCGGTACGGGAGCCGCTCGACGGGGACGCGTCGGCGGACGTGGTGATCGTGGGCGGTGGCTGCACCGGCCTGTGGACCGCGTACTACCTGAAGAAGGCCGCCCCCTTCCTCCGCATCACCCTCCTGGAGCAGAAGTTCTGCGGCTACGGTGCCTCCGGCCGCAACGGCGGCTGGCTCTACAACGGCATCGCCGGCCGCGACCGGTACGCGGCGCTGCACGGCCGCGACGCCGCCGTACGGCTGCAGAAGGCCATGAACGAGACCGTCGACGAGGTCGTCGCGGTCGCCGAGGCCGAGGGCATCGACGCCGACCTGCACAAGGGGGGCGTACTGGAGGTGGCCACCACCCCGGCCCAGCTGGCCCGGCTCAGGGCCTTCCACGAGCACGAGCTGTCGTACGGCGAGCAGGACCGCGAACTGTACGGCGCCGGGGAGACCCGGGAGCGGATCCGCGTCGCCGACGCGGTGGGCGGCACCTGGACCCCGCACGGCGCCCGGCTGCACCCGGTGAAGCTGGTGAAGGGGCTGGCGGCGGCCGTGGAGGCGCTCGGGGTGCGGATCCACGAGTCCACCCCGGTGACCGAGATCCGCCCGAAGCACGCCGTCACGCCCTACGGCACCGTCCGCGCCCCGTACATCCTGCGCTGCACCGAGGGCTTCACCGCGAACCTCAAGGGGCAGAAGCGGACCTGGCTGCCGATGAACTCCTCGATGATCGCCACCGAGCCGCTGACCGACGAGCAGTGGGAGTCGGTGGGCTGGGCGGGCCTCGAGACCCTCGGCGACATGGCGCACGCCTACATGTACGCCCAGCGCACCGCCGACGGCCGGATCGCACTCGGCGGGCGCGGGGTGCCGTACCGGTTCGGTTCGCGGACGGACAACGACGGCCGGACGCAGGAGGCGACGATCGAGGCCCTCCGCGAGATCCTGGTGCGGTTCTTCCCGTCTCTGGCGGGACTGGCGGTGGAGCACGCCTGGTCGGGGGTGCTCGGAGTCCCGCGCGACTGGTGCGCGACCGTCACCCTCGACCGCTCCACGGGGCTCGGCTGGGCCGGCGGATACGTCGGCTCCGGAGTCGCCACCACCAACCTCGCGGGCCGGACCCTGCGCGACCTCGTCCAGCTCGACTCCGGACAGGCCGGCCGCACCGACCTGACCGAGCTGCCGTGGGTGAACCACAAGGTCCGCAAGTGGGAGCCGGAGCCCTTCCGGTGGCTGGGCGTCCAGGGCATGTACGCCACCTACCGCGCCGCCGACCAGCGCGAACGCCTCCGCCCGAGCACCGACTCGTCCCGCCTGGCAAAGCTCGCGGACCGGGTGGCGGGACGCCACTGACGCACCGCACGGCACAGCGGTACCCGGGCGCCGCCCAAAACCCGCTGAACCTGTGTCACGCCTGTGTGCGACCATCGCCCCAACATCCGTATTTCCAGGGGGGAATCGATGGCGCACCCCGTGCCCGGCACCGGCTTCGGCCCGACGGCGAGACCCGGGCGGCTCACCGCCGTGACCGTCCTCGTCGTGTCCCTGCTCGCCTCGCTGCTCACTCTCGTCGGCGCCGGATCCGCCCGCGCCGACGACCCGGTGTGCGCGCCACTGGCCCTCGCGTCCTTCGGTGACCCCGGGGACGCGGAGGCCGAGGTGTCGGTGCCGGCGGACGGCAGTACCTGCTTCACCCTCACCGCCGAGGCACCCGGCCTGCACCTGGTCTCCCTCGGCACCGGCAGCAGTGACCTCTACCCGCAGCTGTACACCACCGATGGCACCCGGCTCGAGTGCTACGACAACGAGTACGGCGTCAAGGGCTGGTGCGACCTGC
The DNA here is from genome assembly GCF_055567595.1 of Streptomyces sp. NPDC026515. Taxonomy (NCBI): domain Bacteria; kingdom Bacillati; phylum Actinomycetota; class Actinomycetes; order Kitasatosporales; family Streptomycetaceae; genus Streptomyces; species Streptomyces sp. NPDC026515. Next base: position 478,804 of record NZ_JBVHQD010000006.1, read on the forward strand.
CGGCGGCCGGCGCCTACACCCTCAAGGTCGTCAACACCGGCTGGGACCTCGCCGCCTCGACGCTCACCGTCGTCCCGCTCGGCTCGGCCACGCCGGGCTGCTTCGACCCGGCCGGCACCGGCTGGGACCAGCCGCTCGCCACCCGGACCAGCGTCAGCCCGGCCGAGGTCGACTGCCAGCCCTTCACCGGACAGCCCGGCGAGCGCATCCGCCTCACCGCCGCCACCTCGGTCTACGGCAGCACCACCGCATGGCTCACCGACACGACCGGAGCCCGCGTCTGCCCGCACTTCCCGGAGGACGGCGAGGACGGCTGCGTGCTGACCGGCAGCGGTCCCTACCGGGTGATCTCCCAGGTCACCTACTCGGAGAACGGCTTCCCGGCCGGGTACACGGTCGCCGCCCGTCGCCTCAACGACCCGCAGGGCTGTACCAGCGCCCCGGTCCGCCCCTACGGCGCCCTGGACCCGCAGAACCTCACCGTCGGCGGCTGCTACACCTTCACCACCGACAAGGCCGGCCCCTACACCGTCCACTACGTCAACGAGGACCGCGGCACCGGCCCGGTCCAGGTCTACGGCACGGACGGCAAGTCCGTGTGCCGCTCCGGCACCGACCCGTGCCGGGTGCCCGCGGCCGGCACCTACACCGCGATCCCCGAGGGCACCGCCCGCCAGGGCGTGATCGTCCTCGACCGCGCCTCCGACACCGGGTGCGTGCCCACCGGGTACGGCCTGCACCAGGGCGAACTGCGGACGCCCGGCCAGTACGACTGCCTGACCCTGCCGGCCCCGCAGAACGCCCGGATCGCCGTGCTCACCCCGCTCGTCTCCGCCGGCGTCCACGCCGACGTGGAGGTCGTCGACGCCGACGGCACCGCCCAGTGCGACGCCCAGGCTCTCTCGGACGGCGACTGCGCGCTCACCGGCACCGCGCCCTACCGCGTGCTGCTGCACAGCGAGTACCAGGCCGAGGGCGCGACCGGCTCCTACGCCCTCGCCCTGCACCGCACCGACGCTCCCGAGGGCTGCCCCGTACTGCCCGCCGGCAGCTTCGCGGCCGACGGCGCGAAGGCCACGTTCGCCACCGGCGACGGGGTCTTCTCGCGGTGCCTCGGCATCCCGGCGGGTGCCCACACGGGCGCCGAGCTGTTCCAGCTGACCACGACATCCGGGGACGTACCCGCGAAGTTCTCGGTGCTGGACTCCACCGGAAAGAAGGTCTGTGAGCACTACGCCACCACCGACGGCTGGTCCGTCTGCTCGCTCACCCCGGGCAAGGCCCACACCGTGCTGGTCACCGGTCAGGACAGGGCGGCCGCGTACACGCTGACCCGCCGGGACGTCACCGCCTCCGCCACCTCCGCGGGCTGCGCGAAGACCGCGGCGGCGAAGGTCGGCGGTCCCTCGGTGAAGCGCGGTTACGGCGCCGCCGGCACCGTCGACTGCGTCCAGGTCACCACCCCCGCCGCCACCGACGTCGTCCACGTCAACGTGCGGGACGCACTGGGTACGGCGAGCCTCGCGGTGCTCGGCGGCGACGGCAGGACCGAGTGCTCCTTCCGCAACAGTGCCTGCGCGGTCACCGGCTCCACCACCCACCAGGTCCTCGTCCAGACCCCGGCAGGCCAGCAGGCCTCCCCGGTGTACCACCTGGACGCCCTGCGCATCGCGACCGCCGGGGGCCCCGCGCCCGAGTGCACCCGGGTCCCGTCGGTCTCCTACGGGTACGGCCCGGTCACCGGCACCCTCGACGAGGCGCACAGTGCCGTCTGCGCGGTCCTGCCGACCGCCGGTCTCGACAGATTCTCCGCCGAGATCAAGGACACCGCCGGCGCGACCGCCACAGCCGTACCGGCGCTGTACAACCCGGCGTCCTGGCGCAACGGCTGCGTCCACTACATCGGCACGGACGGCGACGGCTACGACTGCGCCACGCTCGGCTCGTCCGCGGCGGCCACCCCGACCGTGTTCCTGCTCAGCCTGCCCGAGGCCGCGTCCAGCACCGCCTACAGCGCCCGGCTGGCCTGCTCCGCCCCCCTCTGCGGCACCGACAAGGTGAGCGTCACGGGGATCAGCCCGGCCACCGGAGTGAGCGGCACGAAGGTGAAGGTGACGGTCACCGGCACCGCGCTCGGCCCGAACACCGGGATACGGCTGAGCCTGTCCGGCCGGACGATCTCCGCGAAGGCCGACTCGGTCGCCGCGGACAACCGCTCGATGACGGCCACCCTGGACCTGACCGGCGCGGCCGTCGGGGACTGGAACGTCAGCGTGTTGTCGTTCTGCTGCGAGTACCCGAGCGGCGGCTTCACGGTGACCGAGCCCCGGCTGGCCGGCACGGCCGCCCCGAAGATCACCGGCACCGCCAGGGTCGGCGCCAAGGTCACCGCCACGACCGGCAGCTGGTCGGCGGCCCCGGCCTCCTACACCTATCAGTGGAAGGCCGACGGCAAGGCGATCTCCGGGGCGACCGCCGCGTCGTACACCGTCCCGGCGGCCCTGCTCGGCAAGAAGCTCACGGTGACCGTGACGGCCGGGAGGAGCGGCTGGCTGAGCGGGTCCGCGACCTCGGCCGCGGTGACGGTCGCGAAGGGGGACGCGCCGAAGGCGACCAGGGCGCCGACGATCAGCGGCACGGCGAAGGCCGGCAGGAAGCTGACGGCGGCGCACGGCACCTGGAGCCCGGCGGCGACCTCGTACGCGTACCAGTGGTACGCGAACGGCAAGGCGATCGGCGGCGCCACCAAGTCCACGCTGACCCTGAAGGCGGCCCAGAAGGGCAAGAAGATCACCGTGCGGGTCACGGCCCACCGCACGGGCCACAGCGACGGCACGGCGACCAGCAAGGCGACGAAGACGGTCACCGGCTGACTCCGCCCCCGACACCCGGCGGCCCCCGCGATCACGGATCGCGGGGGCCGCCGACCGGGACAGAGCCCCCTGTCGGATTCGAACCGACGACCTACGCATTACAAGTGCGTTGCTCTGGCCAGCTGAGCTAAGGAGGCCTGCGCGTGGGCGTGCCGCTCGCGTGCCAGAGCAGTGTACCCAGCTCCCCGGCGGTGCCCGTCGAAAATTACCGCGAAGTTCACACGCCTCCAGGTACTGACATACAGGGTGAACGCCAGGTACTGTCCTGACCCAGTTCACTCTCGTGGACTACACCAACCACCTTCCTACAACGGATCGTCCGGCACGTTCCTGCCGGTAGAAGGGGGCCTCTGAGCCATGGCCACTGTTACGTTCGACAAGGCGACCCGGATCTACCCGGGCTCCACCAAGCCCGCCGTAGACGGACTCGAGATCGCGATCGAGGACGGAGAGTTCCTCGTCCTGGTCGGTCCCTCCGGTTGCGGCAAGTCCACCTCGCTCCGGATGCTCGCGGGGCTCGAGGACGTCAACGCCGGCGCCATCCGCATCGGTGACCGCGACGTCACGCACCTGCCGCCCAAGGACCGGGACATCGCCATGGTGTTCCAGAACTACGCCCTCTACCCGCACATGACGGTCGCCGACAACATGGGCTTCGCGCTCAAGATCGCCGGCGTCAACAAGGCGGAGATCCGGCAGAAGGTCGAGGAGGCCGCGAAGATCCTCGACCTCACCGAGTACCTGGACCGCAAGCCGAAGGCGCTCTCCGGCGGTCAGCGTCAGCGTGTCGCGATGGGCCGCGCCATCGTGCGTGAGCCGCAGGTCTTCCTCATGGACGAGCCGCTGTCCAACCTGGACGCCAAGCTCCGTGTCTCGACCCGTACGCAGATCGCGTCCCTCCAGCGCCGTCTGGGCATCACCACCGTCTACGTCACCCACGACCAGGTCGAGGCCATGACGATGGGCGACCGCGTCGCGGTCCTCAAGGACGGTCTGCTCCAGCAGGTCGACTCGCCGCGCAACATGTACGACCGCCCGGCCAACCTCTTCGTGGCCGGCTTCATCGGCTCCCCCGCCATGAACCTGGTCGAGGTCCCGATCACCGACGGCGGTGTGAAGTTCGGCAACAGCGTGGTCCCGGTCAACCGTGAGGCGCTCCAGGCCGCCGCCGACAAGGGCGACCGCACCGTGACCGTCGGTGTCCGTCCCGAGCACTTCGACATCGTCGAGCACAACGGCGAGGCCGCGGCCTCCCTCACCAAGGACACCGAGGACGCCCCGGCGGGTCTCGCGGTCTCCGTGAACGTCGTCGAGGAGCTCGGCGCCGACGGCTACGTCTACGGCAGCGCCAAGGTCGGCGACGACCTCAAGGACCTGGTCGTCCGCGTCAGCGGCCGCGCGGTCCCGGACAAGGGCGCCACGCTGCACGTCGTGCCGCGGCCGGGCGAGACCCACGTGTTCTCGACCTCCACGGGCGAGCGTCTCTCCGACTGAGCGATCAAAGAGAGAAACCTCTGACCAGGGTGAACTTGCCCAGGTTGACGGAAAGGGCCCCGCGGCCTGCTGCGGGGCCCTTTCCGTTGCCCCGAACTACCCCGGCAAGCGGGTTGTTTTCGAGCAGCGTGCGTCAACCCCCTACCCAGAACGAGGCTCTTCTCCATCCCCCGAACCGGTGACTAAATGTCGCCAAATCATTACCGCACGCTACCCTCACACGCGTGAAGCACTCCACCACCCCTCAGACGCGACGCGGCCACCGGGGCGGCCCTGCCCGCCGGATCGGCCGCACTCTCGCCCTCGTCCTGCCCGTCGTCCTGGTGCTCTCCGGGACCCTCGCCGTCACCCGCGTCAACTGGACGGGAAGCCCGCGGAACTCGGTGCTCACCGCGACCGACGTGACCGACGCCGACGTCTCCTCCAAGGCCGTCTCGCGGGCCCCCCAGGACGTTCTGCGCGACCAGTTGATGACCGAGCTCCAGGACAAGAACCCGAGCCAGGTCCTCACCCACCTCCAGCAGGCGGTCAACGGCCACCCGTCGCTGGCCGAGCACTGCTCGTCCATCGCCCGGGCGCTGGGCCGGGCCGCGGTACGCATCTACGGCGCCTCGCGCGCCCAGTCGTACGCCCGCCCGGTGTGCGACACGTCCTTCGCGTCCGGCGTGCTGGCAGCGCACAGCTGAACAGCGGCCGGTCGGCAGGTAACGGGTTCCCGCTGCCGCCGTACCGCGGGAAACCCGTCCGGGGGCGCGTCGTACAGTTCGGGGCATGACCCATCCGAACGCCGCGTCGCGCCCCACTCAAGCCGTGGTCCTGGCCGGTGGCCAGGGCTCACGGCTTCGTCCGTACACCGACGACCGGCCCAAGCCGATGGTCGAGATCCCCGGTACGGGCACCCCGATCATCGGCCATCAGTTGACCTGGCTCGCCGAAGAGGGCGTCACGGACGTGGTGGTCTCCTGCGGCCACCTCGCGGACGTCCTGCGCACCTGGCTCGACTCGGCCGACCTGCCGCTCTCCGTCACCACGGTGGTGGAGAGCGAGCCGCTGGGCCGTGGCGGCGGCCTCAGGTACGCCGCCAAGCACCTTCCGCACACCGACCGGCCCTGGTACGCCACGAACGGCGACATCTGGACGCGGTTCTCGCTGCGCGACATGGCCGACTTCCACACGGAGCGGGACGCGGTGGCGACGCTCGCGCTCGCCCGGCCGCGGATCCCCTGGGGCGCGGTGCAGACGGACGGCTTCGGGCACATCACGGACTTCATCGAGGCGCCGCCGTCGACGTTCGAGATCAACGCGGGCGTGTACGTCTTCTCGCCCGAGTTCGCCGAGATGCTTCCCGAGCGGGGAGACCATGAGCGGACGACGTTCCCGCACCTCGCCCGGAGCAACCGGCTGGCCGGGTTCCCGATTCCGCAGGGGGCCTACTGGCGGGCGATCGACACGGCGAAGGACCTGACGGAGGCGGCGAAGGAGCTGGCCGCGCTGGGGCGGTAACCCCGGCTCCTCCGGTACCGCGCGCCCCGCGCTCCCACGGGCCACGGCGAGGCGAGGGCCCCGCACCTTTCACGGATGCTGTTGGTTAATCCGGGGCCTGGCGTGACGTCGGCCTTCAAGACCTGGTTGTGGTCTTGAAGGCCGACGTTGTCGTATGGGGTGGGTGC